>NZ_JALIDZ010000003.1:72500-372500 GCF_025397915.1 Microbaculum marinisediminis
ACAAGAGGCGATGAAGGACGTGGTACGCTGCGATAAGCTGTGGTGAGGTGCGAACAACCTTTGACCCGCAGATTTCCGAATGGGGAAACCCAGCCCTTCGGGGTTACCGTGCACTGAATACATAGGTGTACGGGGCGAACCCGGGGAACTGAAACATCTCAGTACCCGGAGGAAAGGACATCAACAGAGACTCCGCTAGTAGTGGCGAGCGAACGCGGACCAGGCCAGTGGCAAACGCGAGACAACCAGAACCTGTCAGGAAAGCAGGGCCATAGAGGGTGATAGCCCCGTATGGGTAATGCGAGCGTTTGTCCTCGAGTAGGGCGGGACACGTGAAATCCTGTCTGAACATGGGGGGACCACCCTCCAAGCCTAAGTACTCCTTGTCGACCGATAGCGAACAAGTACCGTGAGGGAAAGGTGAAAAGCACCCCGACGAGGGGAGTGAAAGAGACCCTGAAACCGGATGCCTACAAACAGTCGGAGCCCAAGGTTCGTCCTGGGTGACGGCGTACCTTTTGTATAATGGGTCAGCGACTTAGTCTGACGAGCAAGCTTAAGCCGATAGGCGTAGGCGCAGCGAAAGCGAGTCTTAATAGGGCGACGAGTTCGTCGGACTAGACCCGAAACCGAGTGATCTAGCCATGGCCAGGTTGAAGGCAAGGTAACACTTGCTGGAGGACCGAACCCACGAATGTTGAAAAATTCGGGGATGAGCTGTGGCTAGGGGTGAAAGGCCAATCAAACTCGGAAATAGCTGGTTCTCCGCGAAAGCTATTTAGGTAGCGCCTCGCGTGAATACTCCCGGGGGTAGAGCACTGGATGGGCTAGGGGTCCCCACAGGATTACCAAACCTAACCAAACTCCGAATACCGGGAAGTACTGCGCGGGAGACACACTACGGGTGCTAAGGTCCGTAGTGGAAAGGGAAACAGCCCTGACCGCCAGCTAAGGTCCCCAAGTCGTGGCTAAGTGGGAAAGGATGTGAGAATCCCAAAACAACCAGGATGTTGGCTTAGAAGCAGCCATCATTTAAAGAAAGCGTAACAGCTCACTGGTCTAAATAAGGGTTCTTGCGCCGAAGATGTAACGGGGCTTAAGCCACGCACCGAAGCTGCGGGTGTGCACTCTGTGCACGCGGTAGCGGAGCGTTCCGTATGCCTGCGAAGGGAGATCCGTGAGGGCTCCTGGAGGTATCGGAAGTGCGAATGCTGACATGAGTAACGACAAGGAGTGTGAGAGACACTCCCGCCGAAAGTCCAAGGGTTCCTGCGCAACGTTAATCGGCGCAGGGTTAGCCGGCCCCTAAGGCGAGGGCGAAAGCCGTAGTCGATGGGAACCAGGTCAATATTCCTGGGCCAGTGGATGGTGACGAATTCTGGAAGTTGTCGGGGATTACTGGATTTCTCCCGGCAGCCAAGGAGTTCCAGGAAATAGCCTCCACATTAGACCGTACCCTAAACCGACACAGGTGGACTGGTAGAGAATACCAAGGCGCTTGAGAGAATGATGCTGAAGGAACTCGGCAAATTACCTGCGTAACTTCGGGATAAGCAGGCCTCGGCCTCGGGCAACCGGGATCGAGGGGCACAGACCAGGGGGTGGCGACTGTTTACTAAAAACATAGGGCTCTGCGAAGCCGCAAGGCGAAGTATAGGGTCTGACGCCTGCCCGGTGCCGGAAGGTTAAGGAGAGGGGTGCAAGCTCTGAACCGAAGCCCCGGTAAACGGCGGCCGTAACTATAACGGTCCTAAGGTAGCGAAATTCCTTGTCGGGTAAGTTCCGACCTGCACGAATGGCGTAACGACTTCCCCACTGTCTCCAGCATCAACTCAGTGAAATTGAATTCCCCGTGAAGATGCGGGGTTCCTGCGGTCAGACGGAAAGACCCTATGAACCTTTACTACAACTTTGCGCTGGCACTTGTGCCGATATGTGTAGGATAGGTGGAAGACTTTGAAGCCGCGGCGCCAGCTGTGGTGGAGTCACCCTTGAAATACCACCCTTATTGACATGATTGTCTAACCGCGGCCCGTTATCCGGGTCCGAGACAGCGCATGGTGGGTAGTTTGACTGGGGCGGTCGCCTCCCAAAGTGTAACGGAGGCGCGCGAAGGTGGGCTCAGGTTGGTCGGAAATCAACCGGTGAGTGCAATGGCATAAGCCTGCCTGACTGCGAGACTGACAAGTCGAGCAGAGTCGAAAGACGGCCATAGTGATCCGGTGGTCCCTCGTGGACGGGCCATCGCTCAACGGATAAAAGGTACTCTAGGGATAACAGGCTGATGATGCCCAAGAGTCCATATCGACGGCATCGTTTGGCACCTCGATGTCGGCTCATCACATCCTGGGGCTGGAGCAGGTCCCAAGGGTTCGGCTGTTCGCCGATTAAAGTGGTACGTGAGCTGGGTTTAGAACGTCGTGAGACAGTTCGGTCCCTATCTGCCGTGGGTGTAGGAGAATTGAGAGGATCTGCCCCTAGTACGAGAGGACCGGGGTGGACGTACCTCTGGTGGACCTGTTGTCGCGCCAGCGGCATAGCAGGGTAGCTATGTACGGACGGGATAACCGCTGAAGGCATCTAAGCGGGAAACCCACCTCAAAACGAGTTCTCCCTTGAGAGCCGTGGAAGACCACCACGTTGATAGGCTGGGTGTGGAAGCGCGGTGACGCGTGAAGCTTACCAGTACTAATAGCTCGATCGGCTTGATTGCTCTCATTAATCAATATCCATCCGGACCGTTTTGTCCGGAACTGGTCCTCGACGAAGGACCCAAGTCGCTTCTTGAAGATCTCCTCGTTTCACGGAAATCCTGTCCTTGGCCGGCTTGGTGGCCATTGCGGAGTGACCAAACCCGATCCCATCCCGAACTCGGCCGTTAAGCGCTCCCGCGCCGATGATACTGTCCCCTGAGGGACGGGAAAGTAGGTCGCTGCCAGGCCTGCCAATGACAGGACATGTCTAACAACAATAAAACCCACCTTTCAAAGCCCGCCTCTGGCGGGCTTTTTTATTGTCTGGATCTCCCTGAACAAGATGCGGCGAGCCACGCGCTTGCGGGGGCGATAGTCGCAGTGCAGAGCGACCTACGTCGGCCTTCGACACCGTCGTTACGGCTGGCGACCGTCGGGCAAATCCGGGTCGTTCTGTTCTAGGCTCGGAACCGATTTCGCTGTCGGATGTGTGCGCCGAACGAATGGCACGTAGCTCGGATCGGCTAGGTGGTCACGGACGACTTTTTCTCGCGATCGGTATCACCAGTGCTATACAGCGTCCGAGTGGTCTCGGACCGGACCTCATCAGTGTAATTCCCGAAATCTCCAGCCTCCTTCGAGCGAGTTGCAATGCCCCAGCTTCACGTTCTCAATCTGACCTGTGAGGACCGTCCCGGCATCGTCGCGGCCGTGACGACGGAACTCGCGGCGCTTGGCGCCAACATTACCGAGAGCAGCCAGTTCTGGGACCGCGCCAGCAATCGGTTCTTCATGCGCCTGGCGGTAGAAGGCGATGACGGGTTGACCATCGCCCATATCGAGCATGCGCTTAAACCGTCGATCGAGCGTTTCGGCCTGCGCACCGGCGTCATCGACGCGCATCGCCGGCCGAAGGTTGTCATCATGGTGTCGAAGTTCGACCACGCGATGCTTCATCTGCTCTACCAGATCAAGGTCGGCTGGCTGAATGCCGAGGTGGTCGCGATCGTGTCCAACCATGAGGAAAGCCGCATCACCGCCGAGCGCGAAGACATCGCCTATCATTGCTGGCCGGTGCGCAAGGACAACAAGGCGGAGCAGGAGCAGAAACTGCTCGACCTCGTGCGCGAAACCGGCGCCGATCTGGTGATCCTGGCCCGCTACATGCAAGTGTTGTCCGACGATCTGTCCAACCGGCTCTTCGGCAAGGTGATCAACATCCACCATTCTTTCCTGCCCTCCTTCAAGGGAGCCAGGCCCTATCACCAGGCGTTCGAACGTGGGGTGAAGCTGATCGGCGCGACCGCCCACTATGTAACGCCGGACCTCGACGAAGGACCGATCATCGAGCAGGAAACCGAGAGGGTAACGCATGCCATGAGCGCGGAGGATTTCGTGGCGACCGGCCGCGATATCGAAAGCCGCGTCCTGGCGCGAGCCGTCAAGTTGCATCTGGAGCGCCGGATCATGCTCAATGGAAACAAGACGATCGTATTCTCAAGTTGACCCGGATGCGGCAATGACAGCCACGACCTGCCGCGTGTATCACAAGCGGAATCCTCCAGTGGGGCGATCCCTCGCATCAATGGGGCACTCGGGACTGATCGTTCTGGCCGACAAGGCAGGAGTCCATCGCGATCGCCTCTAAGGGCAACGTTATCGCCGGCATCAATGACCTCGCTATGCCCTTGGGTTCAGGACGAGCGCATGGGACGCGATACCGATTTCCGCCTTGGGTTTCCGGCGACGTTGTACTGGTTGAGATGGCCGACGGAAGTCATATCCTCCGTCGGGCGGCACTCGCACAGAATCTCCTCAATTAAGTCACTCACCTGCCGCCGGTAGGTTGGGCGATTTGGATCAGGTTGCCGCAGGTGTCGTCAAAGACCGCGGTGGTCACCGGGCCCATGTCAACGGGCGGCTGCGTGAACGTCACCCCGAGTCCCCGCAACCGATCATGCTCTCCGTGGATGTCCGTGACCTCAAAGGAGGTAATCGGAATCCCGTCCTCCATCAGCGCTGCCTTGTATCGCTTCGCGGCCGGATGGGCATCCGGCTCGAGCACCAGCTCGACGCCGTTTGGATCGTCGCGTGGGACGACGGTAAGCCAGCGATAGTCGCCCATGGGAATGTCGGTGTTGGGTATAAACCCGAGAATTTCGGTATAGAACTGAAGTGCTTTTGCCTGGTCATCGACCAGTACGCTCGTCAGCACGATCTTCATAGTTTCCTCCGTTCCCATCGAGCTGGCCTCGACGTCGCCGCGAAGCCAATGCTGCCTAACCTTGTGAGACCTCCGTTCATCCAGGTCGTCAGCGAGACATAAAGCGCGATGAGGGGGTGTCCACCCGCCAATACTAATTCACTGCCCAGCCGCCGGTGGATTGCGTTGGAAAAAGCCTTGGGCTGTGGATTGAATTCCAGTCGGTCCTGATGAGCGACTTGCCGTCGGACCTGGTTCACTCAGAGCCTAGACAGCACAAATCTGTATCCGACCGGACGGCGAAACCTGCGTTCGCTTTGGCGACGATGGCCGCGAACTGCCCGGCCGATCGCCAGCCGATTTGCATAACGTCGGAACGGTCCGTCCCTAAACCGGCCTCCCATCAACCGATGTGGCTCGCCGCTTGCGTCGTCTTCGCAAGAAAGATATATATGAATTAGATGTATTTGATTGATGGTTGTCATAGCGCCGGCCATGGCGAGTGACAGTCGAGAGAAAATGTGGGGGCGCAATGCCAATTCGCCGTGTTCTCGTTGCCAACCGGGGAGAAATCGCTCTTCGGGTCATCCGTGCGTGTCGTGATCTGGGAATCGAAGCCGTTCAGGCGCACTCCAGCGCGGACGCCGACACGCTTCCCGTGCGCTTGGCCGATGCGTCGGTCGAGATTGGCGGTCCGCAGGCAGCGGAAAGCTACCTTCGGGGCGAAGCAATAATCGAGGCCGCGAAACGGATGGGGGCCGACGCCATCCATCCGGGTTATGGGTTTCTGTCAGAGAACGCCGCGTTCTCCGACGCCTGTGCCGCGGCCGGTCTCAAGTTCATCGGACCCACGGGTGCGGTGATCGACATGATGGGCGACAAGGCGGCCGCTCGCAGCCTGGCGCGGAAGGCGGGTGTTCCCGTTACCCCGGGTTCCCGCGAACCGGTGCCGAACTATGAAACGGCGCGCGAAGTGGCGCGGGAGGTCGGCTACCCGTTGCTCATCAAGGCATCCGCGGGTGGCGGTGGTCGCGGCATGCGGGTCGTCGAGACCGAAGACAAGCTGCGTGAAACCCTGGAAAGTGCTGCCCGCGAAGCGGAAGTCGCCTTTGGCGATGGCGGCGTCTACATCGAGAAGTACCTGTCGGACGTACGCCATGTCGAAGTGCAGGTGTTCGGCGACGGCAAGAAAACGCTGCATTTTGGCGAGCGAGACTGCAGTGTTCAGCGCCGCCACCAGAAGCTTGTCGAGGAAAGCCCGTCGCCGGCATTGACGCAGAAATTGCGTGAGGAGATGGCGGCTGCTGCCTGTGCACTCGGCGATCAGGTCGGCTATGAAGGCGCCGGCACTGTCGAGTTCATCGTGGATGCGGCGACGCAGTGTTTCTACTTTATTGAGATGAATACCCGGATCCAGGTGGAGCATCCTGTGACCGAGGAGGTCACGGGGCACGATCTGGTCAAGTGGCAGATCCAGCACGCAGGCGGTGAAGCCGTGGATCTGCATCAGGCGGATATCGGTATCGACGGTCACGCGATCGAGTGCCGGATCAATGCAGAAGATCCGGATCGGGGCTTTCTTCCCAAGCCGGGGACGATAGAGACCTTCATCCTGCCGACCGGACCGGGCATTCGGATCGATACGCACGTGTTCCCCGGCTACAAGCTGCCGCCCTACTACGACTCGCTGCTCGCCAAGGTGATCGCGCGGGGGCGCAACCGGGACGAGGCGCTTGCGAGGATGCGCCGGGCGCTGGGTGAAATGAAGGTCGAGGGCGTGCCCACCACAATCGGCTTCCATCAGAAGCTTCTGAACGATCCCGCGTTCCTGGAGGGAAGGGTTCATACCCGTTACCTGCGCGAACAGATGTACGCGGGCCACCCGATGCAGCAGATGCTCTAGCCAATCCGTACCAACGGATCGCTATTGAAAACCCCTTACTTCGATATATCATATATATGATATGGCTATCTTCCGCTTCGCTTCGGCTAGAGCCGCGGCTCGACCATGAAGTACGGGGCGTTTGAAAACACCGGGCCCCTGAAGCCCTCAAAGATGAAAGGTGTGTCGATGACTGGGCAGGCGGATCTCACACATCAGGACGTGATGCGGATTCTTCAGATCGTCGACGAGACCGATGCCGCCGAGGTGTTGGTCGAATTCGGCGGCATGAAACTACATGTGCAGAAGGGCGCTGGTGCGCAGGGCGCTTCGCTTGATCCCGGGGGCAGCACACAGCCTGTCGTCCCGGCTCATCCGCCAGCCCCCGCGGTCGAAACCGGCTCGGAGCCGATCCCGACACTTACGGACACCGGATCACAGCAACCGGCCGCGTTGCCGGAGGGCGCCGTCGTCATTCGCTCGCCGATGCTCGGGCGTTTCTTCCGCGCGCCGTCGCCGACCGAACCACCGTTCGTCGAGGTGGGCAGCCGGATCACGGCCGACCAGACGGTCGGCCTGATCGAGGTCATGAAGCTCTTCAACAACGTGAAGGCCGGGGTTGGCGGCACCGTCGTCGAGATCCGGACGGCCAACGAAGAGATGGTCGAAGAAGACCAGATTCTCTTTGTCGTCCAGCCCGATTGACCCCGCAAGAGGCGAGCGCCATGACCGAAGCAGAAAAGGTTCGCGCCAAACGTGGCCGATCAGGTGCGATCGGGATCATCGACACCACGTTTCGCGACGCGCAGCAGTGCCTGTGGACCACCCGGATGACGGCAGGAATGATGCTGCCGATCGCCGAACGCATGGACCGCGCCGGATTCGAGATGATCGACTTCATGGCGCCGGTGCAGTTCGACGTCTGCGTGCGCTATCTCAAGGAAAATCCCTGGGAGAAGGCGCGCCTGCTCAAGGCGAGACTTCCGAACACGCCCCTGCGCTCCTACTGCCGAAGCAAGAGCCTGATCGGATTCAGCCTCGCGCCGGACGACATGGTCGAGATGTGGATGGAGCGTCTCGCCGCAAACGGCTTCTCGGTCGTCGGCACGCTCGACGCGCTTTTCGACGTCGACAACATGGCCGTCAGCATTCGGCATGGAAAGAAGCTGGGCCTGTATACGGTCGGCGCGCTGGTTTTCAGTGAAAGCCCGGTGCACACCGACGCGGTGTATGCCAACACGGCCAAGGCGCTGATCGAGAAGACCGACGTCGACGCGATCATGATCAAGGATTCCGGCGCGTTGCTAACGCCGGACCGCATCCGGACGCTCGTGCCGGCACTGAAGGCGGTAATGGGCGGCCGGCCGCTTGAACTGCATAGTCACTGCAACACGGGTCTCGCACCGCTCGTCTACCTGGAGGCAGCGAAGCTCGGCGTCGATCAGCTGCATACGTCGATCGCGCCGCTGGCGAGCGGGCCGGCACAACCGTCCGTCCAGAACACATTGGGCAATCTTTCGACGGCCGGGTTCGGCACCACGGTCGACAGGGAGCTGATTGACGAGATCAGCGACTATCTGACCGATCTGGCCGCGCAGGAGGGATTTCCGCATGGCGCGCCGATGGAGTACGACCTCTATCACTACCAGCACCAAATGCCGGGCGGGATGCTCAACAACTGGCGATTCCAGTTGCGCGAGCAGGGCTTGGAGGATCGCTTCGACGAGATCCTGGATGAGATCATAAAGATCCGGGCCGAACTCGGCTGGCCGATCATGGTGACGCCGTTCTCGCAGATCATCGCCGTGCAGGCGATGCTGAACGTCGTCGGAGGAGAGCGGTACCGGAACGTCCCCGACGAGATCAAGCGCTACGCGCTCGGCCACTTCGGCAAGCTGCTGTCGCCGGTCGATCCGGACATTCTCGACCGCATCGCGGAGAACGGATCGCCCGCGATTCCGCTGGAGCCAAAGCAGCTGGAACCGGGTCGCCCCGCACTCGAGAAGGCCTATCCGAACCTCGACGATGACGCGCGGATGCTGCGCTACATGTTCGCCGGCAGCGAGGTGGACGCCATGGAAGAGGCGGGGCCGATCCGAACCACGGCCACCCTCGGCAGTCCCGTCGAAGCGTTGCTGCGCGGCCTGCAGGCGCGCAGCGCCGTTACCCGCTTCGACGTCGAATATAAAAACACGCGCGTCGCCATGAGCCGCACGGCCTAGCCGTTCGCATGAGAAGGTAGGGGAGGACCCAGGAAATGACCTACATGATGCCGCCGATCGTCGACATGCGCCTGCGGCCGCCAATTCCGGCCTGGACCCGTGGCAGCGTGTTCCGCACCGCGATGCACTACCCCCGCAAGATGATCAGCTTCAAGGGGGCGAGGTCCGCCTGGCTGGAGGATCTCGATATCCTGTTCGAGGAAATGGATTCCTCAAGCATCCGCTATGGTGTGCTGATCGGGCGCGCGTCGTCCGGCGCGGGCAACCTTGGCGGTGTCGAGAACCGGGAGATCGTCGAAGCGGTCAATACATATCCGGATCGTTTCCTTGGTTTCCTCGGGGTCGATCTGGACGACATCGACGGGGGGCTCGCGGAGATCCGCGAATTTGCCTCGGAAGCCAACATCAAGGGCGTTTCAATCGAACCCGGATCCGCACGTGAGCCGCGCTGGTCCGACGATCCGAGCCTGGATCCGGTCTATCAGGCCGCGCTGGAGCACGATCTGCCGGTATCGATCTCGCTGTCCGGTCTGCTCTCGGTGCTGGGCGGGCACGACATCACCTGGTCCAGCCCCGTGTCGATACAGCGGGTTGCGCAGAAATATCCAGATCTGAAGATTATCGTCTCTCACGCCGCCTGGCCCTATGCCGCCGAGATGGTGGTGGTCGCCATGGCCTGTCCGAATATCTACGTCTCGCCGGACCTGTATGCGGCGACCAAGGACATGATCTGCGCAGACACGTATGTGAAGGGCGCCAACATGTTCTTGGAGAACCAGACGCTGTTCGGCTCCGCCTATCCGGTCAAGGATATCCAGGAGGCCGTCCGGGACTTCCTCGACATGGGATGGCGGCAGGACATCATTCCGAAGATCCTGTATGGCAACGCGGCGAAGTTGCTGAAGCTCGATCTGGGCTAGGAACGCGGCCCTGGCGGCGGGGGCCGTCAGGGCAATTCCGACTTCAGCAGGTTGCGATACTCGTAGGTCTCGGTGTTCAGAAGCGTCCGGCGCCATTCGACCGGGCGTTCATCGAAGGTCACGGCGACACGGATGATCTCGAGCAGGGGCGTCCCGAGTGCAATGTTGAGACGCTTGGCTGTCTTCGCATCTGCCGATACGGCCCGGAGCCGGTCGAGTGTTCGGATCACGTTGATGCCAAACCGGCTCTGATACAGGTCATAGATGGTGGCGTTACGCGATACGAACTCGGCCTCGGTCAGACCGGGGAACATCGCCTCGGAGATGCGGATTTCGTCGAGGACCGCCGGCTCGCCCGCCATCAGCATCACGTTGAACACCCGATAGATCGTGTCGTCCGGCCGGATGGACAGGTCAGCGGCGGTTTCTGAATCGGCCGTCCCCGTTTGAAAGCTAAGCGTCTGGACTATGGGAATCTCGCGATGCCCGTCGCGGCGCACGATGTGGAAGAAGAAGTTGAGCATTCGCTCGGGGCTGTAGGGGATGAGGTAGGTGCCGCGGCCCTGTTGTCGGACTAGAACGTGTTCCGCGACCAGCTCGTCTATCGCCCGCCGAACGGTCCCGATGCTGGTGCCGAACATCTCGCAGAGCTGTTTCTCGGTCGGGATGGCGTCGCCCGCCTGAATCTCCCCGCTGCTCAGAATTCGCGTGATCGCCAGTTTCACCTCCTTGTAGAGCGGCTGGCCGGCGTCGCCCATAAGGGCAATACCGTTTCTCCGGCTCTGACGGGCAGGCGCGGTCTTCGTCGTGCGCTGCTCGGATCTGGTGGAGGCGGAACGCTTCGGCATGTTCGATTTCTCTACTGTTCAGGACAAGGAAACGAGGCTCCGCGAGCGGACCGGCTCAGACAAGCAGCAATCGTAGGGCGAACAGCCGATTCTTCCGATCAATACCGAAGTCTAGTTAATGTCCTTCTCGGGTGCCAGTTATCCGGGGCTTTCCAGGCCGCTCCCCGCGCGCATCGACAGGACGCTTGGGGTTTGACCGGTACGATATGATATGTATCATACATATGTATTTTACCGCATGCAACGAGGGCCGCATGAACATCACCCGAGAGATTGCCGCGCGCGTCGCGACCACGCGATTCGAAGACTTCAGCGACCATGACGTCGCCTATTCGAAGACGCTTGCGATGAGCGCGCTCGGGGCGATGGTCGCGGGGCCGCACTGCGCCGGAAGCGATATCGTTACGCGATACGTGAATCGCGCGGGGGGCGCTGCGGAGGCGTCGGTGCTTGGCGCGTCGATGATGGCTCCAGTGGAGATGGCGGCGCTCGCCAACGGCACCTATGCCCATGCGACCGAATACGAGGACGACAGCTTTCCGGAGGCCGTCTCCAGCTATACGCTGTTCCCGGCCATCCTTGCCCTCGGCGAGAAGCTTGGTTCCGACGGAAAGGATGTCATCACAGCCTTCATCCTCTCGTATGAGGCGCAGGCGCGGATCGGTTTGGCATGCCGCGAGGCGCGGCGCCTCGGCTATATGGTGCTCAGTCTTGCCGGTTCCATCGGCTGTGCACTGGGCGCGGCGCGGCTGATGCATCTGGACACCGAGAAAACGGCCAACGCGATTGCCATTGCCGCGTCCCAAGCGAGCGGTCTCGGCTACCAGACCGGCACCATGTCGCATATCGCCGAGATGGGCTTCGCGGCCCGCAACGGCCTGACCGCCGCCTTGCTGGCGAGCGACGGCTTCACCGGGCAGAAGGACATTCTCGAGGCGCCGCGCGGGCTTTTCAACATCATAACCGCGGGCAAGGTAGAGAACCCGGAGGCCATTCTCGCGGACTGGGGCAAGCCGTTCCGGATCAACGAGATCGGGATCAAGTCCTATCCCTGCTGCTACCATCTTCAGCGGATGATCGAGACCACGCTGGCGATCCGCGAGGAGGGGGTTTCGGTGGAGGACATCGACAACATCACAGTCGAGGTCAACGCGTTCTTTCCGACCGTCGTTCAGCACGAGGAGCCGAATGACGAGATCCAAGCCCAGTTCAGTCTGCCTCACGCGATGGCGATCGCCATGCTCGAGCCGCGGGTTCTGCCGGCCGGATTCTCGAAGGCCAAGATCAACGACCCGGCCTTTGCGGCCTTCCGCAAGAAGGTCACGACGGTCGTTCGCGAAGACTGGGGCTGGACGCCGACAGGATGGACCCCGAACATCACCTACAATCTGACCGACGGGCGCACCATCACACGCCGGCCCGAGACGGCGAAGGGACAGCCGCCGGCGTTGCTTGGATTTGACGAATGCGTGCCAAAGTACCGCGGTTGCGTCGAAGGGATTGTCGCCGAGGCCGATATCGCGCGGTCGATCGAGATCATGGCGGAGCTGGAGACCTGCGAGGACGTCGGCGACCTGATGAGGGCAGTTGCAACCTAGAAGTTGCGATAGCTTTCCTCGAATCCCTTCGCACGCTTGCGGACGATTTCGATCAGGGCCTCGACGGCATTCGATTGCGGCCGCTGTACCGGCAGGAGTATGCCGAACTGGAGTTTGATCGCGGGTCGAAACGGTTTCACGAGTATGCCTTTGTCGGCGAAACCGCTGGCCGTGAAGATATCGACCACCGATACCCCGAGTCCGGCTGCTGCCATTTCGCAGATCGCGGCAGCGGACTGGGTCTCGATCATCAGGCGCCGCTGCACGCCGAGCTTGTCGAACACGCGGTCGACCCGGCTGCGCAGGATCGTGTCGGGGATTATCGAGATGAACGGTTCGTCGGCCAGGTCGCGGGCATGGATCACGTCGGCGCCGCTCATTGGATGGCCCGGCGGCAGGACGCACGCACAGTTGAGGCTCGCCAGCGGCATGATGTTCGCATCCAGATAGTCGACTGGAAGCGTGGCCAGGCCAATATCGAACTGCTGCCCGTCCAGCCATTCGCGAAGCTCGCGTTTTACGATCGTTTTCACGGAGCTTCGGATCTGCGGCATTTCGCGGTGAAATTCGTAGAGAGCCTCGGGCACGAGACGCTGCATCATCGGCATGGTGGCGATTATCCGGACCAGGCCGCTGTCTATCAGCGCGATGTTCTGCATGAGATTGCTGAGATGTGTAAGGCCGGGATAGACCCGTTCGATCTCACGAAGTAGCGCCTCGGCCTCCGGGGTCGGGTGCAGCCGTCCGCCGCTGCGGATGAAGAGTTGGTATTCGACCTGGCCTTCGAAATTTTTTAGCAGGCGGCTGACCGCTGGCTGAGAGACATTGAGGATAGCGGCGGCCTGGCTGGTCGACCCTGAGATCATTACCCATCGAAATGCGTCGATCTGCTTCAGGTTCAGCGCGCCGGACATAATAACCTCCCGAAACCAACTACCGCACCGCTAGTCAGAGAACCGGGGGCATGCCGTATCCCGCTTCGGTCGGACGGCGCGTATGTCCGCCGGAAGCGGAGCGCGCAGCGGTGAACTGCTTCATCCCAGTCCTATAACATAACTGCATAGGTAAATGAGCTAATAATATTGGAATTTATAGATCCGCTTCGCAAAAATGAGCACGTTCCGGCTTCAGCCCGGGCCGGCCGTGGCGCCGGGACGCAAAGACTCTTTTCGGGAGAAAATTAGTGAAATTCAGGGACCTGCTCGACGATTTCGGACAGCGCAGAGAGGCCGCACTTGCCATGGGTGGCGAGGAAAAGTTGGCCAAGCGTCGGTCACAGGGTGTCCTGAATGCGCGCGAGCGTCTCGACACGCTTCTCGATCCGGACAGCTTCTGCGAGTCCGGCCTGTTCGCTCGCGGTATCCGGCCGGAAGTGCGCCACAAGACCCCGGCGGATGGCAAGATCGCGGGCTATGGCCGAATCGACGGGCGCGAGGTCGCCGTCGTATCCAACGATTTCACCGTGGTCGGTGCCTCGAGCAGTTCGATCAACGGCAAGAAGATCCGGCACATGCGCGAAGTCGCGAGCGAGCGCGGAATGCCGCTGATCTTTCTCGGGGAATCGGCCGGTGCCAGGATGCCCGACCGGATGGGCGCGCCCGGTCGCGCGATGCTTGGCCAGGACGCCGCGGAGTACCTTCGCGACCGCAGGACGCCGTGGGTGTCGGCGCTGCTGGGCGATTGCTACGGGTCGTCCACCTGGTATGCGTGCATGTCTGACTTCGTGGTCATGCGCAAAGGCGCGACCATGGCCGTGGCGAGCAGCCTCGTCACGTCTGTAGCGATTAACCAGCCGGTCGACGCCGAGGATCTCGGCGGGTGGCGCCTTCATACGGCGGAGACCGGGCTCGTCGACATGGCTGTCGATACCGATGAGGAGGCTCTCGCGGCCGTTCGCACCTTCCTCAGCTATCTTCCCCGGCACAACGGCGAAGCGCCGCCGCGTGCCGAGCCCGTGGCCCCGCCCGCCGACGCGGCTGAGCGCATCCTCGAGGTCCTGCCCGAGGTCCGCAACGCGGTCTATGACGTGCGCGATATCGTGCGCTGTGTGGTCGACGAGGGCAGCCTGTTCGAACTCAAGGCGCGTTTCGGCAAGTCGGTTGTCACCGGACTTGCCCGAATCGACGGTCGATCGGTCGGCATTCTGGCCAACAACCCCAAGTTCAAGGGCGGGGCGATCGACGTGGACGCCATGCGCAAGGCGGTCAATCTGCTCGTGCTTTGCGACTCGTACAACCTTCCTGTCGTTTTCATGGTGGACCAGCCGGGGTTCCTGATCGGTATCGATGGCGAGCGGCGCTGGGCGCCGGGCCGGATCATGAACTGGATGAACGCCATCAGCCTGGTAACGACTCCGAAGCTCTCGGTGATCATGCGCAAGAGCTACGGGCAGGCCTATCTGAACATGGGTGGCGGGCGGAACTCCGACGAGGTGCTGTGCTGGCCGACGGCCGACCTGGGGTTCGTCGATCCGGTGCTCGGCGTGCACATGCTTCACAAGCTGAAGCGAGAGGATGATCCGGAGCGCTTCGACAAATTGGTCGAGGAGCTGAAGCGGGACTCCGCGGCCTATGCGCTCGCGGAGCTTTACGAGACCCAGATGCTCATCGATCCGCGTGAGACCAGACAGGCGCTAGAGCGGTTGCTTGAGGTCCACGCGAACAAAGGCGGCGTAGGCGAGCACAAGCTGGCTACCTGGCCAACGAGCTATTGATTCCGGCGGCAACAAGACAGAACAAGGATACTCACGCATGGCCGACATCGAAGTGAAGAGCGACATCGCCGGAGCCGTCTGGAAGCTCCTCGTTCAGCCCGGTACCGAGGTTGAGGAGGACGACACGGTCGTGATCCTCGAGTCGATGAAGATGGAGATTCCGATCTCGGCTCCCGAGAGCGGTACCGTGAAGAGTGTGGCGATAGCGGAAGGTGACGCGGTCGTCGAAGGTCAGCTGGTCCTGGTCCTCACGGTCTGATGACGCGACACATGACGGCCGAACCGAACTATCGCGTGTTGGACGCCGAACCCGGCGTGGCAGACGATGGCCCCGTCGCGCGGGCGCGGCAAATCCTCGCGTCGGCGCGCGGGCAAGGGCAAGGCGCGCTCGACGAGAGCACCGGCAAGTCGCTGCTCGAGGCCTTCGGCATCGACGTGCCCGCCTCCGCGGTGGCGGCGACGCCAGAGGAGGCGCGCGATCGCGCGGCCCGGCTTACACCGCCGTTCGTCGTCAAGGTGCTGTCGACGCAGCCGTTGCACAAGAGTGATCTCGGGGGTGTTCGGCTGAACTTGGATGGGCCCGAGGCGGTCCACGATGCGGCCACCGGAATTGCCGATAGCTGGCTGTCCGATGCACCTCCGATCGAAGGCTTCCTAGTCGAGGAAATGGCGCCAGCAGGCCAGGAAGTGGTGATCGGTGGCTTCCTGGATCCTCAGTTCGGGCCGATGGTCATGGTCGGTCTGGGCGGCGTTTTTGTCGAGGTCTTTGCCGACGTCACATTCCGCGTCTGCCCGATTACGCAGGGTGACGCGGCCGCCATGCTGGGCGAACTCAAGGCGCAGCCGCTGTTGAACGGCGCGCGCGGCCGTCGTCCCGTCGACATGTCGGCGCTGATCGATGCGCTGTTGGCGATCGGCGGAAAGGGCGGCCTTCTCATGGAACTGGGCGAAGAGCTCGCCGAGCTCGACATCAATCCGCTGATCGTCGGGCCCGAGCGGGCTGTCGCTGTCGATGCGCGATTTGTCCTGACGGGTGAGTGCGTCGCCGGCGGTCTTGAGAGTCCCCCTTTACCCGACAGCTTTGCCCCCCTTTTCGCGCCGAAGACGATCGCCGTCGCCGGGGTATCCGGTTCGGGGCAGGGGCCGGGCAACCGGTTCATCCGGAACCTGCGATCGCTGGACTTCGAGGGTGACATCTATCCGATCCACCCGAGTGCGACCGAGCTTGAAGGCTTGCCCGTCTACCGCAGTCTCGCGGAGACGCCGAAGCCGATCGACTACGCCTACATCGCGGTGCCGAAGGCCGGGGTCGCGGATATGCTCCGAACGGCGGACGGTCGAGTCTGCTTCGCCCAGATCATGACGAGCGGTTTCGGCGAAAGTGGTGCGCGGGGCGTAAGTCAGGACGATCTTCTGGCGGCGGCGCGAGCGGGCGGCGTGCGCATCCTCGGTCCCAACTCGCTCGGCACCTACTCGCCGCGCGGACGAATGACGTTTACCGAGACACAACGGGCGCACGCCCAGGCTGGCCGTGTCGGTGTCATCTCGCAGAGCGGTGGCATCGGGGTCGACTTCGTACGGACGGGGCAGGCGCGCGGCCTGCGCTATTCGGCGGTCGTCACGATCGGCAACAGCGCTGACCTGGGCCCGAACGACCTGCTGGAACACTTCCTTGCCGACCCGGATACCGCCGTCATCGGAATGTACCTGGAGGATATCGGCGACGGGCGGCGGTTCGTCAGCCTTCTGCGGGCGGCGCGCGGGCGCAAGCCGGTCGTCTTGCTAAAGGGGGGGCGCAGTGCGCAGGGCCAGAAGGCGGTGATGTCGCATACCGGTGCTCTGGCAGGCGACATGCGTGTCTGGCTCGCCGTGGCGGCGCAAACGGGCTGCATCCTGGTGGAAACCATCGAGGAGCTTCTCGACGTCCTTTTGATGTTCCAGTCGATCACGCCGTCCGACACGCGGGTCAGCCGCCGGCTGGCGCTCTTCGGCAACGGTGGCGGCGCAAGCGTGGTGGCCACGGATTGTCTGGTTGGGCACGGCTTCGACCTGGCGGAGCCGTCAGAGCAGACCCGGGCGCGACTCGATGCCTTGGAGCTTCCTGATGGGGCCAGTGCCGGAAACCCCATCGACTTTCCGGCGAACGCCTTCAACCGCAGCAACGGCAGGGTCGCGGAAGGCGTCTTGCAGGCGCTGAGCGGGGATGTGGCAACCGATGTCATTCTGCTGCACCTCAACATGCCGGTGCTGATGAGCTATCGCGAAAGCCAGATCGTGCCCAACATCGTCGACGCTGCGATCGCGCAACGCGCCGCGACCGAAGGGGATGCGCCGCACCTCGTGATGGTTTTTCGTTCCGACGGCAGCGAGGAGGTTGATACATTGCGGCGCGAGCAGCGCCAGCGCGCGGTTGCTGCAGGGATCCCCGTGTTCGAGAGCTTCGCCATGGCCGCGACCGCGCTGGCGGCCTTGGCCCGGTTCGAGGCGTTCCAGGCGCAACGTCGCGCCGACCGGAGTTTGCCGTCATGACGGCGTCACCGAATACCGCTCTCGTCGTCGGCGCCGGCGGGGTCGTCGGCGGGGCGGCGCTCGAGCATTTTGCCTCGCAGGTTGGATGGCGGATGATCGCCGCGTCGCGCCACCCGCCGGAAGAGCGTAGTGGGCTTCGGAGTGTCGCGGTCGATTTGCTGGATCCGGAGAGCTGTCGCGGCGCGCTTGCGGCCTGCCGCGATGTTACGCACGTGTTCTATGCCGCCTATGCGAAAGCGCCGGATCCGGTAAAGGAGACGGCGACCAATCTCCGCATGCTCGTGAACCTGACGGATATGCTTGAGGCCGCGGCGCCCGGCCTCAAGCATATCCACCTGGTGCACGGCCAGAAATGGTATGGCAATCATCTCGGCCCGTATCGCACACCGGCGCGGGAGAACGATCCGCGCCATATGCCGCCAAACTTCTACTATGATCAGCAGGATTTCATCGAGAACCGCCAGCACGGCAAGGACTGGACCTGGTCTACCGTGCGGGTGCAGGCCCCGCTCGGCTTCTCGCTGAACAGTCCCATGAACCAGGTGCTGATTGTCGGCGTGTACGGCTCGATTTGTCGGGCCCTGGGAATTCCGTTGCATTTTCCCGGGTCGCAAGGCTGCTTCGACGCGCTCTACCAGGTGACGGACCCGGGCCTCCTCGGGCGTGCGATGCACTGGATAGCGACGCAGCCGCAGTGCGCAAACCAGGCTTTCAACGTAACCAACGGCGACCAGTTTCGTTGGCGGAACCTCTGGCCGCGGCTGGCGGCGTTCTTTGGTACGCCGATGGGCGAGGTCCGAACGCGGTCACTGGTGGACATGATGGCCGACAAGGGGCCGGTCTGGGATCGCATCGTTGCCGAGCATGGTCTGCGGAAGCACGGGATGGACGCTCTCGCGAACTGGGCCTGGGGCGATTTTATCTTCGGGAGTGCGTATGACAATCTCTCTTCGACTGTAAAAATAAGGAATACAGGATTTAACGACTGCGTGGACAGCGAAGAATTCTACGTATCGGCCCTGGAGTCCATGCGGTCTACGCTGGTTATTCCTTAGGATGGAGGTTTTTTGGCGATCCGTGGCGCCTGAATGCTTTCTTTATTCTTGTGGGATGCGCGCCTTTGCGCGCGCCTTGGTTGAGTCCGGTGGGATGGTTCTGCCGTGCTCGAAGCAATGCCGGATGCGCAAGGATCTGGCGAACGGGAGGAAACAATGACTGATCTGTTCAAGGGTGTGTCCCGTCGTGACGTGATGGGAATCGCCGGCCGCTTTGGGTTGACGTCGACGATGTTGGCCGCGGCCGGTATGACCGGCGCCATGACCGCACCGCAACTCGCTTCCGCTGCCGAGGATACCGAGAAGAAGCGTACCCAGTCGGAACCGAAGTACCAGTTGCGTTACGGTGGTGCCGGCTACAATGCCCAGCGGTTGAAGTACGTGCATGTCGGCTGTCTGGAGTTCATCCAGGATCTGGAGGAGCGCACCAACGGTGCGGTTCGCGTCGAGTTCATTGGCGAAAACCAGATCTGTAACGAGCTCGACTGTGTGAAGAAGACGCAGCAGGGAATCGTCGATATCTTCACGTCCTCGACCCAGAACGCGGCTGGCGCGGCGCCGTACTACAACGCGCTGGATTTTGCCTACATGTTCCCGAGCCGGGCGTCGTTCTATCACTTCCTCTACCATCCGAAGAGCGAGGCACTGCTTCGCGAACCGTTGCGCCGCATGCACCGGGTGCAGTTCCTGTTCACGATGTACGAAGCGCGGGGCCTGATGATGGGCCTCAAGTACAAGGACCGGCCTACCATCTCGACGCTGGAAGAGTTGCAGGGCGGCAAGAATCGCGTAACCGGTTCGCAGCCGGGCAGGATCGCGATGGACCTGATGGGTCTGAACCCCGTCCCGGTCGCGTGGGAAGAAACGCTCGACGGCCTGAAGCAGGGACTCATCGATGGTGCAGAGACTTGGATGTCGGCGGTCGCCGCCTTCAACATGACCCCAGTGGTCTCGCAGGCCGTCGATCTGCGGTTCTTCTGTGGTGCCGAGCATGCCGCCATGAACCTCGACGTTTTCGAGAAGCTGGAGCCGGAGTACCAGGACGCGATCATGGAGTCCGCGTACCTCACCCAGGCCCGCATTCAGGGAACGCACGAGGCGGCGCTGGTGAACCTGATCGGCGCCACCAACCCGCCGATCCCGGGCACGGTGTTCGACGAATATGGTGTGCGCGTTGCCACTCTGCCCGATCAGGAGATCGAGAAGGCCGAGAAGATGTGCGCGCCCGAATACGTCCCGGGCCCATGGGAGCAGTGGCGCGAGCGGATCAACGGCTGGGCCAATGGCCAGGACGTCTACAAGGAAATCCACGCGATCGCGCGGGAGATCCCGAAGGACACGCTGGTGCAGGACGTCTCGCCGCGGCGCTGGTGGAACGCCTGATAGTCGCGACGGGCGGCGCGGTCTCCAGGTCGCGCCGCCAACCGCCCTGGACGCGCGTCTGAAACCCGTCCGACGAGGCGCATAGCAATGGGAGGCCGAGCTTGAAGAAAATCATACATTGGCTCGACAGCAACATCGAACCGATCCTCATGAATATCGCCTACGTGGTGATGGCCGTGCTGGTTTTCGAACAGGTCGTGCTGAGGTTCGTATTCAAGACGCAGATCGCCTGGAGTTCCGCTGTCGCGATCTACATGTTCATCGCGGTGACGTGGCTGGGGGCAGCCTATAATGTGCGTCAGCGCTCGCACCTGAACTTCGGCGAGGTCCGCTCGGTCCTCCCCTACGGCGCCCAGTTCGTCTGCCTGATCCTCGACGCGGTGCTCTGGGTCTCTCTGGCAGGGGTGGTGATCTACTACGCCGTCGACCAGATCGAACTGCTGCAGATGAACTTCGCGTTCGTGCCGGGTACGAGCGACCTCATGCAGTGGTGGTTCTACCTGATCATGCCGTTTGGCTGGGGCCTGATCGTGCTTCGCGCGCTGCAAAACCTCTGGCAGGACATCGGTCATTACCGACGGCGCGAGCCCTTCTTGCTCGGCTCGCCTTCGATGGTGGAAAAGGGATAGTCATGGAAGGCGAACTCATTGCCCTCATCTCGGTTTCGGCGATTGTCCTGTTCGTCATCGGCGTCCCGATCTTTCTGATCATCGCCCACTGGGTCCTCTGGACCAGTGTGGTGACCGATTTCACACTCGCCAATCTCAGCCTCACCCTTTTCGAGGGGATCAACTTCTTCGGGCTGCTGGCCCTGCCGCTGTTCATCCTGACAGGCGACATCATCAATGCGGCCGGGATCGCCAAGCGGCTGACCGACTTTGCCTATGCCATGCTCGGCTGGGTGCGCGGCGGCCTCGGCCTCGCGGCACTGGCTGCGTGCGGCATGTTCGCGGCGATCTCCGGCTCGAATGCCGCGACGACGGCCACGATCGGCTCGATCATGTACAAGGACCTGAAAGAGGGCCAGTACGACAGTCGCTTCTCGGCGGCGACGCTTGCCTCGGGCGGTGTCGTCGGGATCATCATCCCGCCGTCGATCATCTTTGTGATCTACGGGTTCCTCCTGAACCTGCCGATCGGCGACCTGTTCATGGCGGGCCTGTTGCCCGGTGCGCTGATGATCGTCGGCATGCAGGCCGTTTGCCTTGTGATGTCGTGGAAGTTCGGCTGGGGCAAGGTCATCCCGTTTCAGATCGGCAATTGCGTGCGTACCGGTTTCCGCAGCTACCTGGGGTTCGCCGCCATCGCAATCGTCCTGCTCGGTATCTACGGGGGTATCTTCTCACCTACGGAAGCCGCGGCGATGACGGCGGTGTTCGGGCTGGTTGCGGGCATAGCGGTCACGCGCGAGATCAAGCTGCGCGACGTCCCGAAGATCCTGCTGCATTCCGGGCAGATCGCCGGGCTGCTCGTCCCGCTGGTCGCTGTGTCGATCGTGATGCAGCAGATCCTTTCGATCATCGGGGCCCCGGCGTTCGTAGCCGGGATGTTCGACGGCGTCGGTGGATACTACGCGACACTGTTTATCTGCATGGCAATGATCATCGTCGCTGGCTGCTTCCTGGAGAGCGTGCCGGTTGTGATCATTCTGGCGCCGATTCTTGCGCCGATCGCCTACGGGATCGGCGTCGATCCGGTTCACTTCGCGATCGTGTTCGTAGTCGGCACTGCCATCGGCTTCATTACCCCGCCGTTCGGCCTCAACCTGTTCGTGGCGAGCAGCACGACCGGACTTCCTTTCCTGAGGATCGTGCCATTCGTGGTGCCGTACTTCATCATTCTCATGCTCGCCTGGTTTGCCATCGTCGGTTTTCCCGCGCTTTCGACCTACCTGCCGTCGATCAGCGGGATGTAACGCTGCCAACCGTTCTCGCTTCCCCGCCCGACCTTTTCCGGGCGGGGAAAAACGGGGCGGCCAAACGGGAGGGGTATCATCACCTATCCGGACCTATGATCGGCGTTTCCGGGCGAATCGTGCGTCGACCACACCTTCCCTCATTTTGCGGTCGGGGCCGGAGGGGCGTGGTGTATGAGCCGCTCGGACAGCGTCCTCTCCAATCGACTGCACCGGCAACCCTGTCTCTCTCGCCAACAGCGGCGCGGAATTCTGGATGGCTGGACGAGCCGTCGTAGGCATCGCCGGCTGACACGAGTGTCGAACAGGTCGTTCGTGGATATGCCTGCGCACTCCAACCGGGCCTGGCAATACGACCAGTCGGGCCCGCACGGCGAAATCTGCCCGGTCGCATGGTCGGGCTCCCGGAACTCCGCGTAGACCCCGTCTCGCGCTGGTACCTCACTGCTCTTTTGGGGGAGACAATCAAGTGCTGCCATTCTGGGATCAGGTGCTGTTCCTCGGTATCGTGGCACTGGGCTGCTATACGCAGGCGATCACTGGTTTCGCCCTCGGGCTTATCGTGGTGGCGTTCGCGACCCTGTTCGGCATCATGTCGATCGAACAGGCCTCAATCGTCGTGACGATCATTACGCTGTCGAATGCGAGCGTTGCTTTGGGTCGAAGCGGTTGCCAGGTGCAGTGGAGCCGAGCGGTTCCCGTGATTTTGGCGGCGGCACCTGCGACTTATTTCGGGCTGGTCCTGCTGAGTCTGTTGGGGACCGAGAGCATGGGTCTGCTGCGGTTGCTGCTCGGCGTGACCATCGTTGGGAGCAGCCTGCTGCTGGTTTTCAATCCGCGACCCATGACGCGAGAATCGAGCCGGACGTCGTTCGGACTCCTCGGCGCCGTCGCTGGGGTGCTGGGAGGACTGTTCGCGGCGTCCGGTCCACCCTTGATCTTCCACTTCTACCGGCAGCCGCTCAAGCTCTCGATGATCCGGGACTCGCTGCTCCTGGTGTTCCTGGTGCTCGCGACGGAACGGATCGGCTTTCTGGTGTTACGCGGCGAGATGCCGTTCGACGCCATCGTCCAAGCGGTCGTGGCGCTCCCGGTGACGGTTGCGTTCACGCTCCTCGGCGCGAAACTGTCGCCACCTCTTGGTGAAACGGCGATGCGGCGCGCGGCGTTCATCCTACTGCTGTTCGCGGGGTTGGGCGTGATGGCCCCTGTTCTGCTGAGTAGTTGAGGCCTGAGCGGTACTTTGGTTGCAGGTCTATTCGATGGCCCCGGCGGCGGGGCTGACCAGCAAGAGGGCGACCAGATCGGCCTGGCGGCTGGTGCCGGTCTTCTGGAACAGATTGCGCAAATGAAAGGCCACGGTCGTTGGAGCGATTCCCAGGTCGGCGGCGATGTCCGCCGGCCTCGAGCCGCCAGCCAATGCGGCCGCGATTTTCGCCTCGGTCGGGGTGAGGGCGAAGAGCGCGCACAACGTGCTCCGAGACAAGGACGGGCGTTGTTCGGGGTCTGAGAGAAACAGAACCGCTGCGGTTTCCCGGGACGTAGCGCCGGCAGGGTCCGACAGGGCGGAGGCCAGTACCATCAGATCGCGCTGGCCGGAGTGGCGGGGCACGGAGAGGCTGGCCAGATCCTCGACGTCATTCGGTGCGGGCGTGCATTTCTCGCGAACCAGATTGTTGAGGGCCGTATTGGTTGGCGCGTGGTCAGTCCAGATCCTGGCGTCGATATTGAGCCCGTCCTCGCGCGCAGCCATGTCGTGCGCGGCGCGGTTGGCGAAGAGCACGCGGCACTGACTGTCGACAAGCGCGATCCCGAGGGCCAGGCGGTCGAGCACCTGCCGTATCCCGGCGGTTGGCGCATCGGCTCCCGTCGAGGCCAGATGCGGAACCGATGCGCGGAGGGCTTCGAGGACCGCGTCGTTTCGCGCGCGGATCCGATTCACCTGCCGCAGCCGGGCTTCGATCGTGGCCAGCATCAAGTCGTAGTCGATGGGCTTGACCAGATAGTCATCTGCCCCGGCTCGCTTGCCCTGAACGATTTCGCGCGGGCTTGCGAGTGCGGTGAGGAACAGGAAGGGCGTTTCCGCGAGGTCGGGGTGACGTCCGCGCAGCGTCTCGAGCACCCCATAACCATCGAGGCCGGGCAAGCCAATGTCGCACAGGACGAGATCGGGATGCGTCGTTTCCAGGCTGGACAGGGCTTGCTCGCCGCTTTCCGCCGTGATCACCGTATAGCCCGCGTCGGTGAGTTCCTCTGCTAGATCGGAAAGCAGCTCGGCCTCGTCCTCGATGCACAGGATGACGGCCCGGCTTCCGGCGGGCCGGGAGGTGGTTGTGTCCATTTCTATCCTTCGGGGCGATCTGGAACCTTGGCGCTCGCAGTGGCGCCCAAGAGGGGGAGGACAAGGGCAAAGACGGTCCCGTCGCGTCCGGAGTCCACAAGCTCGACGTCTCCCCCCTGCATGCGTGCCAGCGCGCGCGCCATGTAGAGCCCGACGCCGATACCGACCTTGCCCGCGGAATTCCGACCCCGAAAATAGCGTTCGAAGAGTTTGTCCCTGTCGGCGTCGGGGATCGGGTCGCCTTCGCTGTGTACTAGGCAGTGGACATGGGTCGGGCTCGCCTCGATATCAACGCGCACTGGTGCTTGCGGCGGTGAATACTTGACGGCGTTGGAGACGAGATTGGCCAGCGCGTGCTCCGCATGGGCCGGATCGCACATCACCGACAAGGCGGTATCGGTCGCCGGCTTGAAGACAATTTCCCGGTCCGATGTTTCCTCCCGCTGACGTGCGCAGACCGCCGCAACGAGGGCATTGATCTCGCAAGGTCCGCTGGACAGCTCGATCTGCCCCGCGTCGAGCCGGGCAGCATCAAGCGTGCTTTCGACCAGGCGGGTCAATCGTTCGATGGCACCCCGCGCAGTGTGTGCCCGCGCGACCATCTCATCTGCCGTCACATGCTCGTTGCGGCGGATCAGGCGTTGAAGGGTGGAATCGACGATCGCCAGCGGTGTGCGAAACTGGTGGGAAACCATAGTCGCGAAATTGCTATAGAGCTCGGCCGCAGCGCGTTCGCGTTCGAGCGCGGCAATCAACTCGCGGGTTCTGGCGGCGACCAGCTCCTCGAGGTGGTCGCGGTGGCGGGCCAGCTCTCTCTGCGCCGCGTGGCGCTCGGTAACATCGCCGATAAACGCGATGGCCCCGATGATCCCCTCGTCATCCTTGAGCGGAAAACAACGCATATCGACATACCGCGCGTCCGGCGTGTCCGGCTGGAAGAGGGCTTTGTCCGACATGGACGAGGATGTCCCGTTCAAGGCTTCGCGGAAGCGACGGGCGACGCCGTCAACCGCGAAGAAGCCGGAAATATCTCCCAGCGTCTTGCCTACCGCGCGCTCCGCCGACCAGCCGATAAGCCGTTGCATGGCGTCGTTCCACAGGGTGCAGCGCAGGTTTCTATCGAAGGCGAGAATGCCTTCACCGCTGGAAGCGACAAGCAGGCTGGAGAAATCCCGCTCCCTGTAGAGAAGCTCGGTGCGGCGGCGGGACACGACGAGGCTGTGGATCAGGAAGGCGGAAAGGATCCCGCCGGCAATGGCGATGCCGACGAGCCAGACGATTATCTGCCAGATCTCATCGCGGTACTGATCGAGCTGTCCGCCCAGTTCGTTCCATTCCGCCACCATTGCCGCATTGGCGGCGCGCCCCAGCCAAACCGCGATCGACTCGGCCGTATCGCGGGCATGTGGGAAATCCGCGGCGGCCGCGGTCGATACGAGCGGCTCTATCGCGCGGGCGGCCTGGATCGTTTGTTCGAGTTCCGCCTCATAACCAAGCGCGATCATCCGGCGCCGTTGCGGCCCCTCGTCGATCAGGCCGAGGCGGCTCAACAGGATGGCGTAGCGAAGCGTCAAGTCGTCCTGGCTGCCCGTCCCCAGTTCCGAGCGGGCCAGCGCCTGGGCGAACCGAAGGCTGGCGGATTCCGCGCGGGAGAGGACCCAGATCATGTTTGTGCTCGCATCGAGGCGCATCTTGCGCTCGGTCTGCGCCAATCCGATCAGGGAATAGACGAGAAGGGTCGCGAGAATGGCGATGACGCCGAGCGGCAGGAAGAAGCCGAGGACGGGGCGCGCGCCCCGCATCACCTGATCTCCAGCCGGTATAGTTGCCAGACCCAGCGATAGTCGTAGCGGATATCCTGCAACTCGCGGTGATCATCACGCGGATAGACGATCCAGAGCGGCCCCTTGTCGTTCACGTGAAGCGCGTCGCCGTCCATCTCGAAGGCGACAATCACATCGAAGCGGGTGAAATCGTCCGCCGGAATATCGATGACATAGTCGTTGAGGGCGATTGCGGTGACGGTTTCACCGTCCGCTTCCACCAATGCGAGCAGATCCCGCATCAGGAAGCCGTCGAACCGGCGCACGCCGTCGGTGACGGTGGTCGAGGTTTCCAGTTCACGCTGCGGCAGGGTCTTGAGCATGTCCATGTCGAACCGCGCTCCGCCCTCGGTATTGGTTCGACCGATATTGCCGTGCACCTCCAGCACCACCGGGCCGGTCGGAGCGGCAAGGCCGTTCGCCCCTGCCTGAGCCGCTTGGGTGAACACGGTCATTCCGATCAATATGATTGCGAACTTCACTGACTGCGTTCCTCCCTGCTCCTCTCGTATTCGGACGAGACCGTCGAACCCACCTTCCTGCATAGCCCGAAACCGTCATCGCGTCCCCTTCGAACGGAGGGGGCGCCGCAGTCGACGCGCGCCTACCGTCGGCCGGACAGGAATTCGATTCGGCTATTCACCTACACGGTCAGAAACATATGTGGGATTTCAGTATCGGCCAGGCGATCGGCCTGATGGTTCGCACCATGCCGTTCATCGTGTTGCGCGCGGCCATCTATTTCGGGGCGGCACTGGCTTACGTCCTCGTCACCGGGGCAGGGGCCGGTATCGGTTATGGGGTCGGTGCCTTCGGCGAGCCCGACTTTCAGGCACAGACGACATTCTGGGGCGCCATCGGTGGCTTCGGCGTCGTTGGCGCGATCATGTACTGGGCGCGCGAATACATTCTGTATCTCGCCAAGGCCGGACATATCGCCGTTCTGGTCGAACTCGTATCAGGCCGGGAGCTGCCGGCGGGCCGGTCGCAGGTCACCTACGCCACCGCGGTCGTCAAGGAACGTTTCGCGCAGGCAAGCCTGCTGTTCGCCGTCGACCAGATCGTCAAGGGCGTCATCCGCGCGATCACCGGGCTGGTCCGCGGGATTCTGTCGTTCATTCCCGTCCAGGGGGTCAAGCAGTTGGTGGGGATCATCGAGGCCTTTCTGCGTGTGGCCGTCGGTTTCGTCGACGAGGTGATCCTTGCCCACATGATCCGATCCGGGCAGACGAACCCCTGGGAAGCGGCCCGTGAGGGGCTGGTTCTTTACGGGCAGAACTACAAGGTGATGCTCAAAAATGCCGCATGGCTCACGCTTTTCGTCTACGGCCTGAGTGCGCTCGTCTTCGTGCTCATGCTGGCCCCCGCCGCGGGCGTCGTCTATCTGATGCCCGGCAACTGGTCGGCGGGCGGCTTCGTTTTCGCCCTGATATTCGCCTGGAGCGTGAAGGCCGCGATTTTCGAACCGTTTGCGATCGCGTGCCTCATGCAGGTCTATTTCCGCACGACCGAGGGACAGACCCCGGATCCCGAGTGGGATGCGCGGCTCGAACAGATGTCGAAGAAATTCCGCCAGCTCAAGGAGAAGGCCCTGGGCTATTCGCCGATCCCCGTGAAGGCCTGAGGGCGGAAACCGGACCGCTCCCTGAGGCCTGGAGGTTCGTCAGGGCGCGGCCGCCAGTCTCAATCCATCTCCAGCCTGGCGTCGAAATCCAGGGTAACGGAGAGACTGTCGCTCAGCGCCGAAGCGGGGGCGGCTCGATCGCCTTGCGGCTGGAAGAGCAGTTCGCCGGAGACCGTGCCACGGATCGCAAGCAGATCACCGCGTACCTCGCTGCGGGCTATGCGCAACGTCAGGTCTTCCTGGTCGGCCTCCCAGTAGCCGTTCACATGAGGCTTGGGATCGGTGCCGACGCCGGCGATGGATAGCTCGATATTGAACGGGTTCGTGAACGTGCCTTCGAAGCCGAGGGAGAGGCGTCCAAAGCCGTCGTCCGGGTCGATGTGGCGGGTGTAGATCGACACGCCCCCCCTTTCGGCATCGCCGTAAGCATCTGACTGAGCACGCCAGATCTCCACCGTGACCGGTCTGTCGCCGATCGTGCCCGTGATCCGGCCGCCGGGCTCGTCGGCCATGGCCGGCGCAGCGGCCAGGCTGATTACGAAAGCCATGGCTATCTGTTTCATTGATGTGCTCCTCGCGTGTTTCGGCGCAGCGGTTCGCTCTACCTTTGGCCGGCTCCGAGCGTGGTTTCGTTCTGGGGCGAGCGGGCTTCGCACACCTCGTGCCTGTCAAACCAATGCGAACCGGCGACCAGCAATGCGCCGGAGACGTGGTGTTTCAGCAGGAAGCGGTCTCGCCACGTTTCGCCTTCTCCTGAGCAGTCCGCCCAGTAGAGAGCCGCGCCCTCCATGCCCTCGACCGGCTCGGGCGCGCCGAGACGGCAGGTGGTTTCGTAGAAGAGCAGTTCGTTGCCGCGTACGGCGATGCGCTGATCGCTGACCGGGACGGCGCAATTGAAGGCGTCATAAACCCCGTCCCTGATCTGCGCGGCGGCTTGAGACAGGCCAAGCGCAAGCAGGGCCATCGTGGTGACTGATGTTCGAAACATTTGTCGTTCCTCCCGTGCGAGTCGGCGTGCCGCGCGGAAAATGGCCGGAACGATGCCGGCGACACGCGACGTCCGCATGGACTGGGACATTGGGCTCATTGGGAGACCGCCCGCATCCAGATCGTGCGGCTTGCGGTGATGGTCACGCCGTTGCCTGTACCGGTGATTTCCATCACGCCAAAAATGGTGGACGGATCGGCAACCATCATCCGGTAGGTCATGTCCATGCGGATGCCATCCAGGGCGTATGACGTCCTGCCGACGAGCCGCGGCAGGTCCATCTGATCGCAGTCGACGACCAGCGCCACATCGTCAGGCGTCAGCACGGGCACGGGCTCGTAGGGGGCGGAGGTGTCGAGGCTCCACGGCCCTTCGTCCGACAGCCGCAGGACCATTGGCTCGTGCATGTCGGGGTGGGTCAGCGCGAGCTGGTCGTCGAATTCGGCAATCGACAGGACGTCACTGTCGTCGTCGGAGGGAAATCCCTGGACAATGGGACCCAGCCGGAAAAAGCCTGCCTGATGTTCGATCTGCCAGGGGCCGACGAGATCCTGCCGGATCGATGCCCATTCGCGTGCGCCCGCCTTGCCGCACAGCGGCGAGGGGTCGGCATGCAGCGGCGACGGGGCAAAGGCCGTGATGGCCAGAGCGAGCCCGGCAAACAGGACGCCGCTGTAGCGGGGCAGGGCAGGCAGACTGGCCACGTGCCTCATTACTCTACGACGAGCCGGGTGGCGAAGCGGCCGGAAATCTCCCTGCAGTCCGCCGTGTCGGCGTCCCCGAAGCCTTTTGCCCGGCACAGTCGCGCTGCGAAACTGCCTTCTGCCTGGCCGGACTCGTCGCCGACCTCCAGTGCGTCGAACGTCACCTGCGGATCGCTGCCAGCCCCTTCGGAGGTCCAGCGGTTGCCCATGAAGCCTTCCCCCTTGGGAAACAGGACGACGGTCACTTCTTGAGGGCGGGAATCCGGCGATAGAGACCCCGCGAAGATCGCCTCGATCACCAACTGGCCCTGACCGCCGCCATGAATCTCGAGGGAGGTCACGGGCCCGATCTTGTGGGCCTTGGCCATGGCATCGTCGCCGTCGGACCCCAGGATCTCCCACTGCTGCGCTTCGTCGCCGACCGTCGCCGTGATCGTTCCGATCGTTTCCATTGCGGCGGCGAACTGGACGGACGAAACCAGCAGGACGCCGGCGAGGATGCGCTTCTTCATAAGGCGGTGTTCCCGTGCGGATGCTTCGATCGGCTCGGGAATCTAGTGTGATCCCGCAATCAGTGCCCCGTTCGAACGGAGGGGATCGCGTCTGTGGGGTCAGTCGTGTGCGTCTGCCGGGGCACGCCCTGTCGCTACGGCAGGCAGTCCGTGCCTATCCTTGGCGTGGCCGTACGGCCAAGACCGCGTCGGCATAGCCGTCTTCCGCAATGGACGTGCAGAGGTCGGCCCATTCGCAGTCGCGACACGCGGATCGGATCTGGCCAGCCGCAAAGGCTGAGCGGAGCAGTCGAAGGCGTGTGTCATCCAGCACCAGCCGGTCTCCGGATGCGATCGGCTTGCCCAACAGTTTGCCGACGTCGGTCGCGGCAGCCCGATCCCGATCGGTCACGCTGCAACGGTGGCAATGTGGCTCGGGATCGGCGAGAAGCGGGGCGCAGACGTCGTCCGACCCCGCGACGATTTCGACCTCTTCCCCTGCGGAGAGGCGCCCCGCGATCACGGTCAGGTTCGCCGTGAAAGCGGGGCTGTAGCCCTTTCCTGCGTATGTCAGGACGCAGAGGAGGTGGTGCGGACGCAGCCGCAGCGTCATTCGGCGGCGCGCTTCGGCCCGCGTGTCATGGCCTTCAGGGTCGCCGCCCCGAGCGCGGACTTGAGGATCGCGCCGAACACGAAGGGCACGACCCCGGCCATGACCGCCGGCTCGACACCGATAAGGACCGCCAGCCAAGCCGCGCCGAGAACCAGGCAGATCGCGTTGCTGATCAGCATCCCGACAAAGGCCAGGCCGACGCGGTGCCCGTTCCAGCCCTGTTCGGCCAGCCAGCCCATGGCCATGCCCGCGATCGGGAAGGCGAAGAGATAGCCGCCGGTTGGGCCGACGAAGTGATGCGCGCCGGCCGCGCCACCGGCCAGCACCGGCATGCCGAGTGCGCCTTCAACCAGCCAAGCCGTGATGGTGAGCCCGCCGAGACGCCAGCCATAGAGCGCTCCCACCAGTGCGACGGCAAAGGTCTGCATCGTCATGGGAACGGGGAACATCGGCACTTCGATATAGGAAGAGAGCGCGAGGAAAAGGCTGCCGAAGATCACCGCTCCGATCTTCCAGGCCAGTGGACGGTGCTGCAGATCGAGAGGGCTGAAGGTCGGCTTGAGGCTTGCTGTGGCTGAAGCGTTCACACGTGGGTCCTTTCAGGATTATAGATAATCTTGCAGTTCTATCGCTAAAGAAGGTCATAGAACGATTCGTATTGCAAGGGTGATGCGCGCATAGGGGGGCTCCCGCTGATGCAGGCCCGCAATTTTGAAGGGAAAACGGGCGTGCCCAGATGGCAAGCCGTGCTGTGTCGCCCGGGCGGGAAAGCTCTTACGAACGGCTGCCGAGAGCGCTCGGCCGCTTCGGCATTTTCCCGATCCATTGCACGTGTCGTGCAAGCAAAGCCGTAGCTGCCTCGATGTCGCCCGCGCGCAGCGCGGCCAGGATGGCGCGGTGATCGCGATCCGTCGGCGTTTCCCATTCCGCCCGCCAACCGGAGAACAGGAAGCGGGCGCTGGCAGTGTGCAGGTCGTCGATGGTTCTGAGCAGCCGCGGCATGCCGCAGGGGGTGATGATCAGCCTATGGAACTTGCGGTTGGCCTCTTCCCAGGCCTGGACATCGCCCGCGTGGTCTCCGGCGCGCGTAGCTTCCTCGGCTTCGTCGAGAATGGCCTTGGTCAGATGCGGCGCGGCATTGCGAAGGGCCAGAACCTCGAGGGCGGCTCGCATCTCGGCGACCTCACGCACCTCCTCGAGGCTGAAGCCGGCCACCCGAACGCCCCGGTGTGGTGCGCTTTCGACCAGCCCCTGCGCTTCGAGGCGGCGGAACGCCTCGCGGACCGGCACATGGCTGGCGCCGAACTCCTCGGCAATGTGATCCTGCCGCAGTGGCGCACCGGCTTCGATCTGTCCGGAGATGATGCGATTGGCGAGTTCGCGGCTGATGCGTGCGGCAAGAGGCTCTGATTTGGCATTCGACATGGGATTATAGATAATCCGAATGCAGCCCGGCGTCGAGCGTGCTTGCGGTTGCGCCGCCGCATTGGCCATATGTCGCGCCGCTTCTCGCTCTATCCCGACTTCACGGCGCGCGGGACCCTGAGCCTTTCGCGAGCGCATACGGCCTTCGACATGACCGACCTTGCGCGCGTCGTCGAACAACCGGCTTCCCCGACGCAGCATTGGGAACGACGAAATCGTGCTTGTCCGGGGGGCTCACATACCGGGGGCGCGTCCCGAGGTCTTAAACCTGTATCAAAGAGGGGCGTCACCAGTGGAGCGATGCTGTCGCTCGCGGTTTTCAGCCGTGGAGCGGAGAATGATTGTTGGAAGATCGTCCATGGTCGGCGAACCCTTCGCGGAAGCAGGCGGGCATGCCGAATCCTCCCCTCAAGCTCTGCGCCCGTTCTCGTTCGACCGGCCGCTGCACGCCGCCACGGCCCGGCTGACCGCGGGTATCTCGCCGGCCGCCTTGATGCTGGCCCATGTCGACTGGGCCCAGCATCTCCTCCGGTCTCCGGACAAGCAGGCCGAGCTTCTCGGAAAGGCTGTCCGCAAGTGGATCCGGTACGCCGACTACAGCCTGCGCGCCTGCGGCGATCCGGACTGTCCTGCGTGCATCGACCCGCTGCCGCAGGACAAGCGCTTCTCTGGAGAGCCGTGGCAGAACCAGCCCTTCGCGGCCATGTACCAGGGGTTCCTCTTGATGCAGCAGTGGTGGCACAATGCCACGACCGGCGTCGAAGGTGTCTCGAAGCACCATGAGGACGTCATCTCATTCGTGACGCGTCAGCTTCTCGACGTCGTCTCGCCGTCGAACTTCCCGCTCACCAACCCCGACGTGCTCGAGGCGACCCGCAGGCAAGGCGGGATGAATTTCATCCAGGGCGCAGCCAATTTCTACGAGGACTGGCGCCGGCTTGTGACCGGCACGCCGCCGGTCGGGGCGGACGCCTTCCAGGTCGGTCGCGACGTCGCCACCAGCCCCGGAAAAGTGGTTTTCCGCAACCGGCTGATCGAATTGATCCAGTACGCCCCGGCGACCGACTCGGTTTACGCCGAGCCGGTGTTGATCGTCCCAGCCTGGATCATGAAGTACTACATTCTCGACCTCTCTCCCGAGAACTCGCTGGTCGGATACCTGGTCGGGAAGGGGCACACCGTCTTCGTCATTTCCTGGAAGAACCCGACGAGCGAGGATCGCGACCTGGGTCTCGAAGACTATCGCCGGCTCGGTGTCATGGCGGCCCTCGACGCGGTATCGGCCATCGTTCCGAAACGGCCGGTCCATGCCGTCGGCTACTGCCTGGGTGGTACGCTGCTGGCGATCGCCGCCGCCGCGATGGCGCGTGACGGCGACGAGCGCCTCGGCAGCCTGACCATGCTCGCGGCCCAGACCGATTTCACCGAGGCGGGCGAGTTGATGCTGTTTATCGACGAGGCTCAGGTGAGCTTCCTCGAAGACATGATGGCGGAGCAGGGATATCTCGACACGCGGCAGATGTCGGGCGCCTTCCAGCTGCTGCGCTCGAACGACCTCATCTGGTCAGCGATGGTGCGGACCTACCTGTTGGGCGCGCGTCGGCCGATGATCGACCTCATGGCGTGGAACGCCGACTCCACGCGTATGCCGTATCGCATGCACTCGGAGTATCTCCGACATCTCTTCCTCGACAATGACCTGGCCGGAAACCGCTACACGGCGGAGGGGCGCCCCATCTCGCTACGCGACATTCGGGTCCCGGTCTTCGCCGTCAGCACCACCACCGACCATGTCGCGCCCTGGCGCTCGGTCTACAAGATCCAGATGCTGACCAACGCCGACGTGACCTTCGTTCTGTCGAATGGCGGCCACAACGCCGGAATCGTCAGTCCTCCGGGCCACCCCTACCGCCACCACCAGATCGCAACGCACAAGGAAGACGAGAACTACGTCGATCCGGATGCCTGGCAGGCGTCCGCCGTGCGCCACGACGGATCTTGGTGGCCATGCTGGCAGGACTGGCTGGTCAGGCACTCCTCGGATCGGGTGCCGCCTCCGGCCACGGGCTGCGCCGGTAAGGGGGCCGGTAAGGGCTATGTGGCGCTGGAAGACGCGCCGGGAAGCTACGTGCTGGAACCATAATGCGGACATGAGCACTCGCCTGGGGGCCGCCGGCGATCGGCAGGAGGGAGCTGAACCGGTGACCGTCGCCGGCGCGGGACCGGCCGGCGCGAGACCGAACGCTAGGCGCTGGCGCTGAACACGGCGCGGGCCGGCCCGCGGGCGATGCCTCACTCCGCGACTCTTTAATGTCCGTCAAACACAAGTCGACTCTGACGTGTGTAACCTGCCGGACGAAATACCGTTCCGGATCGAACCGGAGCGCGGGGAACACGGGATGTGCCGTCGCACGAAGCCTGGGCCCTAAACGGGCCTCGCAGACGTTGCGTGAATGGGTCGGTCTGCACGGAGACATCCGAAGGCAAGGACGCGCAAGCAATGACCGTTACCGATCCCGTCTGCGGCGCGCAGGTCGATATCGACGACGTCGTAGCACAAGCAGACCATGATGGCTGGGCCTATTTCTTCTGCTCCACCCGCTGCCACCAACGCTTCCGTGAAAGTCCCGAGACGTATGCTGAACCATGGGGCGAGTTCCCTTTCTCGCCTTTTGCAAAGACCAGCGGGAGAGATCATGAAAAAGGTTGAGCGGACGATCAGCGAGGAGACGACCGCCGCGCCCCGTGCGAATGCACAGCCCATCCCGGCCGGACGGCAGCATATCGACCTGACAGTCGGCGGGATGACCTGTGCGCACTGCGCCTCGGCAGTGGAGACGGCACTCGCGGATATCGACGGCGTTGTCTCAGCCCGCGTCAATCTCGCCAACAAGCTGGCGTCGATCGATTACGACCCCGAACGGACGACGGCGCTGGATATGGTGAAAACCATTCGGGCCGCGGGCTATTCAGGCGGCGCCGCCACGGTCCGGCTGCCGATCGAGAACATGCACTGCGCGTCGTGCGTCACGCGAATCGAGCTTGCCCTGAACATGACGCCGGGCGTGATCTCGGCGCGCGCCAATCTCGGGCCGAATGCCGTTGACGTCGAGTACGACCCCGGCTCGGTCGACTTCGAGGGCATCCGGCGCGCCATCGTGTCCGCCGGTCACAAGGTGGCGAAGCCAGAAGCAGCTGCGGTCAAGGCGGCGGTCGAAGAGGGGGATGACGCGGAACAGGTTGCGCGGGAGGCCGAGTATCGCACACTGATGCGCAAGTTCTGGGTCGCCGCCGCGATCTCGATCCCTGTGATGGCTCTAAGCTATCCCGACCTGATTCCGGGGTTGCGCGATTGGATGCCGATGGGTAGCGACACGCGGCGCGTCGTCTGGGCATTGCTCGGCGTCCTGTCGCTGCCCGTCCTTTTGTGGGCCGGGTCGCAATTCTTCGTCGGCATGTGGGATGCCCTGAAGCACCGTTCGGCCAACATGCACACGTTGATCGCGATCGGCATCACCGCCGCCTTTCTTTACTCGGTGACCGCCGTCGCCTTTCCGGGGATCTTTCCCGACCTGGCCCTTGCCGAAGTCTTCTGGGACGTCACGGACGTCGTCGTCGCGCTCGTCGTGCTCGGCCTCGCGCTGGAGATCAAGGCGAAGGGCCGTACCTCCGAGGCGATCAAGAAGCTGATCGGCCTGCAGGCCAAGACCGCGCGCGTCGTTCGCGACGGCGAGGAGGTCGACCTGCCGGTCGAGGAGGTCGTGGCCGGGGACATCGTCGTCGTTCGCCCCGGCGACAAGATTCCGGTCGACGGCGCGGTTATTGAAGGATCGAGCGCCGTCGACGAGTCGATGATCACCGGTGAGTCGATCCCTGTCGAAAAGCGGGTCGGCGACGAGGTGATCGGAGCGACGCTCAACAAGACGGGCAGTTTCAAGTTCAAGGCGACCAAGGTCGGCAAGGACACGGCTCTTGCCAGCATCATCCGCATGGTGAAGGACGCTCAGGGCTCCAAGGCGCCGATCCAGCGGGTGGTCGATCTCGTGTCCGGCTATTTCGTGCCGACCGTCATGATCCTCGCGGTCCTCGCCTTCGTTGCCTGGTATCTGGTCGGCCCAGAACCCCGCTTCGTCTACGCGACGATCGTGCTGGTGACCACCCTGATCATCGCATGTCCCTGTGCACTCGGCCTCGCCACGCCGACCTCTCTGACCGTCGGCATCGGCAAGGGGGCGGAGAACGGCATACTGATCCGCTCGGGCGATGCCTTGCAGACCTCTCAGAAGCTCGACGCGATCATCCTCGACAAGACCGGAACGATCACGCGCGGCGAGCCGGCGCTGACCGACGTCATCGCCGCGCAGGGGCAAGAGGAGGGGGACGTACTTCGGCTGGCGGCCTCGCTCGAGCGGGGCTCCGAGCACCCGCTGGGCGAGGCCATCGTTAAGGGCGCGGATGAGCGCGGCCTCCCGCTCGCCGATACGGAGACTTTCGCGGCGGTCCCCGGGCACGGCGTGACCGGCCGGGTCGACGGGCGCGATGTGCTTCTCGGCAACGCGAAGCTGATGGGCGACCGCGGCATTGCGATCGAAACGCTCGCGACGGACTGGGAGCAGCTGGCCACGGAAGGCAAGACGCCGATGTATGTGGCGGTCGATGGCAAGGCGGCCGGGCTCATCGCGGTCGCCGATACCGTCAAGCCGGACTCGAAGGACGCGATCGAAACGCTGAAACGTCTTGGAATCGAGGTGGTGATGCTGACCGGCGACAACGCGCGCACCGCCGCCGCAATCGCCCGCGAGGTCGGCATCGACCGGGTCCTCGCCGAGGTGCTGCCCGACGACAAGGCGCACGAGGTGCAGAAGCTGCAACTCGAAGGCAAGACGGTAGGCATGGTCGGCGATGGCATCAACGACGCCCCGGCGCTGGCGCAGGCCGATGTCGGCTTCGCCATCGGCACCGGCACAGACGTCGCCATCGAGGCCAGCGACGTGACGTTGATCAAGGGCAGCCTTACGGGCGTGGTCACCGCTATCGAAATCAGCCGCGCGACCATGCGCAACGTTCGGCAGAACCTCATCGGTGCGTTTGGTTACAACACACTCGGGATCCCCGTCGCCATGGGCGTTCTTTATCCCTTCCTCGGGATCCTGCTGTCACCGCTGATCGCGGCCGCCGCCATGGCGTTCAGTTCGGTCACCGTGGTGACGAACGCCAACCGTCTCCGCTTCTTCCAGCCAAGGAGGCCCGCGTCATGACGCCGGACCGTTGGATCGTGCTTCTGGCCGGGATCCTGCTCATTGGCTTCATCGTCTGGTTCTTCTGGCTGAAGCGGGCAAAGGGCATTCGCGCGGCCGAGACCAGCGGCGGCTACCAGGAGGCGATGATCCTTGTGAAGGGTGGCTACACGCCCGACACCATCATCGTCAGCCGCGGCAGGCCGGTGCGCCTCAACTTTCGTCGCGAGGAGACGGCGTCCTGCTCCGACAAGGTCGTCTTTGAGCAATTCGGCAAGAGCGCCGAGCTACCCACAGGCGAGCTCGTCGCTGTCGAGCTCATGCCGAAGGAGGTCGGCGAGTTCGCCTTCGCCTGTCCCATGGGCATGTTCCACGGTCGGCTGATCGTCGAGTAAGCCGTGTTCCGTTGAGGGCGGCGCGGAGCCGGGTATTTGCCGTCGGCAAGGTCGGGTGCGGCCGGGTCCAAATCCGCGTTGTGATCGGATAGGCGCGATGGGCGAACATGACCATTCAAAGGACCATTCGCACCCGCCGGCGGCCGCCAGCCGATCTTTAATCTCTCTTTAGGACGTCCGGGCGGACGGCTGCTCAAATCGCGCCTCGTGATGGCACGTGTTTGAACGTGCGCAGCCCGGCTTCGCCACGCTGACAGGAGGACTCCATGAAACGCTGCATCAGGATACTGACCGGAGTAACGGCCTTGTCGGTCGCTTCCCTCGGCGTGGCACAGGCCGCGACCGTCTACATACCCGAGGGCAGTGCCGGTCAAGCGATCGTCGTCGACGCCGGGACGGACACCGTCGTCGGCCGCATCGGAGGGCTCCCCGATGTGCACGGCCTGGGCGCCGCCGTGAGCGGGCGCTACCTGGTCGCCGGCAGCTACGCCGAGACGTCATCCGACCAGATGCCCGCCGTCGACCGTCCGGCCGGTATGCCCGAAGACGAGCATGCGGCTCACCACGACGCCAAGGCGCGAAAAGGCGCTTCTTCCGGCAACGCGGTGAGTATCCTCACGATCATCGATGCCGATGACGGCAAGCCCGTCCGGCGTCTCGAAGTTCCGGGCGCCGTCCATCATGTCGCCGTCTCGCCGGACGGCCGCTATGCCGTCGCGACCCATCCCAACGCCGACGGTATCAGCGTCGTCGATCTGTCCGGCCTGACCGTTCGGACGCTCCTTCGAACCGGAGCGATGCCGAACTACGCGGAGTTTAGTGCCGACGGCAGCCGGGTCTACGTCAGCAACGCCGGCGATGGCACTGTCAGCGAGATCGACGTCGACCGGTGGGTCGTCCGACGCGACCTGCCGGCTGGAGAAACCCCCGAGCATATCGTCCTGGCGCCGGACGGGCGTACCTTGTACGTCGCCAATGCCGAGGCCGGGGCCGTCTCCGCTCTCGCCATCGAGCAAGGTGGCGTCGACCGGACCTTCGCCGTGGGCGGAGAACTTCATGGTCTCGATATCTCCGACGATGGCGACACGCTGTACGTCAGCGGCATTGGCGAAGACAAGGTCGTGGCGATTGACCTGCCGTCCGGCAGCATGCGCACGGCTTCGTTGGGACCCGGCCCCTACCATCTCGCCGTCATCCGCGGCACCGGCAAGCTCTACGTCTCCAGCCGCGAAGAGCCCGAGGTCTGGGTTGTCGACGAAGCGACCCTGACGCCACGCGGCACCATCCCGGTCAAGGGGGAAGCGCACCAGATGGTGGTCCTTCCATGACGGCGTATCCAACCGTGCCATATCGAAGGCCCTGAGGAGCGCACGCAGGGGGAGGCCGGCCCGGGGGATGGCGCACGACGCCTATTAGGAGGAGTGACGACATGAGCACCGGTGCGGAGGCTGCCGCCGAGCGCCCGGGTTCGGGGCCCCGGCGGCGCGATTTCCTCTATATCGCCACCGGCTCGGTGGCGGCCGTCGGGACGGCATTGGCCCTGTGGCCATTCATCGACACCATGAATCCGTCAGCGGATGTGACCGCGCTGTCGGTCGTCGAGGTCGATCTCGCCTCGATAGACGTCGGCCAACGCGTTTCGGTGATGTGGCAGAGCCGTCCCGTCTTTATCGTGCGCCGCGGCCCCGAACAGATCGCCATGGCGCGGGCCGACGACGACAATCCGCGTCTGATCGATCCGGCTGCCGATGCCGAGCGGATTGCGCGGCCCGAATGGCTGATCGTCGTCGGCGTGTGCACCCATCTCGGGTGCATACCCCTGGGCCAGCGCGCCGGGGATCCGCGCGGCACCTATGGCGGCTGGTTCTGCCCCTGCCATGGATCTCTGTACGATATCTCCGGCCGGGTCAGGCGCGGGCCGGCCCCGCGCAATCTCGATGTTCCTCCATATATCTTCCTTGACGACACCACCGTGCGTATCGGCTAGGCGTGGTCGTGGTAGGCTCCGGCATAGCAGAACGGAAAAGGGGAGACGTGAGATGAATGCTGGAGACATCATGACCCTCGGCGCCGCGACCGTTCGCGTCGATGCCTCCGTATCGGATGCGGCGAGACTGATGCTTCAGTTTCGCATCAGCGGCCTGCCGGTGGTGGATGCGGCGGGCACTATCGTCGGCATGATCACGGAGGGCGATCTGTTGAGCCGCGAGGAACTCGGCACCGCGACCCATAGACGACGGTGGCTCGATATCCTCGTCGGTCCGGAGACGTTGGCCGAGGACTATGTGCGATCCCGCGGCCGCAGGGTCGAGGAGGTGATGACGCGTCCGGCGGTGACCATCACGGAGCGTACGCCGGTCACCGAGATCGTCGACCTCATGGAGGACAAGGGGATCAAGCGGTTGCCGGTCGTGCGTGACGGGAAGGTTGTCGGCATCGTGAGCCGAGCCAACCTGCTGCGCCGCCTCATCCGCCGCGCCGAAGAAAGACCGACGGCGAGCGTGGACGACGCGGATATCCGCAAGCACATCATGGATGAGCTCGGCCGTCAGGATTGGCGACCGAGCGCCACGGTCGACGTCGTCGTGCAAAATGGGATCGTCGAACTGCGCGGAACGGTCACCGAAGAACCCGTTAAAGAGGCCGTTCGCGTGGTCGCCGAGAATGCTCCGGGCGTCACTCGGGTCATCGACAGGCTGGAGGTCGCGCCCGCGTTGCCCGGTTGGATCTGAGCATGTCGGTCGCCGCTTCGCGGCCGGCTTGCAGCCATGCTTACGGTCACGCGCAGCCTTCGCCCACCCGCCTGCGCGGCAAGCCGAATTGCCGGCGGATCTCGGACAGTCCCGCCGCCGTCAGCGTTTGCGGCCGGGACGTACCCTCACCGATCAGCGCATCACGGTCGAGCCGCAGTTCGGCACTCGGCACGTGCCAATCGATGCAGTCGATGAACTCGGTCGGGACGAGAGCCTCGGTGCGCTGCCGCGTTGGAGCGATCTGAACCACGACCAGCACGACCGACCAGTCCGTACAGTCGATCACAAGGTCGCTGATCGTCCCGCCTGGTTTCCGCCCACAGCGCACCGGCATTCCCGTCATCTTCGTGACCCGCTGCAGCGACATATCGGGATCCGGTTCGTCACGCCGCCAATAGGGATTCCAATGCAGCCGCGAATGCAGCCTTGCCTCCACGGTGCGCGTTGGTTCGCGCAGAAGCCCCACCGTTGCCGCGTCGCAGATTTCCTCCGGCGATAGCGCGACTGGCAGTTGGCGTGCGTCGATGAGCGGCAGTGCGGCCGCACTCATGGGCAAGGCGACTTCCTTATGTGAAGGAGAGCGGTCGACCACCAGGTATCGGACGTCTCGGCAATGCGGCTCGATCAACAGATCGACAAGACGGCCGATCTCCCGGTCGCCGGATACAACCTCGAGGCCGAGGAGATGTCGCACCCGAACGAGCATATCTATCTCGGCTCGTAGCTTGCGAAACGAACGGTCGCATGACCGGGCTGGTCATCGCCCCTTGCCCGACGGACGGGACTGCGACCAGCCGGACCGGCGGTCCAATGCCTGAACATGGCTCTCTCGCGCTCACTGGTGGCGCAATCGCCCCTATGTGACGAACCGCTGCACCGATTGCCCCGGCGGTTTCCGGGCTCATCTGAGCGGACCAGTTTCCCGGCAACCGTCGTCCGGAACCTTAATCAAGATCAAAGAATCCGTGAGGTCGAAGCGATCCGTCGTGCGCCGCGTGTGTTTTCCGTGCGATCGGGTGCTCGATGCGCCGCATACGCTTCAATCCGGCTGTCGGTGACGGATCCACGCTCGCACCATTTGCGGCTCGATATTCGCAATGTCGGCGAGCCGATCGGGATCGCGGATCCTCAGTCGTCGATAGCGAAACTCCACGATTTTCTCGCGTCGAAAATCTTGCAGGACGCGGTTGACGTGGACGCCCGTCAGGCCGGTCGCGTCGCCGATATGCTCCTGGGTCAGGGGCAAATGCATCTCTTCGATCAGATGACCTGGCCATTGCGCGTGGGAGCGGACGAACAGCTCGAGCAGCAGATGGGCTACCCGTTCGTGCGCCGAGCGCCGCCCGATGCTGGTAAGATGGTCGTAGGAGAGGAGCCGGTCGCGAGACGCCAGCCCCGCGAGCAAAAGACCTATTTGCGGATGGTTTCGCGAGAGTGGTTCCAAGGCCTTTTGCGGGAGAATGGAGACCGTGACGTCGGTCAGTGCCTCAACGCCGTAGGTGGCGTGACCGCCACCGAGCAGGTCCAGACCGAGGAGTGCTCCCGGCAGCGCGAACTGCAAAATCTGCCGCTGTCCGTCCTGCAACAGGCTGTAGAGAAAGGCCCATCCGGCGACGAGTGCGTAGATTACGTCACACCGCTCACCGAGCCGCACGATGTCCTGGCCGGCGCGGACCTCCTTGTCTCCCGTCTTGTAATTGGCGATGGCACCCAAGACCTCGAAGCTGCTTGCGTCGTCAAGGCCGCCGCTCGCCAACTGACTGGCGCCGTGATGGAGCACTTTCTTTTTCGATCCGTAGCCGGATCTTGCCATCTGCCCGCGTTCCCCTTTCAAGAGTTTCCGGACATCGCCGATGCGAAGACCCGAACGCGCGCCCTGCAGGGACAGGGGACGATCCGTCGCGGAGCCTCGGTTCTAACGCGTTTCCCCTCATCAGAAGGCCGGGGGCAGGTTTGATTACACCGGGGTGGCTCTTCGAGTTGTGCCCGTCGGCCCCACGCTTGCAGGCCTTCGGTATCGATTGCCGCCTCTTCCACGAGCCGGTCGGGGTCGAGAATGGTGAGGCGCCGGTACCTGAACGTGAGGATACCGCCTTTCCCAAGGGCATGCAGCATCCTGTTGATACGGTGGCGCGGCCACCGCGACCAATGGCGGAGCCGGACGAGAAGGAATGTTTGATCGAGTTTAAGGTCCGGGCGTCGGCATCGGCCCTAACGTGCATGCTCTGACAGCCTGGAATCAGCAAGCGATGGCTCTCAGCAAATGCCCGTATCCAACGTGCCATTACGTATCGCGGTGACCGTCATGGACTTCGGTCCGGGCCCGACGCCATGTCCATTTTTCGGCAAGTGCGATGGCATCGTCGTGATGGATAGCGCCACCGGCGCGCGCGAGTTCCACGACAACCCGGCACGCACGTCCAGGTGCCTGTGCGGCGTTATTCTAGGGAGTGGCGCCGACGGCCTGGTCTGCGGCTTCATCGCCGAGCCCGAAATCCTCAGATTGCGGGCCGCCGGGGTCGATATACGGCTGGGCTGTGGCAGGTACTCCGTCGAGCAGCTGGCAGCCTGTTTCTGCGATCTGCCTGAGGCTTAGCGCTTCAAAGGGCTGCCGCAATCCGCCGATGGCCTTCTCCGCCACGCACGTCTCGCGCCGACCTTTAATCGAGATCAAAGAATCGACCCGGGAGGCCGCCGCACAGTGGTTCCGATAATTGGGGCTGGGCTCTTTTCTCGAGTCATCGGATCGACACACCGACGACGAAAATCTTGAAGGGAGGTGTCGCGGTGAACCGCACTGTCATCGTCTCCAACCGCCTTCCCCCGCTGGACAGGGACGAGGCTTCGGCCGGTGGTCTTGCGGTGGGCATCAGCGCGGCCTTGGCGGAGTCGGGCGGGACGTGGCTTGGATGGGATGGGCAGATAGACTGCGAGCCCGATCACGGTTCCCGTATCCAGCAGATCACGCCATACACGATCATTGCGCTTGCGCTGTCCGCAGACGAGCATGCCGGATATTACATCGGCTTTGCCAACCGGGCACTCTGGCCTGTCCTCCATGGCCGTGCCGATCTCGTCCGCTTCGATCCAGCCGATTTCGCCCTCTATCGTGCCGTCAACGCCCGCTTTGCGAAGCAGCTTGCCGCCGCCGCGCACGATGCGGACGCTGTCTGGGTCCACGACTACCACTTCCTCTGCATGGGAGAGGCGTTGCGTCGTCTCGGTATTCGGCTGCCCATCGGCTTTTTTCTTCATGTTCCCTTCCCCCCGGCCGATACGCTGGCGGCGCTGCCGTGCCATCGGAACCTCATCGGGGCACTCTCGGCCTTCGATCTCGTCGGGTTTCAGAGTGAAAACGACCTGCGGAATTTCTGCGACTACGCCACTCGATATCTCGGTGCGGCCGTGTCCGAGGACGGAACCGTCGCCGTAGGAGGCCGGCAATTCAGCGTTGGCGTGTTCCCGATCGGGATCGATACGCGCGGATTTTCGGCGCTGGCCGAGTCGAAGGAGGCGGGGGTGCTTCGTGAGCGGCTCCGCGGCTGTTTCGAGGGTCAGCTCGGCGTGATCGGTGTCGACCGTCTTGATTACACGAAGGGGCTCGAACGCCGCTTCCGGGCTTTTGAACGTCTGCTGGAGACGTCGCCGGCGCACTTCCGGCAAGCGTTTCTGCTCCAGATTGCTGCACCCTCGCGGATGGCGATACCCGAATACGCAGCGCTGAGAGATCGGCTCGAGGCTCTTTCAGGCCGGATCAACGCGCGTCATGCCAGGATCGATTGGACGCCGGTGCGCTACATCAACCGAACGTTCAGCCAGACCCGTCTGGCCGCTCTTTATCGACTTAGCCGTGTCGGCCTGGTCACGCCGCTGCGCGACGGAATGAACCTGGTCGCAAAGGAATTCGTCGCGGCCCAGAGTGCAAATGATCCCGGGGTCCTTGTGCTGTCGCGCTATGCCGGCGCGGCCGAACGTCTGAGCGGCGCTCTGCTGGTCAACCCTTACGATATCGATGGCATGGCCGCGGCGATGCGGCGAGCGTTGGTCATGTGCCTCGAGGAACGCCGCGAGCGCTACCGCGAGATGATTTCCGAACTCAGGGATCACGATGTGCATGGGTGGCGGGAGGACTATCTGCGCGCACTGGTCGCGGCCCACCGCCGCAGCCTCGCGGGCGGTCGCCAAAGCGCCGCGCCGATGAGCCCGCGCGGACAGTCGGTCCAGCAGGACGGTGGAGTGGGGCGAGCGGGCCACGGTGGCCATCGTGAGGCGGATGTCGTCCTCGCACGGCCAAGCCATGGCCGGCGATCCGATCACGACGCGGCTTGCCGGCGCGTTCACTGATGCGGGCGCTGCCGTTGGACGCGATTTGTCCGAGGCAGAAATAGCGGAAACGGCTCGCGCCATACCGCGCGGTGGTACGCCGCGCTTAATCGAGATCAAAGAAATGACCCGACGCGACGATAGTCTGCGCACGACGATCTCAACCAAGCGAAAGCAGTGGCGGCCCTATGCCGCGATCTAGCACGCTTCGGAACCCGGGTGGCGGCGCGCAGTGATCGCTTCTGCCGCGCCGGGCTTTGCGGGGAGTATTCCATGGCCGTCGATATCCAACAGGTCATCCGGCTCGACCAGCTCGGGCGCGATGATGTGGCGCGTGTCGGCGGCAAGAATGCGTCTCTCGGCGAGATGGTCCGAAACCTTGCGTCCCGAGGCGTCGCCGTGCCGCCCGGCTTCGCGACCACCGCCGATGCCTATTGGCGGTTCGTCGAAGCCAATGGGCTCAAGGAGGTGATCGACGGCGCGCTGACAGATCTCCACGCCGGCAAGGCCACCCTTCACGAGACCGGGCACGCCATTCGGCGTGCCTTCGTGCGTGGCGAATGGCCCCAGGAAACCGATGCGGCAATCCGGGCTGCCTATCGCGACCTGTCGAAACGATCTGGCACAGGCGATACCGACGTGGCCGTTCGCTCCAGCGCAACTGCCGAGGATCTGCCGGACGCGAGCTTTGCCGGCCAGCAGGAAACCTTTCTCAACATCAGCGGCGAGGCGGCGCTGCTCGACGCCTGTCGGCGCTGCTACGCGTCGCTCTTCACCGATCGCGCCATCAGCTATCGCGACGCGAAGGGGTTCGAACACCTCAAGGTCGCGCTCTCGGTCGGCGTGCAGAAGATGGTGCGCTCGGACCTGGCCGGGGCCGGCGTCATGTTCTCGATCGATACGGAAACCGGCTTCGACAAGGCCGTCGTCATCAATGCCAGCTGGGGGCTCGGCGAAAACGTCGTGCAGGGCGCGGTCGATCCTGACGAGTACCAGGTGTTCAAGCCGTTCCTGGACGATCTGACGGTTGCGCCGATCATCGAGAAGACCCTCGGCCAGAAGGGGCTGAAGATGATTTATGCCGCCGGTGGCGAACGTCCCGTGCGCAACGTGCCCACGTCGAAAGCGGATCAGGTGTCCTTCGTGCTCGACGATCAGGAGATCCTCCAGCTCGCCCGATGGGCATGCACCATCGAAGCGCACTACGGCACACCGATGGATATGGAATGGGCGAAGGACGGCAAAACGGGCGAACTCTACATCGTCCAGGCGCGGCCGGAGACCGTCCAGTCGCGTAAGGACGCCAGCGGCCTCAAGTCGTACCGCATCACGAGCAAGGGAAGACACCTTGTCACCGGCCTCAGTATCGGCGAGGCGATCGTGACGGGGACGGTGTGTCTCATCCGCAGCGCCCGCGAGATTGACCAGTTCGAGGACGGTGCCGTCCTCGTGACCGCGACGACCGATCCCGACTGGGTGCCGATCATGAAGCGGGCAGCGGCCATCATCACCGACCACGGGGGGCGAACCTCGCACGCGGCCATCGTCAGCCGCGAGCTTGGCCTTCCGGCGGTCGTCGGGACCGGCAACGGGACCGAGGTGCTGCACGACGACCAGGACGTGACCGTGTCCTGCGCCGAGGGCGACGAGGGCTTTGTCTACGAGGGGATCGGCCAGTTCGAGGTCACGGATCTATCGCTCGACGACATCCCGCAGACCCGCACGGCAGTCATGCTGAACCTGGCCAACCCGGCCGCGGCCTTCCGCTGGTGGCGGCTCCCGGCCGACGGCGTCGGCCTCGCCCGGATGGAGTTCGTGGTCAACAACCACATCAAGGTCCACCCCATGGCTCTCGTCCACTTCGACGCCCTGGAGGACGAGAAGGCAAAACAGCGGATCGCCGAACTGACGCGCGGCTATATCGACAAGACCGAGTACTTCGTAGACCGGCTGGCCCGGGGGCTCGCCCGCATGGCGGCCGCGCACCACCCAAACCCGGTGATCGTGCGCATGAGCGACTTCAAGACCAACGAGTACGCCAACCTCGTCGGCGGCGCCCAGTTCGAGCCCGATGAGGAGAACCCGATGCTCGGCCTGCGTGGCGCCTCGCGCTACTACTCGCCGCGCTACCGGGACGGCTTCGCCCTCGAGTGCCGCGCCCTCCGTCGTATCCGGACGGAGATGGGGTTCCGAAACGTGGTGGTGATGATCCCCTTCTGCCGCTCGATCGGCGAAGCCGATCGCGTGCTCGAGGCAATGGCGGAGAACGGATTGCGGCGTGGCGAAGAGGGGCTCGCCGTCTATGTCATGTGCGAAATCCCGTCGAATGTGGTTCTTGCCCGGCAATTCGCGGAGCGGTTCGACGGCTTCTCCATCGGCTCGAACGATCTGACCCAACTCACGCTCGGAGTCGATCGCGATTCCGACGAACTCGCCGGGCTATTCGATGAGCAGGACGAGGCGGTCAAATGGATGATTCGTACGGTCATCGAGGCCGCCAGACACTCCGGTGCCAAAATCGGTCTGTGCGGCCAGGCGCCCAGCGACCACCCCGAATTCGCCGAGTTTCTTGTCCACTGTGGGATCGACTCGATGTCGGTCAGTCCCGATAGCTTTGTCGCCGTCAAACGGCACGTCGCGGCGGCCGAAGCGGCGCAGCGGCGCGCCGAGACGGGGTGAGGCGGGAGGTTCCGTCGTGGCGCAATCGCCCCCGCGATCAACGAACTTCGCAACGAATGCCGGTGCGCCTGCGGTGCCGGGCGGCATGCAGGGCGCACCGGCCGTGGCGGGCCCTGATCGTTGCGACGCGTGCGACGTGGGGCTGCGTGTCGCGGATTTCGATGCGGCCATCTTCGACCTCGACGGCGTCGTCACCCGCACGGCGCGCGTTCACGCCGCAAGCTGGAAGCGGCTCTTCGACCAGTATCTTCAGGAACGGTCCCAGAGAACCGGTGAGCCTTTCCGACCGTTCGACATCGAAAATGACTACGGACGCTACGTCGACGGCAAGCCGCGCTATGACGGCGTCGCGAGTTTCCTGCAGTCCCGCGGCATAACGCTTCCGCAAGGCGATCCGTCCGATACGCCGGACAGCGAGACCGTCTGCGGGCTCGGCAACCGGAAGAACCGATATTTCCGGGAGAGCCTGCGGCGGGAGGGCGTGGAGGTGTTCGAGAGCACAGTCGCGCTCATTCGTCGCCTGCGCGGCCGGCATCTCGGGATGGCGCTGGTGTCGTCGAGCCGCAATGCCCACGCGGTGCTGGCGGCGGCCCACGTTGCCGCGTTGTTCGACGTTGTGATCGACGGAAACGACATCGCCCGTCTCGGCCTTGACGGCAAGCCGGCCCCCGATCTCTTCCTCGAGGCGGCCGAACGTCTCGGGGCCGATCCGCGCCGGTCCATCGTCCTCGAGGACGCGATCAGCGGCGTTCGCGCGGGCCGAGCCGGCGGCTTCGGTCTTGTAGTCGGTATCGATCGCCGCAATCAGGCGGACGAACTCAAACGCAACGGCGCGGATGTCGTCGTGCAGGATGTGGCCGAGCTCCACATACGGATGCGGCCGGAAACCGCTGGTCGGGCGTTGCATGCCGTGCCGCGGGCGCTCAACCACTACGCGGAGATCGAAAGCGCGCTCGATGGAAGACGGGCGGCGGTCTTCCTCGACTATGACGGAACGCTGACCCCGATCGTCGAGCGGCCCGACCTGGCCGTTCTTTCGGAGGAGATGCGAGCGACCGTCAGGACCCTGGCCGGTCTGTGCACCGTGGCGATCGTCAGTGGGCGCGATCGCGCCGACGTGCAGCGCCTGGTCGGGCTCGACGGCCTCATCTACGCCGGCAGCCACGGCTTCGATATCGCCGGGCCTGAGGGGGTGTGCTTTCAGCACGAGGTGGGAGCCAGCTTCGCTGCCGCCGTCAATGAGGCGGCACAGCGTCTTCGGCAGATGCTCGCGCCTGTCGAGGGGGTGGTCGTCGAGCCCAAGCGTTTCGCGGTCGCGGTGCATTACCGCCAGGTGGCAGCGGATCGGGTGCCGGCGGTCGAGGACGCGGTGGATGCCGTCCTCGCCGAGGTGCCGCAACTGCGCAAGACGTTCGGCAAGAAGGTCTTCGAGCTCCGGCCGCGCCTCGACTGGGACAAGGGCAGGGCAGTCCTGTGGCTGCTCCAGGCCCTGGGGCTCGACGGGGCGGCGGTACTCCCCTTCTATCTTGGCGACGATACGACCGACGAGGACGTCTTCGCGGCGCTGGAAGGCAGGGGCATCGGAATCCTGGTGGGATGCCCGGCGCGGGAGACGGCCGCGCGCTATGTCCTCGACAGGCCCGCCGATGTCCGCAATTTTCTGGCCCGCCTCGCCGCGACGCTGAAGGGCCGCCGCCATGGCCGATGACGGCTGGAAGCTGATCTACGACGGTTTCGTGCCCGCCGAGGAGCGCTTGCGCGAGGCGCTCTGCACGCTCGGCAACGGCTACTTCGCGACGCGCGGCGCCGCGGAAGAAGCCGATGCCGACGATATCCATTATCCGGGCACCTATCTTGCCGGCGGCTACAACAGGCTCACGACAGACATCGCGGGCCGGACGGTTGAGAACGAAGACCTGGTCAACCTCCCCAACTGGCTGCCGCTTCGCTTCCGGCCCGATGGTGGTGAGTGGCTCGACCTGTGCCACGTCGAGGTGCTCGAGTACCGTCAGGCGCTCGATCTCGAGACCGGTCTCCTTGAACGCCATATGCGTGTACGCGACCCCGAAGGCCGGGAGACCTCGGTCGCGACCCGCCGGATCGTGCACATGGGGCAGGCCCACATTGCTGCCCTTGAGATGCAACTGCGGCCGGAAAACTGGTCCGGTCGCATGGAGGTGCGCTCAGCGCTCGATGGTCGGGTGGTGAACGGGGGCGTTGAACGCTACCGAGCACTCAGCAACAAGCATCTCGCGCCGCTCGAAGCCTCGTCTGTCGGCGAAGACGGCGTCCTGCTCCTGACCGAGACGACCCAGTCGCATATCCGCATCGCCCAAGCGGCCACGACCCGTCTCTTCCGCAATGGCGAGCCGGTCGACGTCGAACGGCATGGCATCCATGAAAACGACTACGTGGGGCAGGATCTCTGGTTTGCCGTTGCCGAGCGGCAGGCGGTCACGATCGAAAAGGTCGTGGCCTTATTCACATCCCGGGATCGCGCGATCTCCGAGCCGCGCGATGCAGCGCTGCAGGCCGTTGCCGCCGCCGAGCGCTTCCCCGCGCTCGTCGCTTCGCACGCGTTGGTGTGGCGTACGCTCTGGGACCGTTGTGACATCGCGCTGGTAGGGAATGACCGCACGCAGATTGACCTCAGGCTGCACACCTTCCATCTGCTCCAGACCGTTTCGCCCAACACGGCGGAGCTCGATGCCGGCGTACCCGCGCGCGGTCTGCACGGAGAAGCCTACCGCGGCCATATCTTCTGGGACGAACTCTTCATCCTACCGTTCCTGAACTTCCATCTGCCGGAGGTGACCCGTTCGCTGCTGCTCTACCGGTACCGCCGTCTGCCGGCGGCACGCCGGCTTGCGCGCGAGGCCGGCCATCGCGGTGCCATGTACCCCTGGCAAAGCGGCTCGAGTGGACGTGAGGAGAGCCAGGTGCTGCACCTCAACCCGCGTTCGGGCCGATGGACCCATGACAACAGCCGGCTGCAACGGCACGTCGGCGCCGCCATCGCTTACAATGTCTGGCGCTACTGGCAGACGACGGGTGACCGCGAATTTCTGGCGTACTATGGCGCCGAGATGCTCATTGAGATCGCTCGCTTCTGGGCAAGTGTTGCGACCTTCAATGAGATGCTCGGCCGTTACGAGATCCGCGGTGTCATGGGCCCCGACGAGTTCCATGACCGCTATCCCTGGCACGAGGCGCCCGGCCTCGACAACAACGCCTATACCAACCTGATGGCCACCTGGGTCCTGCGCCGCGCCATCGAGGTCCTCGACCACATCGGCACTGAGCGGCGAGACGAACTCGAACGTCTGATCGGCGTCGACGCGGACGAGGTTGCGGACTGGGATCGCATCAGCCGCAAGATGCGGGTCGTCTTCCTAGAGGATGGGGTAATTGCGCAGTTCGAAGGCTACGACCGTCTGGAGGAGTTCGACTGGGAGGCCTACCGACAAAAATACGACGACATACAGCGGCTCGACCGAATTCTCGAAGCCGAAGGCGACACCGTCAACCGGTACAAGGTTTCGAAGCAGGCCGATGTGCTGATGCTCTTCTACCTGTTCTCTGCGGATGAGCTCCGCGACCTGTTCGCCTTGCTCGGCTACCGGCTCGAGCCTGAGGCAATCCCGAGGAACATCGACTACTACGTCCGGCGCACCTCGAACGGCTCGACGCTGAGCCGCGTCGTCCACTCGTGGGTTCTGGCGCGCAGCGACCGGGCGCGATCCTGGGCGATCCTCGACGAGGCGCTTGAAAGCGATGTCGCGGACATCCAGGGCGGCACGACCGCGGAGGGCGTCCATCTCGGCGCGATGGCCGGTACGGTCGACCTCGTACAGCGTGGCCAGATCGCGCTTGAATTCCGCGAGGACGCGCTTTGCATCAGTCCTTGCCTGCCGGCGGATTTGCAGGGTCTGAGCCTGAAGCTCATCTACCGTGGCTACTGGCTCTACCTCCGCATCGGTTGCGACGATCTCACGGTTTCCGCGCCTCACGGCTGGGCGGGACCGGACCGGATCGGCGTACGCAATCATTTTCACGATTTCGGGGCCGGCGATGTCCTCAGGTTCCGCTGCCAGACAATCGACGGTGGCGTTCGGCCACATCCGGGCCGTGTCGAGAGAACGCGGGAGCGCGTTGAATAGAGATCGCGCGCCGAACGTCACCGTGCCCGCAGAGGCGCGTTCTTGCGAAGCGCCGAACCGCTGGAGCGGCCTCCATGACAGCCATTCTGACCGTTACCATGAACCCCTCGATCGACGTGTCTGCCTCGACCGAAAAGGTGGTCCCTGTTCGCAAGCTGAGATGCACGAACGTTCGGCACGATCCGGGCGGCGGTGGCGTCAATGTCGCCCGCATGATCAAGCGTCTCGGCGGTGACTGCCGTGCGCTGTATCCGGCCGGCGGGGCGGCGGGGCATCGGCTTCGTCACCTGCTGGACGAGGAAGGCATCTTGAGCATTCCGATCCAGGCCGCAGCCGAGACGCGCGAGAGCTTTACCGTCGTCGATCAGGCCAACCGCGACCAGTACCGATTTTTGCTTCCGGGGGCGCCGCTCAGTGAGGCGGAGTGGCAGGCGTGTCTCGACCGCGTCGCGGCGCTTGTCGAACCGCCGCGCTATATCGTCGCCAGCGGAAGCCTGCCGCCGGGGGTGCCCGACGATTTTTTCGCGCGCCTCGCGCGGGTCGCGGCCTTGATCGACGCCCGCATCATGCTCGACACGTCCGGACCGGCCCTTGCCGCTGCCCTTGAGGCGGGAGTCCACCTCGTCAAGCCAAACCTGCGCGAATTCAGAGACCTCACGGGACTGCCGCTCGACCGGGAAGGGGACTGGGAACGCGCCGCCGAGGCGCTCGTGCATGCCGGCAAGGCCGATATCGTCGCGCTCACGCTTGGCGATCAGGGCGCGTTGCTGGTGAGCCGCGATGTCCATCTTCGTACACGGGCGATCCCCGTCGAGGTCGTGAGCGCCGTCGGCGCCGGAGACAGCTTTCTCGCGGGTCTCGTATGGCGCCTTTCCGTCGGCGATGGCCTGGCGGACGCCTTTCGCTACGCCGTTGCAACCGGGACGGCGGCGCTGCTGACGCCCGGAACGGAACTCGCCCGCAAACGCGACACCGACCGTCTCTACCGACAGCTGATGCCGCACCGCACGCCAGACCGGAATCGGAAACGGATATGAACGTCCGATCTGGACCGGACCGCGAAGGACACGCTGCCTTTCCCTGGCGAGGCTCTTTTCGACACGCCGCCGCGAGGTTTGACGGGTGAGCGCCGGCACAGTGCTCCGCCTCGTCGCCGTGATGGTCCTGTGGGCGAGTTGCTTCCCGCTTATCACGATAGGCCTGGATCTGGCGCCGCATCTCGCGTTCGCGGCCATGCGCGCGGCCCTTGCGGGTGCGTGTCTTCTCTTGCTGGGGGTCGCCTTGCACCGTCCCGTTCCGCGCGGCGTGTCATCCTGGGGGCTCATCGCCGTGGTGGCGGCGGGTGCGACGAGCCTGGGATTTTTCGGCATGTTCCATGCCGCCGAGTTCATCGCGCCGGGCCTGGCGACCGTGATAGCCAATGCACAGCCGCTGCTCGCGGCGGTCCTGGCCCATGCCGTGTTGGGCGAGCGGTTGAAGATTCTAGGGATGACCGGCCTCGCACTCGGATTCGCCGGTATCGTCGCGATCGCGTGGCCCGGTCTCACCGCCGATTACGGTACCGGCTACGGTCTCGGCATCGGCTATGTCGCACTCGCGGCGGCCGGAGTCGCCATAGGAAACCTCGCCATCAAGCAGCTCACCGGGAAAGCGGACGCGATCATGGCGATGGGCTTCCAGATGCTTATCGGCGCGGTGCCCCTCGCGCTCCTGTCCGTCTCGACGGAAGACATCTCGTCGCTGGCCTGGTCGGCCGAGTTCGTCCTCGTCCTCCTTGTCCTGTCCGTGTTCGGCACCTCTCTTGCCTTGTGGCTCTGGTTTTCGGTGCTGCGGGAGGTGGACCTGAGCCGAGCGAATGCCTTCACGTTTCTGGTGCCGATTCTCGGGCTCGCGATCGGCGCCACCGTGTTCACGGAACGGCTTGCCTCGGCGCAGGCCGTCGGCGTCGTCCTCGTGCTTGCCGGGATCGTTCTGGTGCAGCGCGGCGCCCCCGCGTCGGGCGCGGTGTCTGTTACGAACGGCGTTGGCCGCAGGAGCCCGTAGAGGGGGGGCGCGCCGCGGACGGCCAACTCTTCGTGATCCGGCGGGATACCCAGCGCCACGGCTCGACGCGGGCCTTCAGCGCAGTGGTGTCTCCGATCCGCAGCCGGAGCGTTCGCCGTCAGTGTCGCGGCGAGCAGTCCGCATCATTCACGTCAGACGGGCGCTTCGTTGCGCATCGGAATTCAGTTCGCCGCACCAGTTTCTTACACCACCAGACCCAGCTCGGTGTCGGTCGCGCTAACGCCGTACTTGTCGCGCGGCGGCATCGGTCGCGTCGCCCAGTGCGGTTCGAAGGCGAAGCTGGAAAACCGGCGCCCGGGAAGCAGGGCACCGTTCCCCGCGCCCTTGGCGTAGTCGTAGTAGAGCTTGACGATCTCGTCGTGCGTCACCTGCCGCGCGGCCGGATGGCTCATGCAGGCGTCGCGCCATCTGCGGACGCGCGCATAGTCCGCCGTGTCCGGCAGGGCGAAGTCCTCGTAATAGTCGAGGAACCAGAACCGCATGAACATCGGCGTGAAGACGGTTTCGGCGAGCCCGAATTCTTCGAACAGGAACGTCCCCTGCGGGCTGTGGTGGGCGAGGAAATCGTCGAGCTTGCGGTATTGCGCCAGCATAGCCTGCCGGAAGGCGTCCCTCTGGTCGCGGTCCTGGTTCAACACATAGCGGTAGCCGGTCGTCGTGAAGTCGCCTTCGAAGGCGATCAGCATGTTCTCGACGGCATGGCGATACGGATCGGCCTGCCGGATCATGGGTTCGGGGAAGCGATCCTCGAGATAGCGCAGGATGACAAGGCTCTCCTTGACGATGCGGCCGTCTTCTGTCTCCAGGGCCGGCAAAGCGGTGGTATTGCGGAGCTTTTGCTGCAGCCAGTCGGGGCGGGGCACGGTGATGTCGACCTTGTGGAAGGTCACGGCGTCCTTCAGGCCCTTCAGGTCCAGCAGGATCTCGAGCCGCTGGCTGAAAGGGCAGACGGGGATATGGTAGACGATCATCCGGGCGTCGCTCGTCATCGGTCTTCTTCCTCAATCACACAGGGCGAGACGGTCTATCGTGACCGTACCTCCATCCCGACGGGCTTTCGGTTTTTTCGCTTGCCTGACAGCCAGCGAAGCCATGATACACACGTGCATTCGACGACTGTGGGGACACCTTTCCGGTCTTCGAACGCGGGGAGGCGTCCCGGATCGGTCCGAGACCCCCGCCGTATAGGTAACGCGTCCGTTCGAGACAACCATGGCCGACCTGATCGCTCGCTTCTTCATTCCGACGCTGATTGCGCCGGCGACGAATTCGGCGCGGATAGACTATGCCGTCGCCGCCTTTGACGCGGCGCTTTGCGAATTTCCCGGGTGACACAATGACAATCGAAAGTCCTTCCGGCTCCACGCCGGCCGAAGCGGACGCCTTTCTTGCGGCGTATCCGGAGATCGAGGCTATCGATATCGTGCTGCACGATTCGAACGGCATCGGCCGGGGCAAGATCATTCGGCGTCATGAGCTCGCCGGCCTTTTCGGCCATGGCCGGCACGTGCCGATCTCCATCCTCGGCCTCGATATCTGCGGAGAGGACGTGCACGAGACCGGGCTGATCTGGGATCAGGGCGACGGCGACCTGCGCGCCTGGCCGGTCCCGGGAACGCTGAAACCCCTGCATAACACGATGCCTGCGCGGGGCGAGGTCTTCGTATCGCTCTACGAACTCGACGGGCGGCCAATGAGCTCGGACCCGCGCCATGCGCTGCAGCGGCAGGTGGATGCGCTCGCCGCGGAGGGGCTGCATGCCGCCGGCGCCTTCGAGCTCGAGTTCTTCCTGCTGTCCAACGAACGCGGGCCGGACGGCAAGGTGCGGCCCGCTGCCGACGTGCTCGACGGGCGTGAGAGCCACAGGACGGAGGTCTATTCCGTGGATCACCTGCACGGAATGCTGCCGTTGTTCTCGGACGTCTATGCGAGCGCCGAAATGGCCGGCATTCAGGCCGAGACGCTGATCTCCGAATTCGCGCCCGGCCAGTACGAGCTGACGCTGCACTACCGAACCGATGTCATGCAGGCGGCTGACGACCTGATGCGCATCAAGCGCATCGTGCGGGCCCAGGCGCGGGCGCATGGCGTCACGGCCTGCTTCATGGCCAAGCCGGTGGAGCAGTATGCGGGCTCGGGCATGCATTTCCACGTCAGCCTGATGGACGACAACGGCGGCAACGTCTTCGTCGAGGAGACCGAAGGGGAGTGGACCCCGACGATCCTGCATGCGCTTGGGGGCTTGAGGGAGACGATGGCCGAGTCGATGCTCGTCTTCGCGCCGCACGCCAATTCCTGGCGCCGCTTTTCGTCGCAGAGCTATGCGCCGGTGTCGCCGTCATGGGGCTTCAACAACCGCTCTGTCGCACTGCGCATTCCCGCCGGCGACCGGATGGCACGCAGGATCGAGCATCGGCCGTCGGGCGTGGATGCCAATCCCTATCTCGTCGCCACCACGGTGCTCGCGGGCATCCGCCACGGGCTCACGAACCGCATCGACCCCGGCCCGGCGCGAGAGGGCAACGCCTACAAGGACGGCGACAGCCTGGCGATCGCGCGCGACTGGGGCGAGGCGATCCGCGCGGCACAGGGCTCGGCCTTCCTCAAGGACGCGCTCGGCGAGGACATGCATCGCACCTTCACGGCCGTGAAGGCGGCCGAATACGCTCGCGTCGCCCGCACCATTTCCGACGTGGACTATGACCTCTACCTGCACACGGTGTGAGTTCGCCTCGAAGATCGCCCCGCGCGAAGGACGTCGGCCAACGCGATCTTGATCTCGTAGGGGCAGCCGACGGCTCACATCAGCTTGCCCGCGTTTATGGCCGCGAGAACGGGGTTCCAGCCAGGGGCCGCGGTAACCTCGTCGAAGGTTCCGGTCTCCGCAATCTGCTTGCCGGCCCTATAGGCCGCGCCGAGCGCGACGCGGGCAAGCGAGCCACCTAGGCTGATGCGTTTGACGCCGGCCTCGCCGAGTGACGCGACGGTCTCGCCCGGGACGCCCAGACCGCCCAGATGATTGACTGGCGCCTTCACCGAGGCACAGACGCGGCTGATCTCGTCCAGGCTCTTCAGGAACGGGGCATAGACGACCGGCGCGCCCACCGCTTCATAGGCCTGCAGCCGGCGGATCGCCTCGTCGAGATCGTACAGGCCCTTGATAAGCCCGTCGGCGCGGGCCGTCACCATGAAGGGGAACGGCAGCGACCTGGCCGCCTTGACCGCCGCTTCGATGCGGGCGACGGCGACGTCGAACGGGTAGAAACCCGGCTCGCCGGGGTGGGTGTCCTCGATGGTGCAGCCGACAAGACCCGCGGCCGCGGTTTTGGTGATCGTTTCTGCCAGACCATCGGGATCGTCGGAGTAGCCGTTCTCCAGGTCGGCCGAAACGGGCAAGCCGGTCGCCTCACCGATTGTGCGTGCATGGGCGAGCGCCTGATCTAGGCCGAAATCCCCTTCGCCGTCGCGAAAGTTGTGCGTGTAGGCAAAGCCGGACGAGGTCGTGGCCAGCGCCTTGTATCCAAGCCCCGCAAAGAGTTGCGCCGATCCGATGTCCCAGACGTTCGGCAGGACAAACGGCCCGGTATCGTGGTGAAGGTCTTGGAACTTCTCTCCCTTCTGGGCTTGCGTCAGCATCCAGCGCTCTCTTGTTCGTTTCTGTCGGCAACCGTACCGTTTTCGAACCATACATAGAATTCAATGCGGTCCGGGCGACATCGTCGATTATCCGGGAGACACGGGCGGACATCTCCACGCTGGCGTGGAGATGCGGCCTGGTTTGCGCGCCTCCCGACGGAAGCGGAGCCGTACTGGTGCGCGAGCCGGGCTGACACCACCGATATCGCGGCGTCACGGAACCCTGGGAGACTTGCCGCATTTCGATTCCATTCGGCGTTAGCGGCAAGGTAACGGGGCTATGGGAACCTTGAACGAAGTCCGGCGTCGGCCGGCAGCAAGGAAAATGAGCGGACCGGCTCGCGTCGCGCTGATCTCGGCGATATACGAGATGTCGCCGGAGGCGCGGGGGCGCCTATATGACTTTGGCGACAGGGTTGCCGGTTCGGCCGTTCGGGGAAAGGCTGCGATGACCTCGTATTTCTTCAACGATCTGTTGTCGACGATTGTCGACCGGGGACGCGCCATCGTCGAGCGTGGCCGGGAAAAACGGCCGTCCGGGCGGAGCGTCGCCGGGCTAGCCGAGGATCTCCTGTCGGGCCGCGGCGAGGCGACGGGCGTTGCGATGGCGCGCGACCTGCTCGACACCTATGCGAGCCTGGATTCGGCGGGGCGTACCGGCTTCTTCCGGGCGCTCGCCACCGAATTCGGCGCCGATACCGAGACGGTGCAGGAGGCAGCGCGGGCCTATATCGAGGATCCGAGCGAGGCCAACGCGATGCGGCTTCATGGCGCCTCAGAACCGCGCCGGCAGGAGCTGATCCGCCGTATCAACCGGGCCCCCGGCGGCACGGCGGCGCTGGTCGCCATGCGAGAGGACCTGCTCCAGCGCCTGCGCGACCATCCTGATTTCAAGCCGGTCGACGACGATTTCGCCCATCTCCTCGGGTCCTGGTTCAACCGCGGTTTCCTGGTGCTGCGCCGCATCGACTGGTCGATGCCGGCGGCGATTCTGGAGAAGATCATCCGCTACGAGGCGGTGCACGAGATCAACGGCTGGGACGACCTGCGCCGGCGCATCGATCCGCCGGATCGGCGGCTCTACGCTTTCTTTCATCCCGCGCTCATCGACGAGCCGCTGATCTTCGTCGAAGTCGCGCTGACGACGGAGATTCCCGATGCGATCGGTCCGATCCTCGCCGAGGACCGGCAGCCGATCGATCCGGCACAGGCGACGACGGCGGTGTTCTATTCGATCTCGAACTGCCAGACGGGCCTGCGCGGTGTTTCCTTCGGCAATTTCCTGATCAAGCAGGTCGTCGACGAGTTGGCGCGCGCGTTCCCGTCGCTGAAAAGCTTCGTGACGCTGTCACCGGCGCCGACCTTCCGCCGGTGGGTCGAGGCGCAACGTACTTCGGAGAACAACGGTACGTTGCTTCCCGGCGACGAAGCGAAGTTGGCGCTGACCGACACGCCCGGCTGGAACGGCGATGCCGCGATCGTCGACGAGGTGCGCCCGGTGCTCACGCGGCTGGCCGCGCAGTATTACCTGCAGGCCAAGACCGACCGCGGCACGCCGCCCGACCCGGTGGCGCGCTTCCATCTCGGCAACGGCGCCCGGCTCGAGCAGATCGATTTTCTGGGTGATGCGTCGCCCAAGGGACTGTCGGAGTCCTACGGGCTGATGGTTAACTATCTCTACGATCCCAAGTCGATCGAACGTCAGCACGAGGTCTATGCCAACAAGGGCGAGGTCGCTGCGAGTGCGGCCGTGAAGAAGCTTCTGCGCGGTGCGCCGGAGCCACGCGCGTTGGCATTGGCTGCGGGCTAGGCGCGCGTCGGGTTTCCCCGGACGATGCGCCGCTGACCTGCCGCAACGCGTCTTGGGACCGCTGCCCCTCCTGCAGCCGCCTGTCGGTGTTTCGTTGCCGGGGCGGAATAGCGGCGCTAGATTCCAGCTTTGGGCACATCAAGCTGGGAGGTTTCAGATGGGTGGGCCGGTCGTTCTTGACCCCGGCGACAAATGCTTTCTGAAGGCGCATTCGGCGCGGTCCGATTCGAAGGGGCTCCTGCGCCTTGGAGGGCATGTGGGGCTGATCGCGCTTTCCTCGCTACTGATCTACGCGACGTCTGGTGGCTGGCTAATGGTGCCGGCCATGTTTCTTCAGGGCGTTTTCCTGGTCTTCCTGTTCTGCGCCGTGCACGAGACGATGCACCGCACCGCTTTTGCGTCGCTTTGGCTGAACGCTGCCGTCTGCCATGTTGCCGGCTTCGTCACCATGGTGCCGCCGGCCTGGTTTCGTGCCTTTCATCTCGCCCATCACCGACACACGCAGATCCCCGGTGAGGATCCGGAACTCGACCACAAGCGCGTCGACACATGGCCGCTCTACCTGTGGCATGTCAGCGGGCTCAAGGTCTGGGCCGGTGCCATCGCGGGCCTCGTTACACACGCACGCGGGGTTGTCCCTGAACATTACGTGTCCGAAGGACTGAAACCGCGCGTCGTTGCCGAGGCGCGTTGGTTCCTTCTTCTCTATTGCGCGCTGGCTGTCGGATCGGTGGCGTTCGGAACCGACGTGTTGCTCTGGTACTGGATCGTGCCGATGCTGCTCGGTCAGCCCGCGCTGCGGCTCTACCTCCTGGCCGAACACGGGCTCTGCGCCTTTATCGGCGATCCATTCGTCAACACCCGCACGACGCTGACGACGCGATTTGTCCGGTTCGTCGCCTGGAACATGCCCTATCACACGGAGCACCATGCGTTCATGGGCATTCCGTTCCATGCGCTGCCGGAGGTTCATTCGCGCTTCAAGGACAGGTTGGAGAACGTCTCGGAGGGCTATGCGGCCTTCAACGCGCGTTATATTCGCGAAGCGATTGCCTCTGACGGATAGTCGGTGGTCGCGTTGAACGATCTGGGTGCTATGCGAAAAACGCAGGACTCATCGCTCCACGCCTGGGATTCTGCGGCAACCAACCTCTGACCGTAGGCCCGCTCATCACGCTTCCGTGACATTACGCCGCCGCGGGGGACTGGCAGCTTTTGCTGCTGTGCAATAAATAAGCGCCTCGGATTTTGTGTCACGCGGCCGCGAAAGGCCGCGTGCGTTTTTGTGGACCGGAGTGGCGCATGCGGTGGAAACGGATGGCGGTGATGCTGGTAGGGGCCGGCGTCGTTTTCGGCGGCGTCTATGGCTTCATCCAGTTCAAGAACATGAAGATCGCCGAGTTCTTCGCCAACATGCCGAAGCCGGTGGTCACCGTCACGGTCGCAGACGCGGAGGCGGAGACGTGGAGCACGACGGTGCCGGCGGTCGGCACCTTGCGGGCGTTCAACGGCGTCGACGTCACGGCCGCGGTTCCCGGCCAGATTCAGAAGATCCTCTTTAAATCCGGGCAGGAGGCGAAAGCCGGCCAGACCCTGGTCGTCCTCGATTCCGACATCCTGCAGGCCAACCGAGACGCGGCGGAGGCCGACGCGCAGCTGACGGAGGCGAACTACAAGCGTGTCAGCTCGCTGAAGGAGGGCGCCGTCGTCTCGCAGGCGCGGATCGACGAGAACCTGTTCGCCATGCAGGCGGCGAAGGCGCGGGTCGCCGCGCTCGACGCGGAAATCTCCAAGAAGACGATCACGGCGCCGTTCGACGGAAAGCTCGGTATCCGCCGGGTCGACGTCGGCGAGTACATCCAGCCGGGCACGGCGATCGTCAATCTCCAGGACCTGACCAATCTGCGAGTGGAATTCTCGGTCGGCCAACGCGACGTCCGCGAGGTCGTCCCCGGTCGCACGATACAGGTCTTCGCCGATGTCGTTCCCGGCAAGACATTCACCGGCGAGATCACGTCGCTCGAACCGAAGGTCGATCCCGCGACGGGCGTCGTCCGGGTGGAAGGCAGCCTTCCCAATCTCGACGGAATCCTGCGTCCCGGTATGTTCGTAAGCGTCCAGGTAGACCTCGCCGACGAGCGCGAAGTGGTGGTGATCCCGGAGTCGGCGGTGAGCTACAATCTCTACGGCGACTTCGCCTACGTCGTCGAGCCGAAGGCCGAAGGTGCGGACCATCCGACCGTCAAGCGCGTCATTGTCGAGGCTGGAGACCGGCGCGACGGCATGGTCGTCATCGAGACGGGCGTCGAGGCCGGCGAGACGGTGGTGACGTCGGGCCAGCTCAAGCTTTCCCCAGGCATGCAGATCGACGCGGCGTCCGAACCGCTGACGCGGCCGGACGTGACGCAACAGCCCTACTAGCGGGGACGGAGACAGACGGTGTTCGATATCTTCATCCGCCGACCGGTCCTCGCCGTCGTCGTCAGCCTGCTGATCTTCGTGGTCGGCCTGCAATCCGTGTTCAGTCTCCAGGTGCGTCAGTACCCGGAGATGCAGAACACGGTCATCACCATCACTACCACCTATCCCGGCGCGGACGCGAACCTCATGCAGGGCTTCGTGACGCAGCCGATCGAGAAGGCGGTGGCAACGGCGGACGGCATCGACTACCTGACCTCGAGGAGCGCGCAGAGCGTCAGCGTGATCCAGGTCTACGTGCGCCTGAACTACGACGCCAACGCGGCGATGACCGACGTGACGGCGAAGGTCAACCAGGTGCGTGCGCAGCTGCCCTCCGACATCAACGATCCGGTCTTGGTGAAGGCGACCGGCAGCACGTTCGCGTCGATGTATATCGCCTTTACCTCGCCAATCCTGAACGAGGAGCAGATCACCGAATATCTGAGCCGCGTGGTGCAGCCCGAGCTGTCGGTCATCCCGGGCGTCGCCTCGCCGGAGATCCTCGGCGACCGCACCTTCGCGATGCGGGTGTGGCTCGATCCGGTGAAACTCGCCCAGTTCAACCTGTCGGCCGCCGAGGTGCTGGCCGCCCTGCAGGCCAACAACTATTCGTCGGCCGCCGGCGCCACCAAGGGCTACTACGACATCGTCACCAACCGGGCTGAGACGGACGCGACCACCGTCGAGGATTTCCGGGCGCTGGTGGTGCGCAACAACGGTACGGATATCGTCCGGCTCGGAGACGTGGCGACGATCGGCCTCGGGTCGCAAAGCGCCGACTCGGCGGTGATCGTCGGTGGCAAGTCGGCCGTGTTCCTTGGCATTCAGGTCGCCTCGGACGCCAACGAGATCACCGTTATCGATGCCGTCCGCAAGGAACTGCCTCGAATCCAGAACGAACTCCCGGAAGGGCTCGATCTCGAGATCGCCTACGACGCCACCGAGTTCATTCAGGAATCCATCTTCGAGGTGGTAAAGACGGTCGCGGAGGCGGCGCTGATCGTCATCGTGGTCATTTTCCTGTTCCTCGGATCCTTCCGTGCCACCGTCATACCGATGGTGACCATCCCGCTGTCGCTGATCGGTGTCATGACGGCGCTCTACGCGCTTGGTTTCTCCATCAATCTGATGTCGCTGCTTGCGATGGTGCTCGCGATCGGCCTCGTCGTGGACGACGCCATCGTGGTTCTGGAGAATATCCACCGCCATATCGAGGAAGGACTCACGCCGTTCCAGGCGGCGATTAAGGGAACGCGCGAAATCGCCAACCCGGTCATCTCGATGACCATAACGCTGGCGGCCGTGTACGCGCCGATCGCGCTGACCGGCGGATTGACGGGCACGCTGTTCCGAGAGTTCGCGTTGACGCTCGCCGGCGCCGTGGTGGTGTCGGGCATCGTCGCGCTCACGCTGTCGCCGATGATGTGCTCGAAGGTCCTGACGCACAGTGCCCAAGGCGGCTTCGCGGCGAAGATCGACAAGGTGTTCGGCCGCCTGCAGCGCGGCTACGGACGGGCGCTCGGGGCCTCCCTGCGGGACCGGCCGACGACGATCGTGTTCGCGCTCATCGTGTTCGGTATGATCGGCGTTCTGTTTCCGTCGATCCAGCAGGAACTCGCGCCGGACGAGGACCAGGGCGCGCTGTTCACGCTCTACAACGGACCGAGCTACGCCAACATCGACTTCATGAACCTGTTCTCCGATGACGTTGCGGAGGCCTTTACCGACCTCCCGGAAACGGAGCTGGCCTTCAATATCGTCGGTTTCGACGGCAGCACCGCCAGTTCGGCGATCGGGATCGGTACCTTCGTGCCGTGGAGCGAGCGCGAGCGCACCGCCCAGCAGATGCAGCCGGTGATCCAGGAGAACCTGAACAAGATTCCCGGCATCAAGGCCTCGGTCTTCTCGCCGCCGCCGTTGCCGACCTCCGGGGCGGGCTTCCCGGTCTCCTTCGTCGTCCAGACGACGGCGGACTACGAGCAGCTTCTCCAGGTGACGGATCGCATCGTCGAGGCCGCCCGCGAGAGCGGCATGTTCCTGTTCCTGGATACGGACCTGAAGTTCGATACGCCGCAGACGATCATCAAGATCGACCGCGACAAGGCCGGCGCGATCGGCGTCAGCATGCGCGACATCGGCGCGACGCTGGCGATGATGACCGGTGGCAACTACGTCAACCTCATCAATCTCGGTGGCCGCTCCTACCAGGTGATACCGCAGGTTCCGCGTGCGGACCGGCTCATCCCCGAGCAGCTCGGCGGGTATTACGTGAAGACCGCGAGCGGCGACATGGTTCCGCTGTCGAGCCTCGTCGAGATCGATCAGGAAGTCGCGCCGATCAGCCTCAACCGGTTCAACCAGCTCAACGCCGCGACGATCAACGCGGTTCCGATGATCGGCCTGACGCCGGGCGTCGCGCTTGAATTTCTCCAGCAGGAGGCGGCCCGCTCGCTGCCGGACGGCTTCTCCGTCGACTATGCCGGCACCTCGCGCCAATACATCCAGGAAGGCAGCGCGCTCTATCTCGTGTTCGTCTTCGCGCTGGTCGTGATCTATCTGGTGCTCGCCGCCCAATACGAGAGCCTGCGCGATCCGCTGGTGATCCTGGTGTCGGTCCCGCTGTCGATCGTCGGCGCGCTGATACCGTTGGCGCTCGGCGTCGCCTCGTTGAACATCTACAGTCAGATCGGACTGGTGACGCTGATCGGCCTGATCACCAAGCACGGGATCCTGATCTGCGAGGTTGCGCGCGAGCAGCAGGAGCAGTTCGGCCAGTCGCGTGCGGAGGCGGTGCAGCATGCCGCCGAACTGCGGCTGCGCCCGATCCTGATGACGACCGCGGCGATGGTCGCCGGGCTGCTGCCGCTCCTGTTCGCCGCCGGTGCCGGTGCGGCGAGCCGCTTCTCGATCGCGGTGGTGATTGTCGCCGGGCTGCTGATTGGCACCCTGTTCACGCTGTTCGTGCTGCCGGTGATCTACACCTTCCTGGCGACGGACCGGGCCGGTACGCGCGAGCGACTGGCGGCGGAAGAGCAGGCGATCAGGGATATGGAGGCCGCTGAGGCCACGCCGGAGGGCGGCGCGTCCTGAACCGCCGCCGTTCCGTGCGCCCCCACGGTTTCCGCGATCGTTCCCCGGTGACCGGGAGGGCGCTTGCCGTGCGGTTTCCGCGTGTGGCTATTTTTTCGGCAGCCATCATTGTGCACACGAAATAATCGCGCGGCGCTCGGCGGCGCTGATTTCTTTTGCAGTGCCAAAAGCCGGATAATTTTTCTGGCTTCTCCGAAATCCTCGATTTTTCAATCTCTTATGAACCGCTCCGCGGTGCTGCATCGACTTGGCCCGGCTTTTGCGATGCAGCATCACGGTGGCCGACTGTTCGGCCGCCGCTCAGAGAGGGGAGTTGTCACATGTCGAGGATCTGGACAGGCGCGAGTGTGGTACTGGGGGCTGCGGCGGTCGCGCTATCGATGACGGGCGCACCGGCGCTTGCACAAGAGGACACCATCAAGGTCGGCATTCTGCATTCGCTGTCGGGGACGATGGCGATATCCGAGACGACCCTGAAGGATGCCATGCTGATGCTCGTGGAGGAGCAGAACAAGAAGGGCGGTCTTCTCGGCAAGAAGCTGGAAGCGGTCGTTGTCGACCCGGCTTCCGACTGGCCGTTGTTCGCCGAGAAGGCGCGCGAGCTGATAACCCAGGACAAGGTGGCGGCGGTGTTCGGCTGCTGGACGTCGGTCAGCCGCAAGTCGGTTCTGCCGGTGTTCGAGGAGCTGAACGGCATCCTGTTCTATCCGGTGCAGTACGAGGGCGAGGAATCCTCCAAGAACGTGTTCTACACGGGGGCTGCCCCGAACCAGCAGGCGATCCCCGCCGTCGACTATCTGATGGACGTCGAAGGCGTCGAGCGCTGGGTGCTGGCGGGCACCGACTACGTCTACCCGCGCACCACCAACAAGATCCTGGAGGCGTACCTGAAGTCAAAAGGCGTCGCCGCCGAGGACATCCTGATCAACTACACGCCGTTCGGTCACTCCGACTGGCAGTCGATCGTCTCCGAGATCAAGGCGTTCGGCTCGGCCGGCAAGAAGACGGCGGTGGTCTCCACCATAAACGGCGATGCCAACGTGCCGTTCTACAAGGAACTGGGCAACCAGGGCATCAAGGCCGAGGACATTCCGGTCGTGGCGTTCTCCGTTGGCGAGGAGGAGCTAGCCGGTCTCGATACCGCGCCGCTCGTCGGCCACCTTGCGGCCTGGAACTACTTCATGAGCGCCGACACGGCGGAGAACGAGGACTTCATCGCCGCCTGGCATGAGTTCATCAAGAACGCGGACCGCGTCACCAACGACCCGATGGAAGCCCACTACATCGGCTTCAACATGTGGGTTAAGGCGGTCGAGAAGGCCGGCACCACCGATCCGGATGCGGTGATCGATGCCATGATCGGCGTCGCCGTGCCGAACCTGACCGGCGGCTACTCGGCGATGATGCCGAACCACCACATCACCAAGCCCGTGCTGATCGGCGAGATCCAGGACGACGGCCAGTTCGAGACCGTCTGGGAAACCTCGGGCCTCGTGCCGGGCGATGCCTGGTCGGACTATCTCGAGGGCTCCAAGGACCTGATCTCCGATTGGCGCGCGCCGATGTCCTGCGGGAACTTCAACGTGGCATCCGGCAAGTGCGGCGGCCAGGGCTCCTGATCGCCTGAAGAGCTACCAGAGGGGACGTCGCCGGCCGGTCGCGGCCAACGCCAAATCCGGCCGGCGACGGCTTCTCCTGGCAATCGAGCCGGTCATCCAGAACCCAAGCATTCCGGACAACAAATGTCTGTCCTGCCTGTCCTCAGACGTCTTGCTGCCGTCCTTGCGCTTGTCCTGAGCGTTTTGGCTCTGCCAGCGGTCGCCCAGGACCTGCGTGGCCTCGTCGATGCGCTCGGAGTGGGCGGTTTCGACGAGACCGAGCGTGCGATCGCGGTGCTCGGCGCGACCGGCGATCCGGCGGTGGCGCCGGTGCTGGAGGCTCTCGGCGAGGGCGATCTCTACGTCCGAAAGTCCGACAAACGGGTTTTCGTCGCCGAACGCGCGGGCAGCGACTACACGCTGACCGATCCGTTGACCGGCGAGGATGCGGGTACGGCAGGCCGCTCGGCGGTGGACAAGATCCGCGTCAACAACAACCTGCGCCGCGTCATTCGCGGTTCGCTCGCCGGCCTGACGCTTCGCTCGCCCGATGCGGCGACACGGGCGTCCGCCGCCGAGACGCTGTTCAATTCACCCGACCCGGATATGGCGGCGGTGCTCGACGGCGCCATCGAGGCCGAGAGCGACGCCGCGGTCCGCGCCACGATGGAGCAGGCCCGCGCCGCGATCGTCCTGTCCTCGGACACCGACGATGCCGCGATGATCGCCGCCATCGATACCGTTGCCGCGCGCGGCGACCGTGACGCACTGAGCCTGCTCACGGCGGTCGCTGCCAACAGCGAGGGCGCCGTGAAGGCCGCGGCCGAACAGGCTGTCGGCGATGTCGACCAGATCCTGGCCCTGTGGGATGCGGTCCAGAACGTCTGGTACGGCCTCTCGCTCGGCTCCGTCTTGCTGCTTGCCGCGATCGGTCTTGCCATCACCTTCGGCGTGATGGGCGTCATCAACATGGCGCACGGCGAGATGGTGATGATCGGCGCCTACGTGACCTTCGTCGTCCAAGAGGTGATCCGCAATCATGCGCCGGGCCTGTTCGACGCCTCCGTCGTCATCGCCCTGCCGCTTGCCTTCCTGGTCGCCGGACTGATCGGGATCGCGATCGAGCGGGGCATCATCCGCTTCCTCTACGGGCGGCCGCTCGAAACGCTGCTTGCCACCTGGGGACTGTCGCTGATCCTGCAGCAGGCCGTGCGCACGATCTTCGGGCCGACCAACCGGCAGGTCGGCGCGCCGTCGTGGATGTCGGGCGCCTTCGATATCGGCGGACTGTCGATAACCTGGAACCGGCTTGTCATCGTGCTGTTCGCGCTCGCCGTCTTCGCGCTGCTGGTGATCGCGCTGAAACGCACATCTTTCGGGCTGAGGATGCGTGCGGTGACGCAGAATCGGCCGATGGCCGGCTCGATGGGCATCCGTACGCCCTGGGTCGACGCGTTCACCTTCGGACTGGGCTCGGGGATCGCCGGCATCGCCGGCGTGGCGCTCAGCCAGATCGACAATGTCAGCCCCAATCTCGGGCAGGGCTACATCATCGACTCGTTCATGGTCGTGGTGTTCGGCGGCGTCGGCAACCTGTGGGGCACGCTCGTCGGCGCGATGACGCTCGGCGTCGTCAACAAGTTCCTCGAGCCCTATGCCGGCGCGGTGCTGGGCAAGATCCTGGTGCTCGTCTTCATCATCCTGTTCATACAGAAGCGCCCGCGCGGCCTGTTCGCGCTGAAGGGCCGGGCGGTCGAAGCATGATCCTCAGGGGGTTCAACCGCTATTCGGCGACCTTCCTCGCGATCCTGCTGGCGCTCGCCGTACTGGTGCCGGCGCTGAACCTCGGCCTGCCGCCGTCGAGCCCCTTCCACGTGCCGACCTACGTGGTGACGCTGTTCGGCAAGTATCTGACCTTTGCGCTGCTGGCGCTGTCGGTCGATCTGATCTGGGGATTCGCCGGCATCCTGTCGCTCGGCCACGGCGCCTTCTTCGCGCTCGGCGGCTACGCGATGGGGATGTACCTGATGCGCCAGATCGGCAGCCGCGGCGTCTACGGCAATCCGGACCTGCCGGACTTCATGGTGTTCCTGAACTGGCAGGAGCTGCCCTGGTACTGGTACGGCTTCGACAGCTTCGTGTTCGCGATGGTGATGGTCGCGCTGGTGCCGGGCATACTCGCCTTCGTGTTCGGCTGGTTCGCCTTCCGCTCGCGCGTGACCGGCGTCTACCTGTCGATCATCACCCAGGCGATGACCTACGCTCTGCTGCTTGCCTTCTTCCGAAACGACATGGGGTTCGGCGGCAATAACGGCCTCACCGACTTCAAGGACATCCTCGGCTTCAACATACAGGCCGACGAGACCCGGGCGGCGCTGTTTGCGGCATCGGCGATCGCGCTCGCCATAGGCTTCGTGATTTGCCGTGCGGTCGTGTCCTCGAAATTCGGCAAGGTGTTGGTGGGCGTACGCGACGCGGAAAGCCGCACCCGGTTCCTTGGCTACCGGGTGGAACACTACAAGCTGTTCGTCTGGACCCTGTCGGCGGTACTCGCCGGCGTCGCAGGCGCGCTCTACGTGCCGCAGGTCGGCATCATCAACCCGAGCGAATTCGCCCCCGCGAACTCGATCGAGGTTGTCATCTGGGTCGCCGTCGGCGGGCGCGGCACGCTGGTGGGGCCGGTGATCGGCGCGGTGCTGGTCAACTACGCCAAGACCTACTTCACCGGCGCGCTGCCCGACCTCTGGTTGTTCGCGCTCGGCGGCCTGTTCGTCGCGGTGACGCTGTTCCTGCCCAGGGGCATCGTCGGAGCGGTTGTGCAGGCCATGACCTACCGGCGCGCTGCGGCGCCCTCAGCGGCGGATCTGCGCGAGGCTTCGGGGGATGCCGAAGCGGGCGTCGACACCAATACGCTCGCCGGCAAGCCGCAGGCGGCGGAATAGGAGCGCGGTATGACCCAGCCTACGACCTCTCCGCTTCTCTATCTCGATGGTGTCAGCGTGTCGTTCGACGGGTTCAGGGCGCTGAACGACCTGTCGCTCGTCATCGAGGCGGGCGAGATGCGGGCGATCATCGGCCCCAACGGTGCCGGCAAGACCACCATGATGGACGTCATCACCGGCAAGACGCGGCCGGACGAGGGCATCGTGCTGTTCCAGGGCGATACCGACCTGACGCATCTCGACGAGACCGATATCGCGGAGCTCGGCATCGGGCGGAAGTTCCAGCGCCCGACCGTGTTCGAGAGCCACACGGTTTGGGATAATCTGGAGCTTGCCCTGAAGGCGCCGCGCGGGCCGTTCGCGACGCTGGTCCACCGTACCGACGTCGAAGAGCGCGCGCGCATCGACGCGTTGCTGCAGACGATCCGCCTGACCGAGAAAAGCAGCGAGGTGGCCGCCAACCTGAGCCACGGTCAGAAGCAGTGGCTGGAGATCGGCATGTTGCTCGCTCAGGCGCCGAAACTGTTGCTTGTCGACGAGCCGGCGGCCGGCATGACCGACGCGGAGACCGAGCAGACGGCGATCCTCCTGAAGGAGATCGCCAAGACCAAGTCGGTCGTCGTCGTCGAGCACGACATGGCCTTCGTGCGCGACCTCGGCGTCAAGGTCACGGTGCTGCACGAGGGCTCGGTGCTGGCGGAGGGCTCGCTCGATCACGTGTCCGCCAATCCGCGCGTCGTCGAAGTATACCTGGGACGCTAGAGCGATGCTGAACGTCGAACATGTCGATCTGCACTATGGCGCCGCCCAGGCGCTGCGGGATGTCTCGCTGCCGGCCGAGCCGGGCCGGGTGACCTGCCTGCTCGGGCGTAACGGAGTCGGCAAGACGTCGCTGCTGAAGGCGATCGTCGGCCAGCATCCGGTCAGCGCCGGCGCGATCGTCTGGGAGGGCGGCGACGTGAAGGCCCTGCGCCCCTACGATCGCGCAAAGCGCGGGATCGCCTATGTGCCGCAGGGACGCGAGATCTTTCCGCTGCTCACCGTCCGGGAGAACCTGGAAACCGGCTTCGCCGCGCTTGGCCGGGGCGTGAAACGGGCCGTGCCCGACGAGGTGTTCGAGCTGTTTCCTGTGCTGAAGAGCATGCAGCGGCGGCGCGGCGGCGACCTGTCGGGCGGCCAGCAGCAGCAACTGGCGATCGCCCGGGCGCTGGTGACGCGGCCGAGACTGCTCGTGCTCGACGAACCGACCGAAGGCATCCAGCCTTCGATCATCAAGGACATCGGCCGGGCAATCGCTTATCTTCGCGACAAGGGCGACATGGCAATTCTGCTGGTCGAGCAGTATTTCGATTTTGCCCGCGACCTCGCCGATCGTTTCGCGGTCATGGACCGCGGGGAGATCGTTCTGGCCGGGACGCGGGAAGAGATGGTCGAAGACGATGTACGCCGCCGTCTCACCGTCTGAGAACGCCGCGCCCGTCGGAAGGGCGCTAGCGCCTGCCGGTCTGGAGCGCGCCGAGGGGGCCGTGCGCGTTCGTATCGCCAACGCCGCTGGGCGCAGCCGGCTCGACCGTTGCTATCAGAGCGGCTCGCTCAAGGTTCGGTTCCCCCGTCAATCCGATACCGAGGTTCCGGAGGCCGTCCTCCTCAACACGGCCGGTGGCATCACGGGCGGGGACCGCTTCCGCGCCGAGGCCGAGCTCGATGCGGGTGCCGCATTGACGCTGACCTCGCAGGCTGCCGAGAAAATCTACCGGTCGTCCGGTGGCGAGGGCCGTTTCGACGTCTCCCTGACGCTCGCTGCCGGTGCACGGCTTGCCTGGCTGCCGCACGAAACAATTCTGTTCGACGGCGGACGTTACGAACGTCGGCTCGACGTGATCATGGAGGACGATGCGGAAGCCGTATTGTGCGAAGCCGTCATCCTTGGCCGCGCCGCGCATGGCGAGAGCGTGCGCGACGGCCTGATTGCGGATCGCTGGCGTATTCGCCGCCGTGGCACGCTCGTCTATGCCGACAATACGACGATCCACGGGAACCGGGGAACCGACGGCAGGGCCACGCTCGGCGGAAAGCGGGCGTTCGCCTCCCTCCTGGTGCTGGCGACGAATGCCGAGGCGCGGGTCGCGCCGGCACGCGCGGCACTCGAGGATTGCCCGGCGACCGGCGGGGCGAGTGGCTGGGATGGCATGCTGGCCGTGCGACTGGTCGCCGACGATGGCATGGCCCTGCGGCAGTCCATCATCAAACTCTGCAACGCGACGGCCATCCGGCTGCCGCGCGCCTGGTCCATCTAGAAACCGAGGGAGGCGGGGCGTGAAACTGACGCCGAGAGAAAAAGACAAGCTCCTCGTCGCCATGGCGGCGATGGTCGCACGCAAACGGCTCGAGCGCGGAGTGAGGCTAAACTACCCCGAAACGATGGCCCTCATCTCCGACTTCATCGTCGAGGGCGCGCGCGACGGTCGCTCGGTCGCCGATCTCATGGAAGCCGGCGCGCACGTCGTCTCGGCTGAGCAGGTGATGCCCGGTGTCGCCGACATGATCGACGAGGTGCAGGTCGAGGCGACGTTTCCGGACGGTACCAAGCTCGTCACCGTGCATCAGCCGGTTCGTGGCGCGGCCGAGGTGGCGGTGGTGCCCGGCGTGCTGGAGCCGGCAGACGGGGACATCGCGCTCAATGCCGGCCGCGAGACCGTGACGCTGACGGTCGCCAATACCGGTGACCGTCCGGTACAGGTCGGCAGTCACTACCATTTCCACGAGGCCAACGAAGCGCTCGACTTCGACCGCGAAGCAGCACGCGGCTTCCGGCTGGATATTCCCGCCGGCACGGCGGTGCGCTTCGAACCCGGCCAGACCCGCGAGGTGACGCTCGTCCGGCTTTCCGGCGCGCGTATAGTCTACGGCTTCAACCAGAAAATCATGGGCGCGCTCTAGGCGCGCGACAAAGGGAGAAACATCGAATGAAACTGAGCCTCGCGACATTTCTTGTCATGCTGCCCCTCGCTGCCGTGGCCGAGGATGACAAGATCGATTGCACCGATCCGCAGGTACAGATCGAGCTCAACTACTGCGCCGAGCAATCCTTCCTCGCCGCCGACGCGGAGCTGAACGACATCTACAAGGCGGCCATGGCGGCGATGAAGGAGATCGACGGCTACCTGCCGGAGGATCAGCGCGGCGCGGCCGCCGCCCTGAAGACCGCGCAGCGCAATTGGATCCCCTACCGCGATGACGCCTGTCAGGCGGAAGGCTACCTGGTCAGCGGCGGTTCGATGCTGGGGCTCGTCATCAACGAATGTCTGGAACGTCTGACGCGCCAGCGCATCGGCGACCTGACCATTCTGGTCGAGGGCATGGGGAACTGAACGTGCCGGTCCCGCGTCCGTCCACTCTTGGCAAGTCCGTCCAGGCCCGGTTTCGCCAATCCGGGCCTGGCAGGTTGGAACCCGCACTATTGCGGATCGGGCTGGGCGGGAAGCGTGCGCAGGTAGGCGATGATCGCCTTGAGGTCGTCCGGCTTGGTGTTGGCGTAGTAGCCATAGCCCATCGGCGGCATCATCCGGGTGCCGTCGGGACGCGTGCCGGTGGTTATCATCGCGACGAGTTCCTCGTCACTGTAGCCGGCGATGCCGTCTTCATGCGGCGTCAGGTTGGAGCTGACCGAGACGCCCCAGGCGCCATGGAACGCGAAGCCGCCGGCGCCGAGACGATTGGCGAAGTCGGGTCCCTGCGGCCCTATCGGCGTGTGGCACTCCATGCAATGGGCGATGGGGCCGGCGAGATAGGCGCCGTACTCGGCGGTTGCGCCCGGTTCCGGGCTCGCGACTTCGCCGACCGGCGGGCCATAGCTCGGGGGCAGCGGAATTCGGTAGGTGGATTTCGGCACGGCGTTCTTCACCGGCGGCAGCGCGCGCAGATAGGCGACGATTGCCCCGGCATCCTCGTCGGAAATGCCACGATAGAGGCCGATCGGCATCGGCGGGCCGATGATGGTGCCATCCGGACGCTTACCCTCGCGGATCGCCGTGATGATCTGTTCGTCCGTCCAGGCGCCGATCCCGGTTTCTTCGTCGGGGGTCAGGTTGGATCCGTAGGCGGTGAAGGCTTCGTTGTCCTCGACGAGCCGGCCGGACAGCTCCTTGCCGGGAACGGGGGTGCCGTCGGGCTTGATCGGCGAATGGCAATTGGCGCAGGCGGCGGGGCCGTTCATCAGGTAGGTGCCCCGTTCGAGCGGCGTCTCCGCTTCGGTGGGACTAACGAACCAGGCGATGACGCCTGCCGAGATCAGAATCCGGATTGTTTTCAAGGTCTTTTCTCCAACGGTACGAGCGCCGTCCCCGACGCCGTCGCGTCGCGATGCCGATGCCAAGGCCGGCGGGCTGCCCGTTTAGGTCCGGATCGTTTCAGGACGATTTCAGGGGAAAGGGCCGTGCCTAATTTGCTGGGGCGCAAATCTCCGGGGCAAACATCTCCGGCACCAAACAATCGAAGGATTTGCGCCGCTCGGAACGCAGGAGTTCGGCGCAATGGCTAGGATGTCCCGCAAGGACTATGCCCACATGTTCGGCCCTACCGTCGGCGACAGGCTGCGGCTCGCCGACACGGATCTCTGGATCGAGGTCGAGACGGATTTCACGACCTACGGCGAGGAGGTGAAGTTCGGCGGCGGCAAGGTCATCCGCGACGGCATGGGTCAGAGCCAGGTGACGCGCGAGGACGGCGCGGTCGACACGGTGATCACCAATGCGCTGATCGTCGACCACTGGGGGATCGTCAAGGCCGATGTCGGGCTCAGGGGCGGTCGCATCGTCGGCATCGGCAAGGCCGGAAACCCCGACATCCAGCCGGGTGTCGACATCGTCGTGGGGCCGGGCACCGAGGCCATCGCGGGCGAGGGCAAGATCCTGACCGCTGGCGGGTTCGACGCGCATATCCATTTCATCTGCCCGCAGCAGGTCGACGAGGCGCTCTATTCGGGCGTCACCACCATGCTCGGCGGTGGAACCGGTCCGGCGCACGGGACGCTGGCGACGACCTGTACGCCGGGACCCTGGCACATCGGCCGGATGATCGAGGCCTGCGACGGACTGCCGATGAATATCGGCCTGTCCTGCAAGGGCAACGCGTCGCGGCCGCAGGCGCTCGTCGAGCAGATTCTCGGCGGCGCCTGTTCGCTGAAGCTGCACGAGGACTGGGGCACGACGCCCGCCGCGATTGACTGCTGCCTGTCGGTCGCCGACGACTACGACGTGCAGGTGATGATCCACACCGACACGCTGAACGAGTCGGGCTTCGTCGAGAACACGATCCGGGCCTTCAAGGACCGCACGATCCACGCCTTCCATACCGAGGGTGCGGGCGGCGGTCACGCGCCGGACATCATCAGGGTGTGCGGGCTTTCCAACGTCCTGCCGTCATCGACCAACCCGACACGGCCCTACACGCGGAACACGGTCGACGAGCATCTCGACATGCTGATGGTCTGCCATCATCTCGATCCGTCGATCCCCGAGGACGTGGCGTTTGCCGAGAGCCGCATCCGCAAGGAGACGATCGCGGCGGAGGATATCCTGCACGACATGGGCGCCTTCTCGATCATCGCCTCCGACAGCCAGGCGATGGGCCGGGTCGGCGAGGTGGTGATCCGCACCTGGCAGACGGCGCACAAGATGAAGGTGCAGCGCGGTCGCCTGGCCGAGGAAACCGGCGACAACGACAATGCCCGGGTCAGGCGCTATGTCGCCAAGTATACGATCAACCCGGCGATCGCGCACGGCATGTCGGCGCATATCGGCTCGGTGGAGGTCGGCAAGCGCGCCGATCTGGTGTTGTGGTCCCCGGCCTTCTTCGGCGTGAAGCCGGAGATGGTGTTGCTCGGCGGCTCGATCGTGGCGGCGCCCATGGGTGATCCGAACGCCTCGATCCCGACGCCCGAGCCGGTTCACTACCGCCCGATGTTCGCCGCCTGCGGCAAGTCGCTGACGACGAGCTCGGTGACCTTCGTGTCGCAGGCTGCCGTCGATGCGGGTCTGTCGAACAGGCTCGGCGTGGCGAAGACGCTGGTTCCCGTCGCCGGGACACGCGCCATTTCCAAGGCGAGCATGATCCACAACGCGGCGACGCCGCGCATCGACGTCAATCCGGAGACCTACGAGGTGCGGGCCGACGGCGAATTGCTGACCTGTCCGCCGGCGGAGGTGCTGCCGATGGCGCAGATGTATTTCCTGTTCTGAGGATGGTGATGCTGCGCGCCCTGAAAGTTCTTCCGAAAGGCGGCTACGCGGCGGCCGTCGATACGGTGACGCTCGATCACGACAGCCGCTTCCGCCGCCGTATCGCGCTGACCGGCGCCAAGGGGACGGGGTTCCTGCTCGACCTGCCCGAAGCGGTGGCGCTCAGGGACGGCGACGGGCTCGAACTGGAGGATGGCCGCGTCGTCATCGTCCGTGCGGCGGACGAAGACCTCATGGAGATCACCGCGACCGACGCCCACCACCTGATGCGACTCGCCTGGCATATCGGCAACCGGCATCTGCCCGCGGCGATCGAGGCCGACCGGATCCTGATCCGCCCCGATCACGTGATCGCCGAGATGATCGAAGGGCTCGGCGGCCGGGTGCACGCGGTTCGTGCGCCGTTCGATCCGGAAGGCGGCGCCTATGCGCACGGCGCGCACGATCATGAGCACGATCATGCGCACGCGCATCATTATCATGACGGTGACGGCGATGGTTGACCGGCAGGTCCTCGACCCCGCGGCTCTCTACCGGCTGATGGCCTGGCTCTCCCCGTCCTTTCCCGTGGGCGCCTTCTCGCACAGCCACGGCCTCGAATGGGCTGTCGAGACCGGCGATGTCGTCGACGCGGCAAGCCTTGAGGCCTGGGTCGGGCAGATCCTCCGCTTTGGCGCCGGCCGGCAGGATGCGATCCTGTTTGCCGCGACCTGGCGGGCGATGATCGCGGGCGACAGGCGGCGGCTGGACGAGATCGCCGAGCTCGCGGCGGCGTTGTCGCCATCGAAGGAGCGCGCCGTCGAGACCCTGTCTCAGGGAAAGGCGTTCGTGCTTGCCACCGAAGCGGCGTGGCCTGCGGCCGGCGCGCCGTCGCCGGATGGCGATCTCGCGTATCCGGTCGCGGTCGGTATCGCGGCCGGGCGGCACGGTATCCCGCTCGACGCCTCCCTCGTCGCCTATCTGCACGCCTTCGCGGCGAACATCGTCTCGGCGGGCGTCCGGCTGATACCGCTCGGCCAGACCGACGGGCAGAAGGTAACGGCCGCTCTCGAGCCCGTCGTCGCAGAGGTCGCGGCGGAGGCGGAGACGGCGACCCTCGAAGATCTCGGCGGCTGCGTTTTTTTCGCCGACATCGCGTCGATGCGACACGAAACCCAGTACACGAGGCTGTTCAGGACATGACGAACTCTCCCCACGGACCCTTGAGAGTAGGCATCGGCGGACCGGTCGGCTCGGGCAAGACGGCGCTGATGGAGGCGCTGTGCAAAGCGATGCGTGGCACCTACGACATCGCCGCGATCACCAACGACATCTACACCAAGGAAGACGCGCTGATCCTGACCCGTGCCGGCGCGTTGCCCGTCGAGCGCATCCTCGGGGTGGAGACGGGTGGTTGCCCGCATACGGCGATCCGCGAGGATGCCTCGATCAATCTCGCCGCTGTCGCCGAAATGCGTGGCCGGTTTCCCGATCTCGACCTCGTGCTGATCGAGTCGGGCGGCGACAATCTGGCGGCAACGTTCTCGCCCGAGCTGGCCGATATCACGATCTACGTGATCGATGTCGCCGCCGGCGAGAAGATCCCGCGAAAGGGCGGGCCCGGGATCACCCGATCCGATCTCCTGGTCATCAACAAGATCGACCTGGCGCCGCTGGTCGGGGCGTCGCTCGAGGTGATGGATTCGGACACGAAACGGATGCGCGGTGAACGGCCCTTTGTCTTCACGAACCTGAAAACCGGCGAGGGGCTTCCGACCATCATCGACTTCATCGAGGCAGCCGGCGGGTTGAAGCCGGCCGTCGGAGAGGACGAAACCACGGCTGTCGCCGCCTCGCGTTGAAAGGGGACACCAATGATCAGCAGGATGATGACTGGAAGACTCGCTTTCGTTCTGGCTTTGCTCGCCGCGACGCCGGCGCTCGCCCATGTCGGGGCCGGCGCGACGTCCGGGTTCGCGTTGGGCTTCGCCCATCCGCTACTCGGCCCCGACCACTTGCTCGCGATGGTCGGTGTCGGGCTCTGGGCCGGGCTCGTCGGTGGTTCGGCGCATTGGGTATGGCCGGCCGCATTTGTCGGCGTGATGATTGCCGGCGGGGTCATGGGCATGACCGATGTGCCGTTGTCGTTCGTCGAGCCGGCGATCCTCGCCTCGGTAATCGCGGTGGGCGCGGCGGTTGCGCTGGCCGCCCGGGCGCCGGTCTGGCTCGGGGCGCTGGTGGTCGGCGGTTTCGCGATGTTCCACGGCCATGCGCACGGCACGGAAATCCCCGAGACCGCGGCGGGCTTCGACTATCTGGCGGGATTCGCGCTGGCGACCGCAATCCTTCTTGGCGTCGGGGCCGCAATCACCATCGTACCTGCGCGCTTCCGTGTATCGTCAGTGCTCGTGCGCAGTCTCGGAGCGGGCGTTGCCTTCGCGGGAGCGGCACTCGCCGTCGGCTGACCCGACTGCCTTGAGATGCGCATCGGATAGCGTCATAGACGCTTGGGCGTGTCGATCTGACCGGGTAGCGATACGGGCAGGCAAGGCAAGGACGTGGCAACGGGCAACGGCAAATCGCGGACGGGCGATTTCATCGCCTGGCACGCGCTTTCGACGCGAGATGCGCTTGAGCGTCTGCAAACCGAGCATACCGGCCTCAGCGCGCGGGATGCGGCCGCGCGGCTGCGCCGTTTTGGTCCCAACCTGCTGCCGGAAGCGCCACGCCGTCCCGCCTGGCTGCGCTTTCTCGCCCATTTTCACAATGTCCTCGTCTATCTGCTGATCGCCGCGGCGGCGATCACGGTGTCGATCGGCCACTACGTCGATGCCGTGGTGATCGTCGCCGTGGTGGTGGTCAACGCGGTGATCGGCTTCGTTCAGGAGGGGCGCGCCGAGGCGGCCCTTGAGGCGATCCGCAAGATGCTGTCGCCGCAGGCCGCGGTGCTGCGCGACGGGCGGCGCCTGACGCTCGATGCGGCCGAACTGGTGCCCGGGGACGTCGTGCTGCTGGAACCGGGCGATCGCGTTCCCGCGGATCTTCGGCTGCTGCACGTGAAGGGCCTGGAGATCGACGAGGCGGTGCTGACCGGTGAATCGCTGCCCGTGGGAAAGCAGGTCGCGACGGTCGGGCACGATGCGGCGATCGGCGACCGGGCCGATCTTGCCTTCTTCGGCACGCTGGTGACCCGTGGTCACGCCTCGGGTGTCGTGGTGGAAACCGGACCGCTCACCGAAATCGGCCGGATCGGCACGCTGATCGAGGGCATTGGCACGGTGACGACGCCGCTGCTCAGGCGCGTCGCTCGATTCGGCCAGGGATTGGCGGCCGTCGTGCTTGTCGCGTCGGCGGCGGTGTTCGCCTGGGGCGTGCTCGTCGATCGGTTTCCGATGGGCGACATGTTCCTGGCCGCCGTTGGTCTCGCGGTTGCCGCCATCCCCGAAGAACTGCCCGCAATCCTGACGATCGCGCTCGCCTTCGGTGTCGAGCGGATGGCGCGGCGCCACGCGATCGTGCGGCGCTTGCCGGCCGTCGAGGCGCTCGGGTCTGTCACCGTGATCTGCTCCGACAAGACAGGGACGCTGACCCGCAACGACATGGTCGTCGAGGAAGTCGCGACGGACGATACGCTCTATCGGATCACCGGAACCGGCTACACGCCGGATGGCGGCGTCCTGGTCGAGAACGGGCCGGTCGATGGGGCGGCGGAACCCGCTCTCGTTGAGCTCGCGCGCGCCTCCGGCCTGTGCTCGGACGCCCGGTTGCGTCGCGATCATAACGGCGACTGGCACGTCGAGGGCGATCCGATGGAAGGCGCACTGCTCGCCTTTGCCGCGAAAGTGGGAATAGACCGCGACGAAGACAGCGCAGTCATGCCGCGGCTCGACACGATCCCGTTCGAATCCGAGTCCCAGCTGATGGCGACGCTGCACCGCGTCGACGATGGCGGCGTCATCTACGTGAAGGGGGCCCCGGAGCGCCTGCTCGCCCTTTGCGACCGGCAGCGCGACAGGGTTCGTGACGAGCGCATCGACCTGGCGATGTGGCATCGCCGACTGGAGGACATGACGGCCGCCGGGGAACGCGTGATAGCGGTTGCCTGCCGGGCTGTACCCGCGAGCCTGACGGACATGGAATTCGGCGACCTCGAGGAGGGGCTGACCATGCTCGGGCTGATCGGTCTTGCCGATCCGCCGCGGCCGGAAGCGATATCCGCGGTGGCCGACTGCCGCGCCGCCGGCATCCGCATCAAGATGATCACCGGCGACCATCCGGAGACCGCGCGGGCGATCGCGGGGCGGTTCGGCCTGTCGACGGACGAGGTGATGACCGGCCGCGATTTCGACCTTCTCGCACCGGGCGAACTCGCCCAGCGGGCAGCCGAGATCGACGTGTTCGCGCGTACCAGTCCCGAGCACAAGTTGCGTCTCGTAGAGGCGCTGCAGAACAAGGGCGAGATCGTCGCGATGACCGGCGACGGCGTCAACGACGCGCCGGCCCTGAAACGCGCCGACGTCGGCGTCGCGATGGGGATCAAGGGGTCGGAGGCGGCTAAGGAAGCCGCGCAGATCGTGCTCGCCGACGACAACTTCGCCTCGATCGCCAAGGCGGTGCAGCAGGGGCGTACCATCTACGAGAACATCCGCAAGTCGATCGCCTTCATGCTGCCGACCAACGGCGGCGAGGCGATGATCGTGATCGGTGCGATCCTCGTCGGGTTGCCGTTACCGATCACACCGATCCAGATCCTGTGGATCAACATGGTGACGACCGTCACCCTGGCGCTGGCGCTCGCCGTCGAGCCGGCCGAGGCCGATATCATGAAGCGTCCGCCGCGCCCGCCGGGGGAACCGATTATCGGCGCCTATCTGATCTGGCGCACGGCCTATGTCTCCGTGCTGATGACGGTCGCGGTCTTCGCGCTGTTTATTCACGTCGAGAGCGACAACGGGCTCGACCATGCCCGCAGTCTCGCGGTCAACGTGATCGTCGCCTTCGAGGCCGCCTATCTGTTCAACAGCCGGTTTGTCCGCCGGTCCGTCCTGTCGAGGCGCGGCCTGTTCGGCAGTGTGCCGGTACTTGTGGCCGTCGCCGCTGTCGTCGTTTTGCAGCTTGTGTTCACCTATGTGCCGCTGTTTCAGACGATGTTCGACACTAGATCCCTGAGCCTTTCCGACTGGGGGCTGGTCGTCGGCGCGGCCGGCGGGCTCTTTCTGATCGTCGAGACCGAGAAACTGCTCGCCCGCCGCGTCCTGTGGGCCTGACGCGGTTTGAGCGCTTGGCAAAGCGCACCGGCGGGCCGATGATCGCGGCATGAAAGCGGGAAACAAGAAAACCGGCGTTCGGCTGCGGGTGGTGCTCGTGCCCGGCGTCGCGCTAGGGCCCGGAAAGGCGGATCTGCTGGAGGCGATCGCCGAAACCGGCTCGATATCGGCGGCCGGGCGACGCATGACGATGAGCTACAAGCGGGCCTGGTCGCTGGTCAACGAAATGAACGGCTGGTTCGCCGGTCCTCTGGTGGAAACCGGCAAGGGCGGCGCCGGCGGCGGCGGGGCGCAGCTCACGGCGCTCGGCGAGCGGGTGCGCGAGGCCTATCGGCGGATGGAACAGGCCGCAAGCGCGGCCGTCGAGGCCGATATCGCCGCGCTGCGGGCAGAAATCAGCGATATGTCCAAATGAATATAACGCTTGGCAACTCCGCCCGATGGTCGATATATTTGATCAGACATATCGATGGGGGATGGCCATGAGTTGGACGACGTCATTGTTTCGGGGGGTATTGGGTGCTGCGGCCGGGGTACTGTCCGTCCTGACCGTCTTGTCCGGGTTGGTCGGCCAGGTCCAAGCGGACGACGCGCCGCCGATCGCGGTCGCCGCCAACCTGCAGGCAGCGATGGAGGAAATCGCAGACGCGTTCACGGCCGAGACGGGGCTCGAACCGCGGCTGACATTCGGCTCGTCCGGGAACTTCGCCGCGCAGATCCGCCAGGGGGCGCCGTTCGAACTGTTCTTTTCCGCTGACGAGCGCTACGTGCTCGACCTTGCCCGCGACGGCTTCACCCGCGACGAGGGGCTGCTCTACGGCAGCGGCCGAATCGTGCTCATCGTTCCGAAAGGCTCGCCGCTGAAGGCCGACGGGAGCCTGGACGATCTCAAGGCCGCGATCGCCGATGGACGGCTCACCCGCTTCGCGATCGCCAACCCGGAACATGCCCCTTACGGCCAGGCCGCGCAGCAAGCGCTGCAACATGCGGGGCTGTGGCAGCCGATCCAGCCGAAGCTGGTGCTCGGCGAGAACGTCAGCCAGACGGCCCTGTTCGCCACCTCGGGCAACGCCCAGGGCGGCATCGTCGCCTATTCGCTCGCCCTGTCGCCCAAGGTGATGCCGGTCGCCGATCACGCGCTGATCGCGGCGGACTGGCATGCGCCGCTGAACCAGCGAATGGCGCTTCTGAAAGATGCGGGACCGACCGCCGAGCGCTTCTATTCGTTTGTGCAGAGCCCGCCGGCCCGCGCGATATTCCGCAGGTACGGCTACGCCCTGCCCGGGGAACCGGACTGAGGAGGTCTCGAGGGGGAGATGGACTGGACCGCACTCTGGCTGTCGCTGCGCCTGGGCTTCTTCGCGGTCCTGGTCCTGTTGCCGATCGGCATCGTCGTCGGGCGGCTGCTGGCCTACCGGCAGTTTCGCGGCAAGGGCATCGTCGAGGCACTGGTGGCGTTGCCGCTGATCCTGCCGCCGACGGTGTTCGGGTATTACTTGCTGGTCGCCTTCGGCGCGGCGTCACCGGTTGGCCGGATCTGGGAAACGCTGTTCGGCGGTTCGCTGGTGTTCACCTTCGAGGGCCTGCTCGTCGCCTCGGTGATCGTCAACCTGCCGTTCGCGATCCAGCCGATGCAGCGGGCCTTCGAGGCGATCCCGCCGGAGGTGCGGGAGGCCGCAGCCTGTTCCGGCATGAGTCCGCTCAAGGCGCTCAGGCGCATCGAGATCCCGCTCGCCTGGCCGGGGATCGCCACGGCGATGGTTCTGAGTTTCGCCCACACGCTCGGCGAGTTCGGCGTGGTGCTGATGGTCGGCGGCGCGATACCCGGCGAGACCCGCACGATCGCCATCGCGATCTACGATCGGGTCCAGGCCTTCGACGGCGTCGCGGCGGCGCAGATGTCCGCCTTCCTGCTTGCCCTGTCGCTCGTGACCATCGCCTTGACCATCGCCTTGTCGCGGCGTGTCGGACGGCGCCTCGGCTGATGCCCGACCTCAAGGCGCATATCCGGCAGGCGAAGCCGATCCCGCTCGACGCGGACCTCTCGTGCGCGCCCGGCGAGGTTCTGGCGTTGGTCGGACCGTCGGGCAGCGGCAAGTCGACGATCCTGCGGGTTATCGCCGGGCTCTACCGACCCGACGAGGGCAGGGTCGGTGTCGGCGAGGAAACCTGGCTGGATACCGCGGCGGGAACGGCCTTGCCGGCCTATCGGCGCACCGTCGGCTTCGTGTTCCAGAGCTACGCGCTGTTCCCGCACATGACGGCGCAGGCCAATGTCGAGGCGGCGCTCGATCACGTCGGCACGGAAAGGCGTTCCGCACGGGCGCGCGAATTGCTGACGCTGGTTCATCTCGACGGCCTCGAGGGGCGGCGGCCGGCCGAACTCTCCGGCGGGCAGCAGCAGAGGGTCGCGGTGGCGCGGGCGCTGGCACGCGATCCGAAAGTGCTGCTGCTCGACGAGCCGTTCTCCGCCGTCGACCGGGCGACCCGCAAGAGGCTCTACCGCGAAATCGCCGAGCTGCGCCGCAGTCTCGACGTGCCCGTCATCCTGGTCACCCACGATCTCGACGAGGCGGTGATGCTGGCCGATCGGATTGCCGTCCTCCATCGCGGCCGCATCCTGCAGACGGGGACCCCGCAGGAGATCACGACACGGCCGGCGTCACCGGAAGTGGCGCGGCTCGTCGATCTGCGGAACGTGTTCGAGGCGACCATTCTGGAAGGCGGCGAGAGCGGCTGTGTGCTCGATTGGGCAGGTCACCGCCTGGAGATCCCGGCGCAACGGCGCTTCGCGGCCGGCGCCCGCGTCGCTTGGGTTATCCCAGATGGATTCGTGGTGCTGCACCGGCGTGACCGGCCTTCGCGCGGGGAGCGCGAAAACCCGGTGTCCGGCTTGGTCGATACTGTGCTGGCGATCGGGCAGACCGTGCACGTGACCATGCGGATCGACGGGCCGGAGGACCTGCCGCTGCACTTCTCGGTGCCCGCCCATGTCGCCCGCCGCAACAGCGTTGATGCGGGCACCGCCATCACGGTTTCGCTGCTGGCCGAGGGCATCCATCTGATGCCGCGCTCGGAGGATCCGTCCCCGGCGGGTGAAAGGCTCTAGGCCGCCTTGGCGGTCAGGAACTCGCCCATGCTGTTGATGGCGCGGCGGATGTTCTCTGTCGAGTTGGCGTAGGAGACGCGGATATAGCCCTCGCCATGGACGCCGAAATCCGGGCCGCCGATGGTGGCAACGCCGGCATCCTCGAGCAGGGCCGAGGCAAGCGGCTTGGCCTGCCAGCCCGTCTCCTTGATGTTCGGGAAGGCGTAGAAGGCGCCCTTCGGCGTGCGGCAGGAGATGCCCGGCAGCCCGTTCAGTCCCTCGACGACCACGGATCGGCGGCGGTCGAATTCGGCGACCATATCGGCGACCGCGTCCTGCGGGCCTTCGAGGGCGGCGAGGCCGGCGAACTGGGCCGCGGCGTTGACGCAGGAATAGGAGTTGACGGCGAGCTTGCGGGCATAGTCGTGCAGTTTTCTCGGCCACACCGAGTAGCCCATGCGCCATCCGGTCATGGCATAGGTCTTGGACCAGCCGTCGAGCAGGATCAGCCGGTCGCGAATGTCGGGATAGGCGAGCAGGGTGCGGTGCTCCAGCCCGTCATAGGTCATCTGACCGTAGATCTCGTCCGACATCACCGCGACGTCGGGATGGCGGGCAAGCCCCGCGACGAGCTTGTCGATCTCTTCCTTGGGCGTGACTCCACCGGTCGGATTGGCGGGGCTGTTGAGAATCAGGAGCCGAGTCCGGGGCGTGATCAGCGCCAGGGTCTCCTCGGCCGAAAAAGCGAAATCGTTCTCTTCGCGGATCGGCACCGGGACCGGCCGCGCTCCGGTGAACTCGATCATCGAGCGATAGATGGGGAAGCCAGGGTCGGGATAGAGGATCTCGGCGCCGGGCTCTCCGAACATCAGGATCGCCATGAACATGGTCACTTTTCCGCCCGGCACGATCAGCACCAGATCGGGGTCGACCTCGACGGACAGGCGTTTGTGGATGTCCGCGGCCACGGCCTCGCGTAGCGGCAGGATGCCGGTTGCCGGCGTGTAGCCGTGATGACCGTCGCGCAACGCCTTCACCGCGGCCTCGACGATATGGTCGGGCGTGCGGAAATCCGGCTGTCCGATACCTAGATTGATGATGTCGCGGCCGGCAGCGGCGAGCGTCGTCGCTCGCGCCAGCACGGCAAACGCGTTCTCTTCGCCTATACGGTCGAATGATGCGACGGTCTTGAGCACGGGGTCGGTCCTCCTCTAGCGCCGGGGCTAGCTAACGCCATCGATCAGCGCGTTGCAAACCCCGGCAGAGTAGAGAAACGCGTGCCTCAGGCAGCCGTCTCGTCGTAAACGTCCAGATCGGTGTCGACGTCCGCCTCCGCGGTGGCATCGCCGTCGAGCGAAGCCTCTACGGCCATCAGCAGCTTGATCAACTTGGCGCGATCCTTTTCGGGGACGTTGCGCATGGTCATCTGTTCGAGCCGCTTCCAGCGTTTCTTCAGCTCGATACCGCGCGAACGTCCTTCGTCGGTCAGGAATACACGCGCACTGCGTGCATCGGTCTCCGACGCGATGCGCCGCACCAGGCCCTGGGCGGCCATACGGGACACCATTTTCGTGACCGTGGGCGGTTTGACCCTGAGCTGGGCAGCGAGCTTCGTCATCGGCTGCCCGTCGTCTTCCAGGAGGACCTGAAGGACGTTTTCCTGCCCGGGGTGTATGCCAATTTCACCGAGCATCGTATGTGCCCGAGCCCGATGCAGTCGCGCCGCGCGGGTGAGACGCAGCCCGACCGAATCTTCGTACCATTTCTTCATTTCAAGGAAGTCCCCCAACTCCCGGAGTGGATGATTGCCGTAATGGCGGTGACTTTAGCAACCTACTTCCATTAGTTGAGTTTACAAGTCATAAGTCGGCATAACTGATATACGCGATTCAAATAGCGGGCGCGGCTGTCCGGCGTCGACGTGTCCATTTTATAGTGAGCCGCGTAACAGGTCTTGCATTTTGGATGGCAGAGCCACCGTATTCCACGCAAAATTGTTCTGCGGCCGGGCTCCCCCACGAATTTCGACATCCACCAGCTTGCACCGCAGGTTGTGAACACGGCGATTTTCCGGATGTTCGTCAGTTTCGGGCCCATCGGTGACGACTCGTCGGGCATCTCGAAGGTTGCGTGCGGCACGAACACCCGATCGCACCAGCCTTTCAGCATCGCCGGAAGGCCGAACCACCAGGTCGGATAGACAAAAACCAGTATTTCCGCCCATTTCAGCAGAGCGAGATGGTCTGCGACGGGGGCTTCGTTTTCGTGCGGCGTATGGTAGCCGCGCCGCTCGGCGGGGCTCATCACTGGATCGAAGCCGCTTTCGTAAAGGTCAATTAGCCGCACCTCGTGGCCCGATTCGCCAAGGGCGCCGAGAACCGTGTCGAGAACGGCCCGATTGAAGCTCTCCTCGCAGGGATGGCAGTAGACCACGAGGGCTCGCATCAGAAGCGTTCCATCAGGCGCACGACTGATTCGAGGTGCTTATCGAGCGTTGCCCGGTCATTGCGGTTCATGTCGTACAGCGCGCGATAGTCGACGCGGGCGCCGGGCGACGTCGCGCGCAGCAGGCGCTTGACGATCTTTCGCGGCGCGTCGCCGAGGACGAAGGCGCGCAGACGCGTTCCACCATAGGTAGTGATCGCGGTGATCCGCTTGAGGTGGGACAGGTTCGGCGAGACCTTGCCGTCTTCCAGGCGGAACGACACGCCGGGCAGAAAGACGCGGTCGAAATAGCCTTTCAGTATCGCGGGGAAGCCGTAGTTCCACACCGGGAATACCAGCACGAGCGCCTCGGCTGCCAACAGCCGGTCGACATGGGGAGCGACCGGATCGCGGTTCTGCGGCACGTCATGATAGCCGAGCCTCTCCTCGCGGCTCAGTCGCGGTTCGAAGTCCTCGGCATAAAGATCGCAGTCGTCCACCTCGTGGCCGCTGGCGCGCAGCGTGTCGACGACGCGAGCGTGCAAGGCGGCGCAGAAGCTCGTTTCGACGGGGTGGGCGTAGACGATCAGGACTCGCATGTGCGGTGCGCCGGACCGACCTCACTTCGCCTGTTCGAGACCGGGGAACAGATAGACCTTGTGGGCGGCGAAGTCGAAGTCGGGATCCTCGAAGGCGACCATCTTGCCAGGGTTGAGCAGGCCTTTCGGATCGGCCTCGCGCTTGAAGGCGAGCTGGACCTCGTCGGTCTGTTTCATGCCGCCTTCCTCCAGCGTGTAGCGATGCGCATTGAAGATCACGCAGCCCATATCCTCGTGGATGCGCATGATCTCCTCCAGCCGCTCTTCAGTGGTGAAGCGCACGATCGGCAGGCCGAAGCAGGTGACATTGCCGTCGAAGCGGACGAATTCCAGATGGGCCACGACCTCGTCGCCGAAGTGCGCGTGAACCTTTTCGACGAGCGCGAGCTGATCCGGGAAAGGATAGAGAACCTGAAGATACGTGATGCTGTCGTCGACCCTCAACCCGCGCAGCGTGGTGTGATTCCAGGCCAGCTCGTAGGCCGGCGGGAGCCGCTTCAGGTCATCGGCGGTATCCGAGCGGAACAGGATCTCGCCGGCGGTGCGCTCGGTATAGGCGATCAGCGACTCGACCGCGTGCGGCGCGACCATGACGAGGCAGACGCTCTTGCCCTCCGGAATGAACTTGCGATGGCGCAGGAAATAATCGTGCGGAATCGGCGCGGCTATCGGGGTGACGAGCTTGAGCAGGAGACCGTCGTGGGTGCCGAGCGTGTTGCCGTAGCGGGCCGCGTCCATGAAGTCGTCGAACCCGACGATGACGTCGACCCAGTCGTAGGCCGCGGTCAGCGGGATCTCGATCTCGGTGATGACGCCGTTGGTGCCATAGGCATGGCTGACCTTCTGCAGGTCCCAGCCGTCGAGCTCGAGCACGCGTGGGGTCTCTTCCATGGTGACGACGCGAAGGCGAAGGACATTGCCGAGATCGCGCAGGCCGCCCCAGCGGATCGAGCCGACGCCCCCCGAGCCGCCGCCGATGAAGCCGCCTATGGACGCGGTCTTGGCGGTGGAGGGATGCATGCGCATCTCCTGGCCGGAATCGGCGCGGGCGGCCTGGTCGAGATCGTGCAAGATGACGCCCGGCTCGCAGACGAGACGGCCGGGCTTGATGTCGATGATCCGGTTCATCTCGGCCATGTTGAGGATGATGCCACCCGACAGCGGCATCGCCTGGCCGTAGTTGCCGGTACCGCAACCGCGGACCGTCACGGGGACGTCCATCGCAAAACAGGTCCTGAGGACGTGGACGACCTCGGCCTCGCTCTTCGGGGTCACCACCAAATCTGCACTGACGGCGTCGAGCTGGCGCTTCAGGACCGGGCTGTACCAGAAGAAGTCGCGGCTCTTCTGCTTAACCAGCGCCGGATTGTCCTCGATCTTCAGGCCTTCAAGCGCCTTCTTCAGCGCGGCGAGGTCGGTCATCGTCTTCTCCGTCCGTCTTGTTTGGACCGCTCAATTCCCCGCGAACATGTCGTCCAGCTCGCGGTAGTCGGGCAGCGTCTTGTCGATGGGGCGGCCGTTGCGCAGGACGGTCCGGTCGCTCTGCGGGCGTGCCAGCAGCTCGGTCCAGCTCCGTGCCCGGAACAGGACGATGTCGGCGGGCGCTCCGGCGCGCAGGACGCCACGATCCGGACGGCCCAGGACGCGGCCCGGCGTCGCCCCCACTGTCGCAGGCCAATCGCCGAAAGGATGGTCGAACTGGCCGATGCGCACCGTCTCGCGGAACACCTCGAGCATGTCGAGATCGCCGTAGGCGTAGAACGGATCGCGGGTGTTGTCGCTGGCGACGGCCACCTCGACGCCGGCAGCGGCGAGTTCGTGGAGCATGGTGACGCCGCGCGACAGAGGGGTGCGGCCGGATTCGCGGTCCTGCAGGTACATGTTGCACATCGGCAGCGAGACGATCGCGATACCGGCCTCGGCGACCCGCTCGATGGTGCGCGCGGCCTCGTCGGCGGGCTGGCGGGTCAACGAGCAGCAATGGCCGCAGACGACCTTTCCCTCGAAGCGGGTGCGGAGGATGGCTTCGGCGACATGGGCGAGCGAGCGCTCGCCGGGGTCCTGGGATTCGTCGGTGTGGAAATCGAGGTCGAGGCCGTGTTTCTCGGCAACCGCGATTACGGCATCGAGCAGGCCGTCGAGGCCCGGATGCATGTAGGTGACGCAGCCCATGATACCGCCGTGCGCCTTCACCAGCGCGGCAATCTCTTCGAGAAAGGCGCGGTCTTCGGCCACCTCGATCGGCACCAGCGCCACGCCCTGCAGGTCGATGCGGCCGGACCAGCGATCACGCATCTCCGAGAACACCGGCCAGGAGATCTTGTGCTGCGGTGGCAGGGAATCGATGTGGGTGCGCAGCAGAACCGTGCCGTGTGCGTGGGCGCAGCGCAGCGAGAAGTCCATGCGGCGGGCGACATCACGTGCCGACCAGTTGGCCTCGCGGTCCGCCTGGACGGCGTCCAATGCACCGAAGAAGGTGCCGTCCGGATTGGGCCTGCGCGGCCAGATGTGGCCCTTGTCGATGTGGGTATGCATGTCGACGAAGCCGGGCCAGGCAAGGCCGTCGTCCAGGTCGAGCGCAGGCAGGCCCCCGGTCTCGACGGTGCCGGGCGTGCGGATCGCGGCGATGGTCGCGCCGTCGATCTCGATCTCGGCGCGGACCAGCCCGTCGCCGGCGTCGGTGAGGGGGGCATCCGTCTCGACCAGTGCGGCGGGAATGGTCGCGTTGGCGATCAGAAACCGCCCCGCGGGCGGCACGCGGGCAAAGCCTGTGGGCATCTCGCTAGTTCTCTCGTTTGACAGCGCTCTCGTGCCACTTGTGGAGAAGCAGGTGCGAGATCAGGCTGGTTGCGAAGAAGATCAGAACGCCCGTCACGGACAACAGGATCAGCGCGGCGAACAGGCGCGGGATGTTGAGGCGAAACTGCGATTCGAGCAGGCGGAAGGCCAGTCCCGAACTGGCGCCGGCGGAGCCGGCCGCGAACTCGGCGACGACGGCGGCGATCAGCGCCAGTCCGCCGCCAATCCGCAAGCCCGTGAGGAAGTAGGGCAGAGCGGCGGGCAGGCGCAGGAGGTAGAGGCTCTGCCAACGGCTGGCACCGTAGAGCTCGAACAGGTTCAGGAGGTTGTGGTCGACGCTCTTCAGCCCCTGCGCGGTGTTCGACAGGATCGGGAAGAAGGCGACGAGCCAGGCGCAGATCAGCAGCGCGGCCTGGGTGGTCGGCGTGTAGATCAGGATCAGCGGCGCGATCGCCACGATCGGGGTCACCTGCAGGATGACGGCATAGGGGTAGAGCGCGAGCTCAATCCATTTCGACTGGATCAGCAGGACGGCCAGCGCGACACCGCCGATAAGCGCCAGCGCCAGCGCGGTGAAGGTGATCTTCAGCGTGACCAGCAGCGCCGGCGCGAGAATGGGCCAGTCCTCGATCATCGCCTGTGCGACGCGGGCGGGGCTGGGCAGGATGTAGTGCGGCACGTTGAAGGCGGTCACGTACCAGGCCCACAAGAGCACCAGGCCGCCGAGCATCGCGACGGGCACGATGATGCGCAGGAGCCGCTCGCCGAGCCGGCTCGGTTCGGCGGACGTGGGGGCCTCCTCGTCAACGGCGGCTGGCGACTTGGATGTCGTATTCACGGTCGTCATGGTCTAGCCGTCATGTTCCGGGCGTCACGCCTCCGCCTTGCGTGCCATTGCGTCCTGGAGGGCAGTTGACACCTCGCGACAATGCTCGTTGTAGACCGTCGAGGTCCGGAAATCGTCCTCGCGCGGATAGGGCGCGTCGATCGCGATATCGGCCACGACCCGGCCGGGACGCGCGGCCATGACGACGATGCGGTTGGACAGGTAGACCGATTCGAACACCGAATGGGTGACGAAGATCACCGTCCAGCCGAAGCTTTCCCACAGGTGCAGCAGGTCGTTGTTGAGCTTGAACCGGGTGATCTCATCGAGCGCGGCGAACGGTTCGTCCATCAGCAGTAGTTTCGGCCGGGTGACGAGCGCGCGGGCAATCGACACGCGCATCTTCATGCCGCCCGACAGCTCGCGCGGATAGGCATCGGCAAAGTTTTCAAGCCCGACCATTTCCAGTGCGTTCATGACCTCGTCGCGTACGCGGGCCTTGGCCTGGCCCTTCAGCCGCAGCGGCAGCCAGACGTTATTGAAGACCGTGGCCCAGGGCATCAGCGTGGGCTCCTGGAAGACGAAGCCGATCTCGTGATCGATCTGGCCGGGCCGGTCCTGTGCGGTGCCCGGCCAGTCGATGGTGCCCGAAGTCGGCTCGCCCAGGCCGGCGATCAGCCGCAGAGCCGTCGACTTGCCGCAGCCGGAAGGACCGAGCAGGCTGATGAACTCGCCGGGATGAACGTCGAGCGACATGTCCTTGAGCGCAACGGTGCCGCTCGAGAACGTCTTGTTGATTGCGCGCAGCGAAACGATAGACCGGGTCGCGGCGGCGCCTGCCCCCGATGCCGGGGCGCGAACCGGAGCGGCCGTTTCTGTCTGGGTGGTCAAAGTCTGCCTCCGTTTTACGCCAGGAAGCCGGCGTGGGCGATCTTGGTCGCCACTAAGTACCGAAATCCGACGGCGGGTCCAGAGCCCCGCCATCGGCCACTACGCGCATGCGGCGGCATGGCGCTATTTCTTCAGATCCAGGCCGAGGCCCTTGCAGACATACTCGGTCGTGTAGGTCGTCGTGTAGTCGATGCCCGCCTTGACGACGCCGGCCCTGACCATCTTCTCGTAGAAGTCCTTCTGGCGCTCGTCCGTCATGCAGCCGATGCCCATGGTCAGGCTGTCGCCGGAGTCGGCGATGCCATACTCCTTCATCTTGGCGATGGAGAAGGCGATCTGCTCGTCGGTCATCTCCGGATTGTCCGTCTTGATGAGCGCGTTGGCAGCCGTGTTGTCGCCGTACAGATAGTTGTACCAGCCGATGATCGAGGCTTCGACGAAGCGCTTGGTGATGTCAGGGTTGGCTTCGACATAATCCTTCATGCCCTCGATCAGGTTCGAGTAGGTGTTGAAGCCGGAGTCGGCGAGCAGGAAGATCTTGGGTTCCCAGCCCGCTTCCTTCTCGATGGCGTAGGGCTCCGACGTTACATATCCCTGCTGGGCGGACTGCTTGTCGGCGATGAACGGCGCCGAATTGAAGGTGTAAGGCTTGTACTGGGCGTCGTTGAAGCCTTCGAAGTCGGACTTCATCCACAGGAAGTACGACGAGTAGCCGTCCTTCGACAGGTACAGCGTCGGCAGTTTGGCGAGGTCCTCGAATGCCTCCACGCCCGCATCCGGATGGGCGAGCAGAACCTGCGGTTCCTTCTGGAAGATCGCGGCGACCTCGATGAGAGGAATGCCCTGTTCGGCGGCGTCGAACGGCGAGAGCATGTTGCCCTGCATGTAGAAGTCGATCTTGCCGGCGATCAGCAGGGCCTGGTTGCCGGCCTGCGGGCCGCCTTGGCGGATGGTGACCTTCAGGCCGTACTCTTCGTACGTGCCGTCGGCGATCGCCTGGTAGAAGCCGCCGTGCTCGGCCTGGGCGAGCCAGTTCGTGCCGAACGTGATTTCATCCAGCGCCGCGGCCTGGCTGGAAAGTCCGATGGCGGCCAGAACGGCACCGATTGCCGGGATCGTGCGATTGAGCAAGGACATCCGGAAATACCTCCCTTATTGACGAACCGGGGGTCGGCGTCGACGCCCCGGAAACTCGGTCAGAAATGCAACGGATCGAATTGCGAACCGGGTCTTCGAAGCAAACCCCGTGCCCCCAGTTTCGCGGCTCGGCCCGCGCGCGAATCTAATAATTTCCCGTGATCCCGGGCCTCAAGAAACAGGCAACCAGGCGATGGCTGCTCACCCTATCATCACGGTCGGGGAGGGAACAGGCTCGACAAAGCCGTAAAATTGGTGTGTTGCGGCCAGTGGAGTATCGACGCCGTCGATCATGCCGCTAGCGCCTGGGAGTCAGCCGTGCTCATTGCCCAGATCTCCGATCTGCATTTCCGTGTCCGTGGCGTGCGGTTGTTCGGCGCCGTCGATACCTATGGTGCGACGCAACGGGCGATCGACCACCTCCTGGCGCTGACCCCGCGCCCCGACGCCGTGATCGTCACCGGCGATCTCGTCAACGACGGTGCCGACGAGGACTATGCGGCGCTGGCCGATCTCTTCCGGCGCCTGCCGATGCCGGTCTATCCGATCCCCGGCAATCACGACCGGCGCGAACTGGTCCGCAGGCATCTGTCCTATACCGGTGTGCTGCCATCCGTGGGACCGCTGCGCTACGCTGTCGAGGAGCATCCGGTCCGGCTCGTCGGGCTGGATACGCTGGTGGAAGGGGCGGACGCAGGACGCCTCGGCGGGGAGCAGCTCGACTGGCTCGACGGGACGCTTGCCGCGGCGCCCGGGACGCCGACCCTGCTGTTCCTGCACCATCCGCCGTTCGCGACCGGGATCGGCTTCATGGACGAGATCCTGCTGGAGGATTGGCGTGCGCTCGCCGCGGTCGTCGCGCGCCATCGCCAGATCGAGGCGGTCACCTGCGGGCATGTCCATCGGCCGGTGCAGACGCGGTTCGCGGGCACGATCGCGTCGATCGCACCGGGAACGGCGCATCAGGTGACGCTCGATTTCGGTCCGGATGCACCGGCGGCCTGGATTGCCGAGCCGCCTGCCTGCCTGCTGCATCTTTGGTGCCCGCAGGCAGGGCTCGTCAGCCATGTCAGTTATATCGGCAACTACGGGCCGGGCGTTCTGTTCGCTTGACATCCCCGGCGCTTGTGAAAACCCCGGGGCCTGTGATGTCACGGGCGCTTGCGGATGCGGGACAGGGGATAGGCGGAGATCTCCGCCAGCAATTTCGCATAGCCGGCGACGACGTGGTCGAAGATCGCCTTGCCGATGTCCGCCGTCGCCTTGCTGGCGTCACCGGCAACGCCGGCGGGGTGGATGTCCTGCGCCTGCCAGCCGATGCCGACGCCGCCGACATAGGTGAGTTTCTCGTAGTCGCCGGCGATTTCGGCCATGACGGGCCTGAAATCCTCGGCCTTGTCCATGCGGACCAGGTCGGGGGCGAGGTGCAGGATCAGCGATGTCTCGACCTGGCCGCCATGGATGCCGTGCCGTGCTTCCTCAGGCGAAACGAGGCCTTCGGGCGTTCCCATGTGCCACCAGCTCGACGAGACGCACAGCATCTCGTGGCGCACGCGCAGTTCGCGGGCGACGATCTCCATCACCTGCGGCTGACCGCCATGCGCGTTGATGAACAGCATCTTGCGCACGCCGGAGCGGGCGACGCTCTCGCCGATCTCGCGCCATACCGCGATCAGCGTTTCGGCCGGAAGGGTCAGCGTGCCGGGGAAATCGATGTGTTCGTTGGACTTGCCGACCGGCATCACCGGCAGGAGCAGGACCGGCAGATCGGGAGCCGCCGCCGCGACGGCGGCCTCGGCCACGGCGCCGGCGACGAGCGCGTCGGTGGCGACGGGAAGATGCGGGCCGTGCTGCTCGATGGCGCCGACCGGCAGCACCGCGACGGTCCGGTTGGGATCAAGCGATTCGAAATCAACGGTGGTGAGGTCTTGCCAGCGGCGCAGCGCGGTCATTAGCGTCTCCGGAATCGAAAACTCGTTCGGCGGGAGCAGTCATGGTAACGCATCACACGCCGGGGGGCATCCGTCCTCCCTTCGCCCGGTACAGCCATGGCGTCGAAATCGCGCCGGGCGCGCGGCTGATGCTGTGTTCCGGCCAGCTCGGCATCGCGGCCGATGACGCGATCCCCGACAGCGCCGCCGACCAGACCCGACTGTGCTTCGAGAACATCCGCGCGATCCTCGCCTCGGGAGGCATGACGCTGGCCGATATCGTGCGCATCAACGCCTTTGTGTCCGACCGGGCCTACCTGAAGGACTACATGGCTGCGCGCGACGCGTTCACCGCCGATCCGCCGCCGGCCTCGACGCTGATGGTGGTGTCGGGATTCGCGCGACCGGAGTTCAAGGTCGAAGTCGAGGTCATCGCGGCCAGGGTGGATTGACCATGCGCAGATGGATCAAGGATCCGCTCGCGATCCTCACCGGCGATACAGCGGGAGCCAATTCGGCGGGAGCCAATTCGGGGGGCGGGGCCGAACGCGGCATCGTCGTGGAGGGCGGACGCATCGTCGAGCTGGTCGGCAGGGGCCAGGAGCCCGCCGCGCCGGTCGACGCGGTCTTCGACGCGAGCCGCCATGTCGTGCTGCCGGGCCTCGTCAACACCCATCATCATTTCTTCCAGACGCTGACGCGGGCGCATCCCGACGCCATCAACAAGGAGCTGTTCCCCTGGCTGCAGGCGCTTTATCCGGTCTGGAGCCGGCTGACGCCCGAAGGCTTCCGGCTGGCGACGCGGCTGGCGCTGACTGAGCTGCTGATGTCGGGCTGCACGGCGGCCTCCGACCATCATTACCTGTTTCCCGACGGCCTCGAGAGCGCGATGGACATCCAGGTCGAGGAGGCGACCGCGCTGGGCATGCGGATGACGGTGACGCGCGGCTCGATGAACCTGTCGGCGAAGGACGGCGGCCTGCCGCCCGACAGCGTCGTCCAGGACGAGGACACGATCCTCTCAGATTGCGAGCGGGTGCTGTCGCGATACCACGACACCAGCGAAGGCGGACTGATCCGCGTGGCGCTCGCCCCGTGTGCGCCGTTCACCGTCACCAAGCGGCTGATGACGGACTCGGTCGGGCTCGCCGAGCGCTTCGACTGCCGGCTGCACACCCATCTCGGCGAGACCCACGACGAGGACGCCTACTGCCTCGCGCATTACGGTTGCCGTCCGGTCGAGTACCTGGAAGAGCTCGGCTGGATGAACGAGCGGGTGTGGCTCGCCCACGGCATCCATTTCAACGACGACGAAGTGGAGCGCCTCGGCAGTCACCGGGTCGGCGTCAGCCATTGCCCGACCTCCAACATGGTGCTCGCCTCCGGACAGTGTCGCACCAAGGAGCTTGAAGCCATGGGGGCCCCGGTCGGGCTCGGCGTGGACGGTTCCGCCTCCAACGACAGTTCCAATCTGATGGAAGGCGTGCGTCACGCGCTGATGATCAACCGGCTGACATACGGGTCTGGCGCGGTCACGCATTTCGACGCGTTGCGCTGGGCCACCGAGGGCTCGGCCCGGTGCCTGGGCCGCGACGATATCGGCGCCATCGCGGTCGGCAAGCAGGCGGACCTTGCGATGTACACGCTCGACGAGCTCCGCTTCTCCGGCGCCGGCGATCCGCTCGCTGCCCTCGTCCTGTGCGGAGCACACAAGGCCGACCGGGTGATGCTCGCCGGCGAATGGAAGGTCGAGGACGGCATGCCTGTCGGCATCGACGTGGAGCGTCTCAGGGTCGAGCACGGCACGGCGGCGAAGCGGTTTCTGGAGGCCTTGTGAGATGGCAGTGCCCGTGCCTTCGCTTCCTCCGAGCCGCTTCTGGCAGGACCTCACCACCGCCGACTTCGAGGCCGACACGTCTGGCTGGATCGCCGTGCTGCCGATCGCGGCGACAGAGCAGCATGGGCCGCATCTGCCGACCGGCGTCGACACGGTCATCGCCGACGGTCTGATCGGGCAAGCGGTCGAACGTATGTCTGCCGACCTGCCGGCGCTTGTCCTGCCGACGATTGCAGTCGGCAAGAGCGACGAGCATTTCGGTTTTCCCGGAACGCTGAACATCGACGGGCGACCCCTGCTCGACATGCTGGAGGCCCTCGGCGACTCGGTCGCCCGCGCGGGGCTGCGCAAACTGGTGATCATGAGTTCGCACGGCGGCAACAGCGAGGTGATGGGCCTTGCCGCCCGGGCGCTTCGCATTCGCCATCGCATGCTCGTTGTCGCAACGAGCTGGGCGCGAATGGGCTATCCCGCCGGTCTGTTCGATGAAGCCGAAATCGCCCACGGCATTCATGCCGGCGACATCGAGACTTCGCTGATGCTGCACCTGAAGCCGCAGGCTGTGCGCGCGGCCGAGTGCGACGATTTCGTGTCGGCGTCGGTTGCGATGGAAGACGAGTTCGACGTCCTGCGCGGCACCGGCCGTACGGCGTTCGCCTGGATGACGGCGGACCTCAGTTCGAGCGGAGCCTGCGGAAACGCGGCGGCGGCGTCCGCGGAGAAGGGCCGCCTGGCTGCCGATTTCGTCGTCGATCGCTTCCTCGCGCTCCTCGGCGACGTCGATCGCTTCAATCTTTCGCGACTCTGCGGGTGACGCATTCGTACGCTTGGATATTGCGCCGCACACAACGTGCCCCCTATCAGAGGGTTGTCTTAGCCAGCATTTGGCGATGACATAAGCACCAGGGGAGACGCGGTTTCGCGCGTTGTCCCAATAACCGACAAAGCCGGCGCAATGCCGGCGTCGAAACTAATCTGTGACGGAAGGAGATGTGATGAGATATCTGGCATTCGGCGCTTTTGCCGTGGCTTTGGCCGTCGGCGCGGGTGGCGCCTCGGCCCAGCAAAAGTTCGTCTCCATCGGCACCGGCGGAATCACCGGCGTCTACTATCCCACCGGCGGTGCGATCTGCCGGCTGGTGAACAAGGACCGCAAGGAGCACGGCATCCGCTGCTCGGCGGAATCGACCGGCGGCTCCGTCTACAACGTCAACACAATCCAGGGCGGCGAGCTCGAGTTCGGCGTCGCCCAGTCCGACGTTCAGTACAATGCCTATGAGGGCAAGGCGCAGTGGGACGGCAAGCCGTTCAAGGGCCTGCGCTCCGTGTTCTCGGTGCATCCCGAGCCCGCCACGCTCGTGGCCCGCGCCGACTCCGGCATCAAGAGTTACAAGGATCTCGCCGATAAGTCGGTGAATATCGGCAATCCGGGTTCGGGCCAGCGCGCCCTGTGGGATTCCCTGAACGAAGCCGGCGTCGTGGATACGGACGCGCTCAAGCTTGCCGCCGAGCTTAAGCCCGCGGAGACGGGGCAGGCGCTGTGCGACGGCAAGATCGATGCGTATTTCTACACGGTCGGCCATCCGTCGGCGCTGATCCAGGAGACGTTGTCGACCTGCGATGCCGTGATCGCCGACGTGGCCGGTCCCGAAATCGAGAGCTTCATCTCCGAGAAGCCCTACTATCGGTTGGCGACGATTGCCGCCGGCACCTATGCGGGCCAGGACAACGACGTGAACACCTTCGGCGTCGGCGCGACGTTCGTGACGTCCGAGGACGTTCCCGAGGACGTCGTCTACACCGTGGTGAAGGCCGTGTTCGACAATTTCGACGACTTCAAGGGTCTGCACCCCGCTTTCGCCAATCTGAAAGAGGAGGAGATGGTCAAGGACGGCTTGTCCGCGCCCCTGCATCCCGGTGCGGTGAAGTACTACAAGGAACGCGGCTGGATGTGAGTGTTCCGGAAGGGGCGGCCAGACGGCCGCCCCTTTTCGCTTCAATTCCGATTTTCAGGCGTAGCCGGATTTTTCGCCGGCGGAACGTCGCTGGGGGGCGACGGATTGTGAGAGATCCGAGGGCGGCATGGCGGAAGACATCCAAAAGCGCGAGATCGACGTCGACGAACTGGTAGCGCAGGTCGATACCGGCGCACGCAGCGTTTCCGGCGCCGTCGGTCGCTTCATCGCCGGGCTGGCGTTTGTCTGGTCGCTGTTTCAGCTCTACGTCGCCTCGAACGTTCCCTTCTGGATTACCGAGACGATCGGCGTCAACGTCGTCCTCAACAACTTCGAGGTGCGCGTCGTTCACCTCGCCTTCGCGCTGGCGCTGGCCGCGCTCGCCTATCCGCTGTTCAAGTCGAGCGGGCGCCACCACATTCCCTGGTACGACTGGCTGCTGGCGATCCTCGGCGTCTATGCCTGCCTCTACCTGATCGTTTTCGACGAGGCGATCTCCGCCCGCGCCGGACTGCCGACCACGGGTGACCTGGTTGCCGCGACGATCGGTATGGTGGTGCTGGCCATCGCGGTCTATCGCTCGCTCGGCCTGCCCCTGGTCATCGTCGCCGGCGTCTTCGTCTGTTACGTGTTCTTCGGCGACGCCAATTGGCTGCCGGAGGCGATTCAGTGGAAGGGCGCCTCCTACGGCAAGGCCATGTGGCACTACTGGATGCAGACCGAGGGCGTCTTCGGCGTCGCGCTCGGGGTGTCCGCCTCGATGATCTTCCTGTTCGTCCTGTTCGGCTCGCTCCTGGAGAAGGCCGGCGCGGGCAACTACTTCATCAAGCTCGCCTTCGCCATGCTCGGCCACCTGCGTGGCGGGCCGGCCAAGGCCGCCGTCGTTGCCTCGGCGCTGTCGGGCCTTTACTCGGGCTCGTCGATCGCGAACGTCGTCACCACCGGCACGTTCACCATCCCGCTGATGAAGCGGACCGGCTTCCCGCCGGAGAAGGCCGGTGCCGTCGAGGTCGCCTCTTCCACCAACGGGCAGCTGACGCCGCCGGTAATGGGCGCGGCCGCCTTCCTGATCGCCGAGTTCACGGGCATCGCCTATACCGACATCATCCGCCACGCCTTTCTGCCGGCGGTCGTCTCCTACATCGCGCTCGTCTACATCGTGCACCTCGAAGCGCTGAAGCTGGAGCTCAAGGGCCTAACCAAGCCGCCGGCGACGCAGACGCTGATGCGCCGGATGATTGGTGTGCTGACCGGCTTTATCGCGATGTGCGTGCTGGCCGCCGCCGTCTACTACGGCCTCGGCTGGATCAAGGTCGCCTTCCCGAACATGACCTTCTATACGGTCATTGTCCTGTTCCTGGTCGCCTATCTTCTGCTGCTCGGGCTTGCCGCGCGCCATCCGGACCTGGAGATGGACGATCCGAATGCGCCCCTGCGGGAACTGCCGCGTGCGGGCGAGGTGGCGGTGACCGGCCTGCACTTCATCCTGCCGATCGTGATCCTGATCTGGTGCATCCTGATCGAGCGGTTCTCGCCGTCCTTGTCGGCCTACTATGCGACGCTGTCGATGATAGTCATCGTCGTCACCCAGCACCCGATCAAGAGCTTGCTGCGCGGTGCCGGCGATATCGGCGGGGCGTTCAAGCAGGGCGTCGAGGATTTCGTCTCCGGCATGATCTCGGGGGCGCGCAACATGATCGCCATCGGCGTCGCGACCGGGGCGGCCGGCATCATCGTCGGCACGATCTCGCTGACCGGCGCGCATCAGGTCGTCGGCGAGTTCGTCGAGTTCCTGTCGGGCGGCAACCTGATGGCGATGCTGCTGCTCGTCGCGGTGATGAGCCTGATCCTCGGCATGGGCCTGCCGACGACGGCGAACTATATCGTCGTATCCTCGCTGATGGCGCCCGTGATCGTCTCGGTGGGCGCGGCGAGCGGACTGCTGGTGCCGCTGATCGCGGTTCACATGTTCGTCTTCTATTTCGGCATCCTCGCCGACGATACGCCGCCGGTGGGGCTCGCCGCCTTTGCCGCCGCGGCGATCTCCGGCGGCGATCCGATCAAGACCGGCTTCCAGGGCTTCGGCTACGACATCCGCACCGCGCTGCTACCGTTCCTGTTCATTTTCAACACCGAACTCCTGCTGATCGACGTGACGGTGTGGAAGGCGGTCTTTGTGTTCTGCATCGCCACGGTCGCCATGCTGCTGTTCGCGGCCGCCACCCAAGGCTACTTCCTGACGCGCAACCGCATTTGGGAAACCGTGGCACTGCTGCTGATCGCCTTCACGCTGTTCCGGCCAGGCTTCTGGCTGGATCTGATGGACCCGCCCTATGAGAACCGCCCGGGCGTCGAGGTGATCGAGATCGCCGGCACCCAGCCCGCCGGTGCCGAGCTGCGCATGACCGTTGCGGGGCCGGATTTCGACAATCCCGACCAGATCGACACGTTGACCATATCCGTCCCGCTCGGCGAGGCAGGCGACGGCGCGGCGCGGCTGGAACAGGCCGGGCTGCTGGTGATGATCGACGGCGATGAGGCGGTTCTGGAAGAGCCGTTTCCGGGTACGGCGTTCTTCGACACCTTCCAGGATTTCGACTTCTACGGCGACACCCTGGTGACGATCTCCAACGTGGAACTGCCGAAGGACCGCATCGCCAAGGAGCTGTTCTACCTGCCGGCGCTGGTTTTGCTCGTTATCGTGGTGCTGGTGCAGCGTCGGCGCCAGACGGTGCCCGCGTTCTGATCGAGAGGGAGGAGAAAGCGATGTTCAAGACGATCCTCGTTCCGATCGATCTGGCCGAGCCGGACAGCTCCGGCCGGGCGCTCAATGCGGCCATCCAGATGGCCAGGGACTATGACGCGACGATGCACGTGGTGACCGTCGTGCCGGACATGGGCATGTCCATCGTCGGCGGCTATTTTCCGGAGGGCTTCGAGCAGAAGGCGCTCGACGAGACCAAGGCGCGGCTGAAGGCGTACCTCGAGGATCTCGTGCCCGGCGACGTGATGGCGAAAGGCCATGTCATGCATGGCGGCATCTACGAGCAGATCCTGCAGATCGCGGATCAGCTCTCGGCGGACCTGATCGTCATGGCCTCGCATCGCCCGGCCATGCGGGACTATCTGCTCGGCCCCAACGCCGCGCGGGTGGTTCGCCATGCCAAGCAGTCGGTGCTGGTGGTGCGCGAGTAGCGCACCTGTCGCTCAGCGGTCCCAGTCGAGCGCCTCGATGCGCGGGTCGGCTGAAAAGGCATCGCGCGCATACTCGATCTTCTGCTGCAGCGAGGCCGAGACGGCCCATGCCCCCGCTGTGCCGAGATGGATCTTCCAGGTGATCTGATCGACTGGCGCGGCGACCGTGAACGCGGTGCAGGCGAGCAGCGCCAGATTGGCTCCGGAGCGGGGATCGCGGACCGATTCATAGCGGATCGCCTCGACGCCGGCGGCGCGCGCCCGGTCCGCGAGGTCCTGGCACGGGCCGTAGTCCGTCGGGTCGGTCCAGCGTGCCCGATGGGCAGCAAGCGGGCCGTCCATCAGGTCCAGCCCGGTCGCCGTCGCGAAATTCGCGGAGAAGGCGGTGAATTCGCCCGGAGTTTGGGGCCAGGGCGTATCCGGCGAATCGGCGAAGAACAGCAGGCGGTGGAAAATCGTCTCGGCAATCGCCGTCTCCTGCTGCTCGGCCGCATAGTAGACGCCTTCGGTCATGCCGGCGCGGCGGAAGCGCGATCCAACCGGATAGGGCGCGCCGTATCGGAAGGGGGAGGCCAGCAGATAGTGCAGGTGGCGGCAGGGCACCGGGATCGCCGGCTTGGTGTCCTCGATCAGGTTTTCGAGGAGTTCCTGTTCCTCAAGCGTGTCGACCAGCTTCATCGTCGAGACGTAGTGCTGCGCCTCGACCAGGCGCCAGCAGGCGCCGCCGAGCGGGCGTGTCTCAGATGACAGCGCGGCGGGCGTCGAGATAGGCGATGACATCGACGAGTCCGGCAATGGTCTGGACACGGGCGAGCGGTGTGCCGCCTAGCGGGACGTTGTCGTTCCTCACCCAGGCGCGCATGGTCTGCGTATCTCCGCCGACGATCGAATCGAGGGAGCGGAACAGTCGGACGAACAGAACCGCGAGTTCGAAGGACTTGTCTGAGGGGGACAGTGTGTAGGCGCCGTGACGCATGCGCGAGACGCTCGCCTCCGAAAGACCGAGGATCCGGGACAGAACCTTGTTGGACACATCCAGCAGGTCCGACGCCTTCAACACCGCCTTGGTGACGACGGCACCGGATTCGACCGGATGAGCCGCCGCGTGGCCGGACTGCAGCATCTCTTCATCGCCTTCTTTCTGTTGAAAGAAAAGAATAGGAAGTTTTCTACAGAAATTCAAGCGAAGCGAGATCCGGTCGGACCGGCAACCCGGTCTAGCGTGCACTGGCACGCGCGGCGACCTGCGATGCGATGGCCTCGGCGAGGGCATCGACATTGCGAACGGTGATGTCGCGCTGCGGGAACGGTATTTCGATGCCGGCCTGCCCGAGGTTCCTGTAGATCTCCAGCAGAAGGTCCGACTTGACGGTCACGACCGTGTTGACGTCGGCCAGGAAGCAGCGGAGTTCGAAGTCGATGGAGCTTTCCCCGAGCCCGACGAACAGAACAACCGGTTCGGGATGCGACATGATCTTGTCGTTGTCGCGCGCCGCTTGCAGCAGGATCTCCTGCGTCTTTTCAATGTCGGCGCCATAGGCGACCCCGACCGGCACAATCAGCCGGCCGGTCTTGGAACTCAGCGTCATGTTCGTGACGGTCCCGGTGATCAGCTCCGAATTGGGCACGATCACCTCGTGCCGGTCAAACGTCTCGATACGCGTCGACCGCACGGCGATCCGGCGCACGATACCGGAGTAACCGGATACCTCGATCCAGTCGCCCTCCTTCACGGGGCGCTCGATCAGCAGAATGATGCCCGAGACGAAATTCGAAACGATCGCCTGCAGACCGAAGCCGATGCCGACCGACAGCGCGCCGGCGACGATTGCCAGATTGGACAGGTCGATCCCGGCCACCGAGATCGCGACAAGGGCCGACAGGGTGACGCCGGTGTAGCCGAGGCCGGTCAGGACCGCCTTGCGCGCGCCGCGATCCATGCGCGTTTTCGGCAGTACGGACGTGTCGAGCACGCGCTGCAGCCATCGCGTGATCGACATGCCGACCAGGAAGACGGCGATGAGTATGAAGACGACCCCGATCGAAATCCGTGTGCCGCCGACCTCGACGCCCTGGACGGACAGGATCCAGATTTCCAGGAGGTCGGCGACGCGCGCCCCCCAGATAAGCGCGAAGATGGGGAGCGCGGCGGCGATGACGACGAAGGCGATTGCAATCGGGACGATCGAATAGATCGGTACGTCTTCGGGGCGCCGGCCCCGCAGGAGGCCGCGGGACAGGCCGGTCAGGAGAAGGTAGATCGCCAGGGCGAACCCGATAGCGCCGAGCGACAGGATTGTCGGAACCATCGCCTGCCGCGCGAACTTCACATATCCGAAGACGACGAAGACGGCTGCCGCCACCGCGGCAAGCTGCATCAGGCGGCCAAGCAGGAAAACGAAATCGACGCCGGGCGCGGTCTCCGCCGTGATCGGACCGTCTGGCGTGTCGGCCGGCGCCTGTCGGGCGGCGATCAGGGTGCGTGCCAGCCGCCAGACGCAGTAGCTCCCGGCGAAGACGACGATGGCGGACAGGATGGCATCGGACGCCGGCGCGAAGTCATAGTCGCGGTTGGCCGCTTCGACCAGGCTTTCGGCAACAAGTACCCCGCCAAGCGCAAGACACAGGTTTGCTGCACGGCGTGCCCGTTTGTCATCCATCGCGACGACGCGGTGCGCCGGGACGGTGGGCGAGAACACCAACTGTCCCAGCCAGTAGCCGACGACCAGAAACACCGGAAAACTGGCGATGACCGCGATGATCGAGCGCGCGGCGAACGGGCTGATGGCGAGGGCCTTGAAGGCGAAAAGGAAGGCGGCGCCGGCGATTGTCGGAAGGACCAGCCGGACCATCAGGGTGGCGAGCCAGAATAGGCGCTCCCTTGTCGGGCTGTCGGCCGCCAGCGCGCGGGCATCCAGCCGCTTCGTCACCCAGGGGTGGACGAGCAGAAGCACGACGAAGGCAATGACGATCAGGCCGATCGCGATCGGCAGGCCCCTGAGGAAGCGTGTCCGGTTCTCCGGTTTCTCCAGATCCGTGCCGATCTGCGTGGAAACGGCACCGACGTAGCCGAACAGTTCCCCGAGTGCTGTGGGCCAGTTGGTCGGGATGAGCGGCGAAGGGCTCCGCTCCATCAGATCGGTGGTGAAACGCGAGCGGATGATTCCGTCGATCTCGCTGACGAGAACATCGGCGCGGTTGTAGGCCTCCCGTGCCGCGAGGGTCGGCGCATTGGCGGTGGCAATGGCTTGGAGCAGCTCCGCGCGCCGCTCGGTCACCGCGGCCGGTTCTTCCGCGTTCTCGCCGGGTGGGTCGGGCAGCGCATCCAACTGCGCCTGGAGCATGCGGACCTCAAGGCTGTCGTCCTTGATAATCTCGAACGCTTCCTCGCGGTCGGCCACGGCTTCGGTCCGAAGCTCATCGAGCGTGGCTTTCGAGATGGTTTCGTCGCGCAGCGCCTGCTCGACGCGCGTCGCGGTCTCTTCCCAGGCCTCAACGCGTTTATTGAAGTCGTCCTGGGATTGGTCCTGCGCGATGGCGCCCGCCGCGAGCGCCAGGGAAACGATCAGCGCGACTGCAAGAGAGAGGCCTCGATACATATCGTTTCCGTCAGTATCCTGCTGCGCCGATGCACACGCGCTGATTGATATGAACAAGAAACTATACGGTACGACGTAATCGGTGTCGGCTAAATACCCGGTGTGAATCCCTTGGGTGCACGGCGCGGGAGGACAGCGTGGCCTACATCTCCAGGCGGTCGTAGAACCAGCGGGCGAGTTTCGACCAGACCTCGTCCTTGCCGGCGGCGTCCTCGCAGCCGTGGTCGACATTCGGATTGTCGTTGATCTCGATGACGAACACCCCGTCGGCGTTCTGCTTTATGTCGACGCCGTACAGGCCGTCGCCGATCAAACGGGCGGCGCGGACGCCGACATCGAGAACCTCCGACGGCACCTCGTCGAAACGGAACGTCCTGGCGGCGCCCTGGATCGCTGACCCGTCGGGCTTGTGCTTGACGATCTGCCAGTGGCTGCGCGCCATCAGGTAGTGGCAGGCGAACAACGGCTCGCCGCCGAGCACACCGATGCGCCAGTCGTAGTCGGTGCGCATGAACTTCTGGGCGATCAGCAGGTCGGTTTCCTTGAACAGTTCCTTGGCGAGATCGCGAAAGGCCTTGGGTGTCTCGACCTTGTGGACGCCTCGGCTGAATGAGCCGTCGGGGATCTTGACGACAAGGGGATACCCGAGCCGCTCCTCCGCCCCGGCGATTTCGTCCTTGTTGGCGACGACGACGGTCGGCGGCACCGGCACGTCGTTCGCCGTCAGAAGCTCCTTCAGATAGACCTTGTTGGTGCAGCGGATCATCGAGATCGGATCGTCGATGACCGGCATGCCCTCCTGCATCGCGCGCCGGGCGAACCGGTACGTGTGATTGTCGATCGAGGTCGTCTCGCGGATCCACAAGGCATCGTATTCGGCGAGCTGGTGGAACTGCTTCCTGGTGATCGGCTCGACGTCGATGTCGTGCTTCTCGGCGATCCTGGCGAAGTGCCGGATCGAGGCCGGGGACGAGGGTGCAAGGGCCTCGTCGGGATCGTACAGCACGGCGAGGCTGTATTTCAGGCTAGGACGCGCCTTCGGCGTGCGCCAGTCGCGCGTGGTGTGATGCTGCAGGGCATCGCGGAACGCGGCGGCCTGCGCCTCGGTCAGTTTGCTCAAGGGGCGCGGACGCATGCGCTTGATCGACAGCCATTGGCCGGGTGCGACCGTCACCTCGATGATCGGGCAGCGGAACCAGTCGAACAGGAGCCGGGCGAAGCGCTCGTAGCGGGCGTCTTCGATCCGGCCCATGCTGACGAGGAACTGGACTTCCTCATCAGGCGCGTGCTTGGCGGCGCGGGCGCAGCGGTTCAGCTCCTGCTCCAGCTCGGGAATGGCGTGGCCGTAGAGCTCGCGGCCGGCGAGATCGAGCATCGCCTCGACGGTCGGCATGACCCGGTGCCCCCGCGCCTCGGCGAGCAGCGAGCAGAAGTAGCCGCGGCTCTGGTAGGCATAGGAACGGGACAGGTTGACCACCTTCGGCCGGCCGGCGTCGAAAAGCTGCGGCCTGGCGAGGTAGTCGCGGGTTGTGATGACCTTGTGGGGCGTCTCGGCGTTCGGGAAATCCTTGAGGCTGTCGACGAGGATGACCCAACCGGAATAGAGCGGCTTTCTCATGCTCTAGGTGGTCGGCCCCTCCTTTCAGGGGCGTCGTTTGCGAGGCGCGTCGCACCGCGGACGCGTCCTGGCGAAGCGGCAACGCCGATCGCTGCCTATCCCTACGCCGTTTGTACGGCGGAACAAGAGGCTTTTAGCGGCGATTGCGATTTATTGATGGCGAGGCTCAGACCTCCCCGAATGACCGTTTCATGCGGATCGCCGCACAGCCGTCGGGATAGTAATCAGGCTTGTGCTCGAATTCCGTGTATCCGAGCCCCAGGTAGCGGCGGTGAAGCCTGGTGTTGTCGGCCCGCACCTCGGTGATGACGCCAAGTCCACGCTGGCGCGCCGCCGTTTCGATCGCCTCGAAAAGGCGTTTGCCGATCTCCCCGCCCTGGGCCTGCGACAGGACGGCCAGGGAGTAGAACCGCATGTAGCGCGAGCCCGCGCGGGCAAGGCCCAGCGCGTAGCCGACGACTTGGCCCCTGCGGGTGCAAACAATCAGGGCGGCGCGGGGATTGGAGATGTGCCAGCGAAACTGGCGGCGCGACATCGGCTCGTAGGCCGGTGGAACGAAGACAGCGTTCTCGATTTCGACGAGGGCATCGAGGTCGGCGGGGCCGGCCGTCCGCAAGCTGTCTGTCATTCTGCATGGCCCTCGGCAGGTGTGGCGGTCCGCCATCGGACCACTGCTGTTTCGTCATCGCGAAGCGGATGGTTTGGCAATCCTACCATTGCGGGCTGCCGAACAGTGTGATCAGATCCGGTATGGTTGAATAGAGACGAGGGTGACGCCGCCTCGAAGCGTATATAGACTAGTTTTAAATCCGCCGGGCGGCGGATCAAAAATAAACTTAGGGAGGTGACAGATGGCCTTTAGTAAAACGGCTGTCGCGGCGGGGTTTGCCGTCGCAATCGGTGTCGTGGGCTACGCCCAGGCCGAGACGTTCAAGTACGCATTCCAGGGGGAACTAAAGGGGCTCGATCCTTACAGCCTCAATGAAACATTCTCGCTCGGCACGCTCGGCAACGTCTACGAGGGCCTGACCCGCCGCGGTCCGGACCTCGAGATCCAGCCGGCGCTGGCCGAAAGCTGGGAGATCATCGAGCCGACCCGTTGGCGCTTCCATCTGCGCAAGGGTGTGAAGTTCCACAACGGCAACGATTTCACCGCCGACGACGTGGTGTTCTCGGCCGACCGCGTACGGTCTCAGGAATCCGACCTGAAGACTCGCATCGGCGCTGACGTGAAGGTCGAGAAGGTCGACGACCACACTGTCGACTTCGTGCTGGCGAGCCCCAATCCGATCCTGCACTACGAGTGGGATACGTGGGGCATCATGGACAAGGAGTGGTCGGAGGAAAACAACACCACGAAGGTGATGTCGGCGTCCGACGAAAGCCCGAGCTATGCCGGCCTGCATGCCAACGGAACCGGACCGTTCAAGATCACCGGCCACGAAACCGGCGTTAAGACGGTTTTCCAGGAAAACACGGACTGGTGGGACTACGGAAACAAGAAGTTCAACGTCGATACGGTCGAGTTGACGCCGATCAGCGAGGATGCGACCCGTGTCGCTGCGCTCCTGTCAGGCGAGCTCGACATGGTCTATCCGGTGCCGGTCCAGGACATCAAGCGCGTCGAGGGCAATGACGGCACGCGGGCGCTGACCGGGCCCGAACTCAGGACGATCTTCCTGGGCATGGACCAGATGCGCGACGAGCTTCTGTATTCGAATGTTAAGGGCAAGAATCCCTTCAAGGACCCGAAGGTCCGCCTGGCGTTCTTCAAGGCGATCGACATCGAGGCGATCAAGCAGAAGATCATGCGCGGTCTGTCGACCCCGTCTGCCTTGATGATCTCGCCGTTCCTGTTCGCCCTGTCGGATCAGTTCGAGCGCTATCCGTATGATCCGGAAGAGGCCAAGAAGCTCCTGGTCGAAGCCGGCTATCCGGATGGCTTCGAGGTCGGCATGGACTGCCCGAACGACCGCTACGTCAACGATGAGGCGATCTGCCAGGCCGTGGTCTCCATGCTCGCCAAGATCGGCGTGAAGGTCGACCTCAATGCCCAGCCGAAGGCGAAGTACTTCGCCAAGGTTCTGCAGTCGAACGGCTTCGACACGTCGTTCTATCTGCTCGGCTGGACGCCCGGCTCGTTCGACTCCTGGAACATCCTGAAAAACATCATCCATTGCCGGACGGAAGAGGGCAGCGAGGCGCCGTTCAACCTGGGCGGCTACTGCAATCCGAAGGTCGACGAGCTGACGGCGAAGATCCTGGTCGAGAACGACCCGGACAAGCGCAATCAGATGATCGCCGACGCGTTCAAGATGCATCTGGATGAGGCGGGTCACATTCCGCTGCACCAGCAGGGTCTGGCCTGGGGCGTCGCCGACAGTGTCGAGCTGGCCCAGCGCGCCGACAACACGCTGATGTTCTACTACGTCAACAAGAACTGACGTCGTAGTCCCGACCACAGGCGGGAGACCGTTGAAGGCGGCCTCCCGCCGGCGTTCCTTTGTGCACCCGACGCCTGGCGTTCCGACACGATGACCGCATTCATTATCCGCCGCCTCCTCCAGGCCATCCTGGTCATGCTGGTCGTGGCGCTGATCGCCTTCCTGATGTTCCGGTACGTGGGCGATCCGATCAATCAGATGGTCGGGATCGAGACGTCGCCGGCCGAGCGCGAGGCGCTGCGTGTGCGGCTCGGGCTGAGGGACCCGATCCTGGTGCAGTTCGCGCGGTTCATCTTGAACGCCGCTCAGTTCAATTTCGGCATCTCCTACCAGTTCAAGCAGCCGGTCTCGGAGATGATCCTGTCCCGGCTGCCGGCGACCCTGGAACTGTCGATCGTCTCGGCGCTTTTTGCCCTGCTCGTCGGCATCCCGATGGGCGTCTATACGGGCATCCGCCGCAATGCCTGGATGTCGAAGCTGTTCCTCACGGTCTCGCTGGTCGGCATCTCTCTGCCGCCGTTCCTGATCGGCATCCTGCTGATCTTCATCTTCGCGGTGAACCTGCAATGGCTGCCGAGCTTCGGGCGCGGCAGCGTGGTCGATCTCGGGTTCTGGTCGACGGGGCTCCTGACCGTCTCGGGGCTGAAGGCGCTGATCCTGCCGGCGATCACGCTTGGCCTGTTCCAGCTCACCCTGATCATGCGGCTGGTGCGGGCGGAGATGCTCGAGGTTCTGCGCACCGACTACATCAAATTCGCCCGCGCCCGGGGCCTCACCGAGCGGGCGGTGAATTTCGGCCACGCGCTGAAGAACACGCTGATCCCGGTGATCACCGTCACCGGCCTGCAGCTCGGATCGATCATCGCGTTTGCGATCATCACCGAGACCGTCTTCCAGTGGCCGGGCATGGGGCTTCTGTTCCTGCAATCCGTGCAGAACGTCGATATCCCGATCATGGCGGCCTATCTGATGCTGATCGCCTTCCTGTTCGTGGTCATCAACCTCATCGTCGATATCCTCTACACCGTGGTCGATCCGCGGGTGCGGCTCGACGGCGGCGCGGCGGTGTAAGCCATGACGGGCGGACCCGAGACCCAAGCCGAGTTCCTGTCGAAGCCGCACGGCTTCGCCACGCGCGTGCTCGACAGTGATATCTTCCATTCCTTCAAGCAGTCGAAGCTGACGATGCTCGCGGCCTTCGTCACATTCCTGTTCATCTTCGGCGCCGCCTTCGCGCCGTGGATCGCCCCGCATGACCCCTTCGACCTGGCCTCCATCGACCTGATGGATTCGCTGATGCCGCCGGCCTGGGAGGAGTACGGCGATCCGCGCTTCCTGCTCGGCACCGACGACCAGGGCCGCGATATCCTGTCGGGGATCCTCTACGGTGCGCGGGCGTCGCTCGCCGTCGGCTTCGCCAGTGTGCTGTTCGCCGCGACGCTCGGTATCGGGCTCGGGCTGGCCGCCGGCTACTTCGGCGGCACCTTCGGCACGATCGTCATGCGCATCGCCGATATTCAGCTCACCTTCCCGTCGATCCTGATCGCGCTGCTGATCGACGGCGTGGTGCACGGCCTGTTCAAGGACGTCAGCCGCGAGGACACCGCCTACGGCGTGCTGATCCTGTCGATCGGCCTGTCGTTCTGGGTGCAGTACGCGCGCACCGTGCGCGCCTCGACGCTGGTCGAGCGCAACAAGGAATATGTCCAGGCCGCGCGGCTGATCGGCATCCCGCCGTTCCTGATCATGCTACGCCACGTGCTGCCGAACGTCATGGGACCGGTACTGGTGATCGCGACGATCAACCTGGCGGTGGCCATCATCCTGGAGGCGACGCTGTCGTTCCTCGGCGTCGGCCTGCCGCCGACGCAGCCCTCGCTCGGCACGCTGATCGACATCGGCCAGGACTTCCTGTTCTCCGGAGAGTGGTGGATCACCATCTTTCCCGGTGCGGCGCTGGCGACCCTCGTGCTCGCGGTCAATCTGCTGGGCGACTGGCTGCGCGACGCGCTCAATCCGAAGCTGCGGTGAGGGAGGCGGCGTGACTCAACCCCTTCTTCAGGTCCGCGACCTCATCGTCGAGTTCCCGACGCGGCGCGGAACGCTGACGGCGGTGAACAAGGTGTCCTTCGACATCGCGCCGGGCGAGGTGCTCGGCGTCGTCGGCGAGTCCGGCGCCGGCAAGTCGCTGACAGGCACGGCCGTCATCAATCTGCTGGAACCGCCCGGCCGCATCGGCGGCGGCGAGGTGATCCTGCAGGGGCGGCGCATCGACAATCTGCCGCAGGAGGAGATGCGCAAGATCCGCGGCAAGCAGATCGGCATGGTCTTCCAGGACCCGCTGACCAGCCTCAATCCGCTCTATACGATCGGCGAGCAGCTCACCGAGACGATCCAGACCCACGTCAAGATGTCGGATGCGGACGCGCGCGCGCGGGCGATCGAGCTCCTGACCGAGGTCGGCATCCCGGCCCCCGGTTCGCGCATCGATGCCTATCCGCACCAGTTCTCCGGCGGCATGCGCCAGCGCGTCGTGATCGCCCTGGCCCTGGCGGTCAATCCCGTTCTGGTCATCGCCGACGAGCCGACGACGGCGCTCGACGTGTCGGTGCAGGCACAGATCATCCGGCTGTTGAAGAAGACCTGCGCCGAACACGGCGCGGCCGTCATGCTTATCACCCATGACATGGGCGTCATCGCCGAAACGGCCGATCGCGTGGCGGTCATGTATGCCGGGCGCATCGCCGAGATCGGCCCCGTACGCGAGGTGATCAAGACCCCGCGCCATCCCTATACCGTGGGCCTGATGGCTTCGATCCCCTCGCTCGCCCACGAGGCCGACAGGCTGCAGCAGATCGACGGCTCGATGCCCCGCCTGATGGCGATCCCGCGGGGCTGCGCATTCCATCCGCGCTGCCCGAAGGCATTCGATCGCTGCTACGAGGAGCGACCGGAACTGCTTGATACGGGCAAGACGCGGGCGGCCTGCTGGCTCTACGCGGAGGAGACCGTCACATGAGCGGAGCCCCGCTGGTCGAGGTCGAGGGGCTGACCCGCTTCTTCGACGTGTCGAAGCCGTTCCTCAACCGGGTCGTCGAGGGCGTGCCGCGCCAGTACCTGCGCGCCGTCCATGACGTCAGCTTCAAGATCAATGCCGGCGAGACCTTCGCGCTGGTCGGCGAGTCGGGGTGCGGCAAGTCGACGGTGGCGCGCATGGTCGCCGGCCTGATCGATCCATCCGCCGGCAGGATCGTCTTCGACGGCGTCGACCGTGCCGCGGTGCAGTCGACGGCCGAGGACCGGAAACTGCGGCGCCGGTTCCAGATGATCTTCCAGGATCCCTTCGCCAGCCTCAATCCGCGATGGCGGGTCGACAAGATCATCGCCGAGCCGATCCGCGCCTTCGGCCTTGCCGGCGACGTGCAGGAAATCGAGCATCAGGTCGGCGAACTGCTGAAGGTCGTGAAGCTCGATCCCGCCGATGGTGCCAAGTTTCCGCACGAGTTCTCCGGAGGGCAGCGCCAGCGCATCGCGATCGCGAGGGCGCTGTCGAACAAGCCCGAATTCATCATCTGCGACGAACCGACCTCGGCGCTCGACGTGTCGGTGCAGGCGCAGATCCTCAACCTGATGCGCGACCTGCAGGACGAGTTCGGGCTGACCTATCTGTTCATCAGCCACAACCTCGCCGTCGTCCGGCACATGGCGACCCGCATCGGCGTCATGTATCTCGGCAAGCTGGTCGAGGATGCGCCGTCTCGCGCGCTTTTCGACAATCCGCGCCACCCCTACACACGCATGCTTCTCGACGCGGTGCCCGACATCGACATGACGGGGCGGGCGCGCACGCCGGTGAAGGGCGAGGTGCCCAACCCGATCGATCCTCCGTCCGGCTGCACCTTCCATCCGCGCTGTCCCTACGCCTTCGATCGTTGTAAAGCGGAGGAGCCGCGGCTCCTGCCGGTCGGCGAGAACCATCTGGCCTCCTGCCATGCCGTGGAGGAGGGACGGCTGGAGCGCATGGAGGCGGAACGCGTAGAATGATGAATATGTCGATCGCCGGTCGCGTCGACCCCTATCTCGACGAGCTGGTGGCGATCCGCCACGACCTCCACGCGCATCCCGAAATCGCCTTCGAGGAAAACCGCACGGCGGCGCTGGTTGCCGATAAACTGAGAGAATACGGTGTCGACGAGGTGCATACCGGGATCGGGCGCACCGGCGTCGTCGGTGTCCTGCGCGGAAACGGCGGGTCAAATCGCGCGATCGGCCTCAGGGCCGACATGGACGCGCTGCCGATTACCGAGAAGACAGACGTTCCCTACCGCTCGACGGTCGAGGGCAAGATGCATGCCTGCGGCCACGACGGGCATACGACGATGCTGCTCGGGGCCGCGCGCTATCTCGCCGAACACCGTGACTTCGACGGAACCGTCCATCTGATCTTCCAGCCGGCCGAGGAACGCGGCGGCGGCGCGGACTTCATGATCCGCGACGGATTGTTCGAGCGGTTCAACTGCGAGTCCGTGTTCGGCATGCACAACATGCCCGGCCGTCTGTTCGGCTCGATCGCGATGTGCACGGGGCCGATCATGGCGGCGTCCGACATCATCCGCATCGTGGTGCGCGGCACGGGCGGACACGGCGCCTGGCCTCACCAGACGCGCGATCCGATCGTCGCCGGTGCCCATATGGTCACGGCGCTGCAGTCGATCACCAGCCGGCGCGTCGATCCGATCTACGCGGCGGTCGTCTCGATCACGACGTTCCGGGCGGGCACCGGGGGCAGCGTTGTACCCGAGGAGATCGAGCTCGGCGGCACCTGTCGCAGCTTTCTGCCCGAGGTGCGCGATCTGGTCGAAGCCGAAATGAAGCGGATCTGCACGGAGGTTGCGGCCGCGTTCGATGTCACGGCCGAGGTCGACTACGCCCGGGGCTATCCGACGACGGTGAACGCACCGGAGGAAACCGAGCTGGCGGCTGCCGCGGCGCGCCGTGTCGTCGGCGCGCAGGCGGTGGAGACCGATGTGACGCCGCTTATGGGCGCGGAGGATTTTGCCTTTATGCTGGGGGCCCGCCCCGGAACCTACATCTGGCTCGGGACGGGAGAGGATCGCCCCTGGCTCCATGCGCCGGACTTCGATTTCAACGACGCGGCGATCCCCGCGGGCATCGGCTATTGGGTTTCGCTCGTCGAAACCGTTTTGCCTAGGCCGGACTAGCCGCGATGCCGGCTTTGCGGCCAGGTCACGCTTGCCAATCGGCCGCAGGTAGGCACAACTAGAGGTAAGGCATCGAATTCAGGAGACCCTGGCATGAGTTATACCGACCGCGTGAAGCCCTACATGGATGAACTGGTGGCGATCCGCCGCGACATCCACGCCCATCCCGAACTTGGTTTTGAGGAGACCCGCACCTCCGATATTGTCGCGCGGAAGTTGAAGGAGTTCGGCGTCGACGAGGTTCATACGGGTATCGCCAGGACCGGCGTCGTCGGCGTGGTGCGCGGCAAGGGCGGCTCCAATCGCGCGATCGGTCTGAGGGCCGACATGGACGCCCTGCCGATCTTCGAGAAGACCGGTCTCGAGTACCATTCCCAGACCGACGGCAAGATGCACGCCTGCGGCCACGACGGGCACACCACGATGCTGCTCGGCGCGGCGCGCTATCTAGCCGACCACCGCAACTTCGACGGCACGGTCTACCTGATTTTCCAGCCGGCCGAGGAAGGCCGCGGCGGCGGCAAGGTGATGATCGAGGACGGTCTGTTCGACCGGTTCAACTGCGAGACCGTCTACGGCATGCACAACATGCCCGGCCTGCCGCTCGGCGCGATCTCCATGCGTCCGGGTCCGTGCATGGCGGCGGCCGACGAGTTCAGGATCCTGGTGAAGGGCAGGGGCGGCCACGGCGCCATGCCGAACGTCTCGCGCGACCCCGTCGTGATCGGCTCGCACATCGTCACGGCACTGCAGTCCATCGCCAGCCGCCGCGTCGATCCGATCAAGGAGGCCGTCGTCTCGGTGACCCAGTTCCACGCCGGCGACGCCTTCAACGTCATTCCCGAGGAAGCCGAGCTGAGCGGCACCTGCCGCACCTTCATGCCGGATGTGCGCGACCTGGTCGAGACCGAGCTCAAGCGCATCGCGACCAATGTGGCGCTCGCCTTCGATGCGACGGCGGAGGTGAAGTACATGCGCAACTATCCGCCGACCGTGAATACGTCCGACGAGACCGAGATCGCCGCGTTGGCCGCCCGCAAGGTCGCGAACGAGGTTTCGACCACCGGCGAGCCGAAGATGGGGGCGGAGGACTTCTCCTACATGCTCGAGGAACGGCCCGGCTGCTACATCTGGCTCGGCAACGGCATGCCCGGCGAGAAGGGCGGCGCCAACGTGCACACGCCGCAATACGACTTCAACGACGACGCCATTCCCTACGGCGTCGGCTACTGGGCCTCGCTGGTCGAGACGGTGCTGCCGAAGGCGGCGTAGGGTCCGATCGGCGTTCGCAGAAGAACGAAGCCCCCGCGAGAGCGGGGGCTTTTTTCGTCGCGTCCAAGGCCCCCGAGCGGCTTTCCGAGAAACGCCACTCCAGTCGCTTTGTCTCATTGCCGGTCATCGTCGGAACAAGTCCGGGCAAGACGGCCGAGATGGGGGCTTGCGCCAGGCTGCGTTCCGTTCATTCCCGCAAAAGCGGGAGTCGGGGCGCGATTGGCAAGGCCCCATCTGTCGGGGCTGCGATGTGGCGCAGCGCCGTACCGGCGCAGCAGACGGCCGCCGGTTCCCGCTTTTGCGGGAATGAGCGGGGTCGGGAGGTCGGCCTACCGCCCGCTGCGCTCCAGCACCTGCATCAGCTCGGAGATCTTCTGGCGCTGTTCTTCCTTGTCGCCGCTCAGGATGGCGTGCTCGACGCAATGGGCGACGTGGTCGCGCAGAACTTCTTCCTCGACGCGCTTGAGCGCGGCGCGGACGGCATCGATCTGGGTGACGATATCGATGCAATAGCGGTCCTCGGCGACCATGCGGGCAATGCCGCGCACCTGTCCCTCGATCCGGCCAAGCCGTTTGGCGACGGCGGTCTTTGCTTTCTCCTGCATGCTTGTCAGATACCCCATGGGGGTATATGTAGTCAAGCGAATGCGATACCCCCATCGGGTATCCGGGCCCATCGAGCAGAATCGAGAGTGTCATGTCCAGCGAGACCGCATCCTGTTGCAGCCATCATGAACCGGCCGCCAAAACCGGGGCGCCGGAGGGCAAGGCCGTCGATCCCGTCTGCGGCATGACCGTGACGATCGAGACCGCCAAGCACACCCACGAGCTGGACGGGACCACCTACTATTTCTGCAATCCGAAGTGCCGAGAGAAGTTCATCGCCGACCCGGACAAGTATCTGAAGGCGACGGACCCGGTGTGCGGGATGTCGGTCACCAAGGCGACGGCGCAGCACACGCACGAGCACGACGGCACGACCTACTATTTCTGCAATCCGAAGTGCCGCGAGAAATTCATCGCCGATCCGGACAAATACCTGGCTGACGTGCGCCCCGAGGAGCCGGTGATAGAGGGGGCGATCTACACCTGTCCGATGGATCCGGAGATCCAGCAGGTCGGCCCCGGCACCTGCCCGATCTGCGGCATGGCCCTCGAGCCGATGATGATCACCGCGGATTCCGGCCCCAATCCGGAACTGATCGATTTCACCCGGCGGTTCTGGATCGGCCTCGTCTTGACGGTGCCGGTGTTCTTTCTGGAGATGGGCGGGCACGTGCTCGGCCTGCATATCGTGTCGCCGGCGCTTTCCAACTGGATCCAGCTGGTGCTGGCCACGCCGGTGGTGCTGTGGTGCGGCTGGCCGTTCTTCGAGCGCGGCTGGAAGTCCATCGTCACCCGCAACCTCAACATGTTCACCCTGATCGCCATGGGTACCGGCGTCGCCTGGGTCTATTCGGTGGTGGCGACGGTGGCGCCCGGCCTGTTCCCGCCGACGTTCCGGGGCGCGGACGGATCGGTCGCGGTCTATTTCGAGGCGGCGGCGGTGATCACCGTGCTGGTGTTGCTCGGCCAGCTTCTGGAACTGCGGGCGCGCGAGCGCACCGGCGGGGCGATCAAGGCGCTGCTCGACCTCGCGCCGAAGACGGCGCGGCGCATCCGCGACGACGGCTCGGAAGAGGAGGTGTCGCTCGAGGAGATCGCCATCGGCGATCGGTTGCGCGTGCGGCCGGGCGAGAAGGTTCCGGTGGACGGCGAGGTCGTCGACGGGCGCTCGGCGCTGGACGAGTCCATGGTCACGGGTGAATCCATGCCGGTTTCCAAGGAGGTCGGCGACGCGGTGATCGGCGGCACGATGAACCAGTCCGGCGCCCTTGTGATGCGCGCCGACAGGGTCGGGGTCGACACCATGCTGTCGCGCATCGTGCAGATGGTCGCCGAAGCGCAGCGCAGCCGCGCGCCGATCCAGCGGCTCGCCGATCAGGTTTCGGGCTGGTTCGTGCCCGTCGTCGTCGCCGTCGCCGTCATCGCCTTCGCGGCGTGGTCGATCTACGGGCCGGAGCCGCAGTTCACCTTCGCGCTGGTCGCTGCCGTCAGCGTGCTGATCATCGCCTGCCCCTGCGCGCTGGGCCTCGCGACGCCGATGGCGATCATGGTCGGCGTCGGGCGCGGCGCCAGCGCCGGTGTGCTGATCAAGAACGCCGAGGCGCTGGAGCGCATGGAGAAGGTCGATACGCTGGTGGTCGACAAGACCGGCACGCTCACGGAGGGCAAGCCGGCGGTCACGGAGGTCGTGACCGACGGGATCGAGGAGGCGGAGCTGCTCAGGCTGGCGGCGAGCGTGGAGCGGTCGAGCGAGCATCCGCTGGCCGCGGCCATCGTCGCGGCGGCGGAAGCCAGAGGCATCGTGCTTGCCGACGCCGCGGATTTCGACGCGCCGACGGGCAAGGGGGCGCTCGGAACGGTCGACGGCCGCAAGGTGCTGCTCGGCACCGCCGGCTTCCTGAAGGAGCACGGCATCGACGTGGCGCCGCTCGCCGACAGGGCGGACGCCCTGCGCAAGGACGGCGCGACGGCCATCTTCGCCGGGATCGACGGCAAGGCGGCGGGAGTCGTCGCCATCGCCGACCCGGTCAAGGAGACGACGCCGGCGGCGATCAAGGCGCTGCACGGCGAAGGCATCCGCATCGTCATGCTGACCGGCGACAATCGCACGACCGCCGAGGCCGTCGCCCGCCGCCTCGGCATCGACGATGTCGAGGCCGAGGTGCTGCCGGATCAGAAGAGCGCGGTGGTGGAACGGTTCCGCAAGGAGGGCCGCGTGGTCGCGATGGCCGGCGACGGTGTCAACGACGCCCCGGCGCTCGCCGCCGCCGATATCGGCATCGCCATGGGATCGGGCACCGATGTCGCCATCGAGAGCGCCGGCGTGACGCTGCTGCGGGGCGATCTCAACGGCATCGTCAAGGCGCGCCGCCTGAGCCAGGCGACGATGCGCAATATCCGCCAGAACCTGTTCTTCGCCTTCATCTACAACTCGGCGGGCGTGCCGATCGCGGCCGGCATCCTCTACCCGTTCCTGGGGCTGCTGCTGTCGCCGATGATCGCGGCGGCGGCGATGTCGCTGTCGTCGGTCAGCGTCATCGGCAATTCGCTGCGCCTGCGGCGGGTGGAGTTGTAGCTGCTTCGCCTCTGCCGGATGCCCGGGCGCGACCCGGGCATCTCGCGGCGCGCGTCCGAGCGTTTTTAGTGAGGCCGGAGACGACGTGCGACCGTCGGCACAGGCTCACTCCGCCGGGGCGTCCAGTCCGTGATCCTCGGCGATGCGCCTGGCCACCAGCTGCTGCAGGTGCCAGAGGTGGCGGTCGTGGATGCCGAGTTCTTCCAGGTGCGCGACCGTGTTGTATAGGTATTCGGCGCAGGAGCCGATGTGGCCGCAGGCGCGCGCCAGCATGGTCACCGTCTCCTCGATCGGCAGGCGGCCGACATAGCCCGGACCCTCGCGGTTCATCACGAAGGCGAGCGCCGGCACCGGCCCCTTGTCGGTCTGCGCCGCCACCCAGCGGGCCAGATTGTTCGACGGGCGCATGCGCATTTCGCGCTCCAGCAGCTTGCGAAGCTGTTCCTCCATGGCGTCGTGGTCGAGGCGGAATATGACGCCCTTGCACTGGCCGCCCCGGTCGAGCGCCATCATCAGGCCGGGCTGTTCCGGTGTGGCGCGCCATTGGCGCATGTGGAGGCAGAACGAGCGGTGATAGCCGCGGATCGTCGCGATCCGCCGTTCCAGGTGCTCGACCTCCGGCTTCCAGATCAGCGAGCCCGAGGCGAACAGCCAGAACTCGTCGGTTTCCGGGCGCTGGGCCAGCAGGTCGTCGATGATCGCCTGGTATTCTTCGTCCGTCCGGTACGTATAGGCCGGATCGAGACCCTTGTACTCGATGTCCCGGTGCACGCGGGCGACATGATCGGGTGTCAGTGCCATCCGGCGGGGCGGCATCGAAAAACGTCCTCTCCTGCGACGAAAACCAAGTGGATCTGTCGGCGAACTGCGTTCACATCTGTTGAAGCGCCCCTTGAATTGCCACGGCTGCCATCAAAATTCCACCTTCCGGACCGATCAGCATGGCATTCAAAACGGATCGTGGACCGCCATGAGCAAACAATTTTCCCGTCGCGAGGTGCTGGCCGGCGGACTTGCGGCCGGCGCGCTGGCTTTCCTGCCGGGGCTCGCCGCAGCCGCAACGGACCCGCGCGCGCGCTTCGGATCGGCAAAGCCGTTTTCCTTCGACGCGTTGAAGGCACGGGCCGAGGCGCTTGCCGCCAAACCCTATGAGGGGCCCGAGATTCGGGCCGGTGACGTCCTCGAGACGGTCGATTTCGATGCGCACCAGCAGATCCGCTTCAGGGACGAGGCGACGATGTGGGGCGAGGCGGGCAACGAGCCGGGCGTCCGGTTCTTCCACCTCGGCCGCTATTTCAAAGCGCCGGTGAAGATCCATGCCGTCGAGAAGGGCGAGGCGCGCGAACTGCTCTATTCGCCCGACTATTTCGACATGCCGGCCGATCACGCGGCCCGCGACCTGCCCGAGGATATCGGCTTCGCCGGCTTCCGCGTCATGGCGCCCGGCGGCAAGACAGACTGGCTGGCGGTTCTCGGCGCCTCCTATTTCCGCACCTCCGGGCCGCTCGACCAGTACGGGCTGTCGGCGCGCGGCATCGCCATCGATACGGCGGCCTCGAAGCCGGAGGAGTTCCCCCGGTTCACCGAGTTCTGGCTGGAGCGCGACGGGGCCGGCGGGCTGATCGCCTATGCCCTGCTCGACGGGCCGAGCCTTTCCGGCGCCTACCGGATCGTCAGCAATGCGCCGAACACGGGCATCGTCCAGGATGTCGACTGCGCGCTGTTCACCCGCACGGCGATCGAGAAGCTCGGGGTGGCGCCGCTGACCAGCATGTTCTGGTATTCGGAAACCAATCGCGAGGACGCGAAGGACTGGCGGCCGGAAGTTCACGATTCCGACGGGCTCGCCATCTGGACCGGCTCCGGCGAGCGCATCTGGCGGCCGCTCGACAACCCGTCTCGCGTCGTCACCAACGCGTTCCTGGACACCAATCCCCGCGGTTTCGGCCTGATGCAGCGTGACCGCGACTTCGACAACTATCAGGACGACGGCGTTTTCTACGAGAAGCGCGCCAGCGTCTGGGTCGAGCCGATCGGTACGTGGGGCGAGGGCTCGGTACAACTCGTCGAGATCCCGACCGACGACGAGATCCACGACAATATCGTCGCCTTCTGGGTGCCGCGCGCGCCGGTCGAGGCCGGGCAGTCCTTCGATTTCGCCTACCGTCTGCACTGGGTCGCCGACCAGCCCTATCCCGCGCCGGTCGCCCGGATCGTGGCGACGCGGATCGGCATGGGCGGGATTCCCGGCCAGCCGCGTCCGCCCGGCGTGCGCAAGTTCGCCATCGACCTGGAAGGCCCGGCCTTCGAGGGCCTCGACCGGTCGAGCGGTGTCGAGGTCGTCATCGATGCGAGCCGCGGCAGTGTGAGCAACGAAGTCGCCTATCCGGTGGTGGGAACCGACCGTTGGCGGGTGCTCTTCGACCTGGAGGCGACCGGGCACGACCCCGTCAACCTACGCATGTTCGTGCGCCTGGATGACAAGGCGTTGAGCGAAACCTGGATCTACCAGTTCTTCCCGACGGCGCTGGCCTGACCGGTCCGTAGTCGCGGGCCGCATGACAGCCGCGATCCGCATGACAGGCGTGATCTCCGGCACTAAGGTCTCCCGGCCAAGACGCGAGGGAGGCCGCAGGTGCTCATTCAGGACGATCCGCTCGGCGCGTTCATGCGCTATCCCCCCGTTCCCGTAGCGCATGCGGAAGCCGGGCCGCTGTCCGGCCTGACAATGGGCGTCAAGGACCTGTTCGAGGTCGCCGGCTATCCGACGGGCTGCGGCAATCCGGCGAAGCTCGCCGGATCATCCATAGCGGCGAAGACTGCGCCGGTAGTGCAGGCGCTGCTCGATGCGGGGGCGGATTTCGTCGGCAAGACCATCACCGACGAACTCGCCTTCAGCCTGCAGGGGCAGAACGCGCATTACGGCACGCCGGTGAATTCGGCGGCGCCCGATCGCATTCCCGGCGGGTCTTCGTCCGGCTCGGCGTCGGCGACCGCGGGCGGCCTCGTCGATTTCGCGCTCGGCACCGATACGGGCGGCTCGGTGCGCGCGCCGGCCAGCTATTGCGGCCTGTTCGGCCTCAGGCCGACGCATGGGCGCATCGATATTTCCGGCTGCATGCCGCTTGCGCCGAGCTACGACACGGTCGGCTGGTTCGCCCGAGACGCGGGGACGTTTGCGCGCGTCGGCGACATTGTCCTTGGCGAGGACAGCGCGAAACTGCCCGATGGCTGGCCGGTTTTCCTGAGCGACGCGTTCGATCTGATGATCGACGAGGAGACCAGGGCGGCGTTTCTGCCCGTCCTGGCGAAGGCGGAAGCGGTTATCGGCGAGACCGAGCACGGCCGGGTTGCCCCCCGGCATATCGCCCCCCGGGGGCTTGCCGACTGGCTGCTGGTATTCCGCACGACGCAGGCCTCCGAGATCTGGGATACGCACGGGGCCTGGATCGAGAGCCACGATCCGCAGTTCGGGCCCGGCGTGCGCGACCGCTTCGACTGGGCGCGGCGGATCAATCGCGACGAGACCGCGAAAGCCCAGGCGTGGGCGCTGCGTGCGAAGCTACGCCAGCATGTGCGCGCCCTTGCGGCGGCACGGCTGCTGGTGCTTCCGACGGTTCCCGCGATAGCGCCACTGTGCGCGACGCCGGTCTCCGAACTTGAGATTTTCCGCGACCGGGCGCTGTCGATCCTGTGCATTGCCGGCATCGGCTGTTTGCCGCAGGTCAACATCCCGCTGGCGACGCATCACGGCGCGCCGCTTGGCCTGTCCATCATCGGCCCGGCCGGCAGCGATCGCGCGCTGGTGGGCCTGGCCGGCAAGATCGCGGCCGGCTAATCCCCCATCGCCGCGCCTTCGCGGCGGGGGTCGGAGGCGCCGGCGAGCTTGCCGCCGCCGACGGCGATGATGTTGAGGCCGCTGGTCATGTCGGCGGTCTTGGCCGGCCCGCCGAACGCTTCCATCGCCGCGACCCACCGGTCGGCGCCGGTGACGTCCTCGACCTCGAAGGGGCCGTTGCGGCTGGCGAAATTGAACAGCGCGGCGGCGGCCTGCGGGTCGTAGCCCCAGTCGACCATGGCGATGATCGCCTTGACCACGTAGCCGATGATGCGGCTGCCGCCGGGCGAACCGAGGATCATCGCAAGCTTGCCGTTCTCGTCGAACACCATGGTCGGCGCCATCGAGGAGCGCGGCCGCTTTCCGGCCTCGACGCGATTGGCGATCGGCCGGCCCTCCGCGTCGGCCGGGGCGAAGGAGAAGTCGGTCAGCTCGTTGTTGAGGAGAAAGCCGCGCACGAACAGCCGCGAGCCGAAGGCGGATTCGATCGAGGCGGTCATCGAGACGGCATTGCCGTCTGCATCGATGACGGAGACCTGCGTCGTGCCCGGCGCTTCCTTGGTGCCGTCCCTGCCGGGGGAGGGGGCGGCCGAGGCCGGCGGATTTCCGGGCTCGCGGACGCCGCCGGCCTTGGCCGGATCGATCAGGGCCGATCGCTCGGCGAGATAGTCCGGGTTCATCAGTCCGGCAGGCACGGTCACGAAGTCGGGATCGGCGACATAGCGATTGCGGTCCGCAAAGGCGAGGTTTCCGGCCTCGCCGATCAGGTGCAGGGCCTCCGGCGTCGGCGTCTTGCCTAGGTCGAAGCGCTCGAGCATCCGAAGCGTCATGGCAACGGCGAGGCCGCCGGACGACGGCGGGCCCATACCGCAGATCTTGTAGCCGCGATAGTCGCCGCAGACGGCCGGTCGCTCGATGGCGCGATAGTTGCCGATATCGTCCGTCGTCATGTCGCCGGGATTGCGCCAGGCGTTGGTGACGGCGCCGACGATGTCTTCGGCGATCTCTCCCGAATAGAAGGCCTCCGGGCCGCCATCGGCGATGCGCTGCAACGTGTCGGCATAGGCCTGGTTCTCGATCACCTGGCCGAGCAGGGGAGCGGCGCCGTCGGGATCGAGGAAATAGTCCTGCGCCTGCGGCGAGAAGGCGTCTTCCCCCATGCCCGCGACCAGCATGGCGAGGCGCGGGGAGACGCCGAAGCCGCCGTTCGCCAGGCCGATCGCGTCGTCGAACAGGCGTGCCCACGGCAGTTTGCCATGCTCGGCATGGACGTCGTGCAGCATCGCCACGAGCCCGGGCACGCCGACCGAAAGGCCGCCCGGCACCATCTGCGGCCACGGGTCGGGCTTGCCCTCGGCGTTCAGGAAGCGCTCCGGCGTGGCGGCGGCCGGCGCGGTCTCGCGCCCGTCCCAGCTTGTCAGCGCCCTGGCCTCTTCGTCCCAGTGCAGCAGGAAGGCGCCGCCGCCCAGGCCCGCCGATTGCGGCTCGACGAGACCGAGCACCATCATCGCCGCGATCGCCGCATCCGCCGCGCTGCCGCCGTTGCGCAAGGCGCGGAGCCCGGCGAGAGACGCCAGCGGGTGGGCCGCGACGACCATCTGCCGGTCCGCCTCGACGGGCGCCCGCGCCACGCCGACGCTTGCCGGCTCGGGCGCCGCCCGGCTGAGGGTATCGGCCGAGGCCGGCGTCCAGAACAGAGCGGTCGCCGTCGCGATCAGACCGATGGCGAGGGAGGGGCGAATGTATCGCAGCATAGAAGTGGCCCTTTACAGCAGCGCGATCCGGAATCCGCTGCTAGGCTAAGCGAGCGCACCGGTTTTGGCGAACGAAACGAAGAGGGAATTCTGGCGATGCCCGAGGGCACGACTTCTCACAGCCACGTCTTCCACCGCGATCTGAAGGCGACCTATCCCGTTGCCGTTACCGGCGAGGGCGGGTGGATCATCGATCGTGAAGGAAGACGCTATCTCGACGCGTCCGGCGGGGCGGCTGTTTCCTGCCTCGGCCATCTGCACCCGCGCGTGGTCAGGGCGATTCAGCAGCAGGCCGGCACGCTGGAATTCGCGCATACCGCGTTTTTTACCTCGGAGCCGGCGGAGGAACTGGCGGATTTCCTCGTCTCGCGGGCGCCGAAGGGCTTCGGCCGGGTCTATTTCGTCTCCGGCGGCTCGGAAGCCAACGAGATGGCGCTGAAGCTGGCCCGGCAGATCCATGTCGAACGCGGCGAGCCGAAACGGGCGCACAACATCGCCCGCGAACAGTCCTACCACGGCAACACCCTCGGCGTTCTGGCGCTGGGCGGGAATCCGGCGCGCAAGGAGCTCTACGCGCCGCTGCTCGGCCTGCCGGTCAGCCATATCGTTCCCTGCTACGCCTATCGCCACAGGCGAGAGGGAGAAAGCGACGAGGCCTACGGCCTGCGCGCCGCAAAAGCCCTGGAAGACGAGATCCTGAAGGTCGGGCCGGACACCGTCTCCGCCTTCTTCGCCGAGACCGTGGTCGGTGCGACGGCGGGCGCGGTTGCGCCGGCGCCGGGCTATTTCCGCGAGATCCGGCGTATCTGCGACACCTACGGAGTGCTCCTGGTGCTCGACGAGGTGATGAGTGGTATGGGGCGCACCGGTACGCTCTATGCCTGCGAGCAGGACGGCGTCGTGCCGGACATGATCACCACCGCCAAGGGACTCGGCGCCGGTCACCAGCCGATCGGCGCGACGCTGGTGCGCGAGGACCTGGCCCGGGTGATCGAAAGACATGACGGCGTGTTCCGGCACGGTCACACCTATATCGGCCATCCGATCGCCTGCGCCGCCGCGCTGGAAACGCAGAAGGTGATCGAGGACGAGGGGCTGCTGGAGCGCGTCAGAACGGCGGGCGAGATGTTCCAGGACATGCTCGTCGATCGCTTCGGCCAGCACGCCAATGTCGGCGACATCCGCGGACGTGGCTTCTTCCGCGCCGTCGAACTCGTCGCGGACCGGGAGAGCAAGGCGCCGTTCCCGCGCGCCAAGGGGCTGGCCGGCCGCATCAAGACGCACGCGATGGCGGGCGGGCTCGTCTGCTACCCGGGCAACGGCACCGCCGACGGCATCGACGGCGACCACGTATTGCTGGCGCCGCCGTTCATCATGTCGGACGACGAGTTGGCGATGGTGGTCGACCGGCTGGAGGCGGCGATCGCCGCATCGCTCGCCGAGGTTCGGGCGTGAGCGGGACCATCGTGATCGCCGCGCCGAACGGGGCGCGGCGCACCAGGGCGGATCATCCGAACCTGCCTATGACGCCGGCCGAGATCGCGGCCGAGGCCAAACGGTGCCTCGATGCCGGGGCGTCGGTCCTGCACCTGCATGTGCGCGACGCCGACGGAGCGCATTCGCTCGATGCCGGGCTCTACCGGGAGGCGACCGCGGCGGTGCGCGACGCGGTGGGCGACGCGCTGGTCATCCAGCCGACGACGGAGGCGGTCGGACGCTACTCGCCGGACGAACAGATGGCGACGATCCGCGCGCTCGAGCCGGAAGCGGTGTCGGTGGCGCTGCGCGAGATCCTGCCCGATGGCGCCGACGACGTGCCGGTTCGACGCTTCTTCGGATGGCTGGGGGAACGCCGGGTCTGGACGCAGATCATCCTGTATGATCCGGCCGATATCGAACGGTTCATCGCGCTCAGCAAAACCGGTCTGTTCGCCGTCCGGCGCCCGAGCCTCTTGCTGGTGCTGGGGCGCTATACCGCCGGCCAGCGCTCCGAGCCGTCCGATCTCGACCCGATGCTGCAAGCACTGGCGCCGATGCGCGAAGCCGTTTCGTGGTCGGTTTGCGCCTTCGGGCCGAACGAGAACGCCTGCATGCGTCACGCCCTTGGGGAGGGCGGGCATGTGCGCGTCGGCTTCGAGAACAACATGGTCCTGCCGACCGGCGAGACCGCCGGTTACACGGCCGATCTGGTCGGCCTCGCTGCCGATGCCGCGCGCGCGGCCGGGCGGTCGCCGCTCGCGGCGGCAGCCGTCAGGGCACTGGTCGGGAGCTGGCTCTAGACCCTCAGGCGCTGCGGTCGCGGCGGGCGGCGGCAATGCGCTCCTCGGCCATCCGGTCGGCGACGACCTCGGGTGGCAGGTCCTGCATTTTCGCGCGCGACAGGACAAGACCGAGCGTGTCGCCTATCCGGGCGATCCGCGACTTCATTTCGTCCGCCGTCATGCCGGGCCGCTCCGGGGCGATCGAGATGACGCCGCCGGCATTCACCAGATAATCCGGCGCGTAGAGGATGCCGCGCCGCATCAGCGACGCGCCGTCCTGCGGGGTGCGCAGCTGATTGTTCGCGGCGCCGCAGACGATCCCGGCCCGAACCTGCGGAACCGTCGTTTCGTTCAGGCCGCCGCCGAGGGCGCAAGGCGCGAAGACGTCGGCGGTGACGGCGTGTATCCGGTCGACCGGAACGGACGTCGCGCCGTTGCGGGCGACGACCTCGTCGACGCGGGCCTGATCGATATCGGCCACGATCAGCCGGGCGCCGTCGGCATGGGCGAGGGCGGCGACGCGGCCCCCGACATGGCCGAGGCCCTGGACGGCGACGGTCAGGCCGGCGAGGGACGCCCGTTCGAGGGCGAAGCCGACGGCGGTGCGCATGGCACAGAACACGCCCCAGGCGGTGAACGGCGAGGGATCGCCCAGGCCTGTGGCGCGGATGCCGCGCACATGCGGCGTGCGGCCGGCGACGATCTCCATGTCCGCGTCGGTGATGCCGACATCCTCCGCGGTGATGTAGCGGCCGCCGAGGCTATCGACATGGTCGCCGAAGGCCTCGAACAGCGCCCGCGACTTGTCGGTCTTGGGATCGGCGATGATCACGGCCTTGCCGCCGCCGAGGGGCAGGCCGGCCAATGCGTTCTTGTAGGTCATGCCGCGCGACAGGCGCAGAACGTCGTCGAGGGCGTCCATGTCGTTGGCATAGGGCCACATACGGCAGCCGCCCAGCGCCGGGCCGAGGGTGGTGTCGTGTATGGCGATGATGGAGCGCAGGCCCGATACCGGATCGACGCGAAAGTCGACCTGCTGATGTCCGTCGAAACTGGGATGGGCGGTGGCGTCTAATTCCTGGGTCGGCATATTGGATCCTCATATTGTCGCGCCGGTCGCCCCTGCCGGCGACTGTTCTGTCATTGGGAAAGATATGCCGATTAACAGGAATAATTATCTTTTTCGTGCGGTAGCGGTTCAGCTCGCGGGGATTGATTTCGCCAAAATTGCGTAGTCGGGAAAATTTTTGCTTCGCCGGATGTTGCAACTGCGCAATGCCGGCGACCGTGCCGTCCAGGCCGGTTGCCGAATTTTAACGCGGCGCGGTTTGAGTGCAGTCAGACAGGACGGCGATCGGGTCGGGGGGCTAGCAATGATCGGGACTACCGCACGGGCTTTCGCGAACGGACTCGCCGCACTGGCGATCGCGGTGATGGTCGGATGGGCGAGCGCGGCATCGGCGACGACGCGCGACATCGTCGAGATGGACGGCGACCACGGCTACGGCACGATCATCGTCAAGACCGCGGAAAGACGGCTCTACTACGCGCTCGGCAACGGCAAGGCGATCCGCTACGCGGTGGCCGTCGGCAGCCCCAGGAACCAGTGGTTCGGCACGACCTGGGTGAGCGAGAAGAAGGAAAATCCGAGCTGGACGCCGACGCCCAGCATGCGCAAGAAAAATCCGCGGCTGCCCTCTTCGATGGCGCCGGGCCCGAAGAACCCGCTCGGGGTGCGGGCCCTGTATCTCGGCTGGACCACCTATCGCATTCACGGGACCAACGCGCCGGGCTCCATCGGCCACGCGGTGTCGGACGGCTGCATCCGCATGCTGAACGAGGATGTGGTCGACCTGTTCGAGCGCGTGCATATCGGCGCCCCGGTCATCGTCGCGCGCTAGCCCACTCGCTTCTGCCCCCGCCCCCACCCTCGTTCCTGCCGCGTCCGGGCTAGGGGATTCCCGCGCCACGCTTCCGCCGCTATCGTGCTGTTGAAGCGGCGCCGGGAGTTCGGCTTATGTATCTCAAGTCTGTCAGGAAATCGGTGTTGGCGGGGGCGGCCGTCGCGGCCGGAACGATCGTGTCCGCTGGCGGAGCGGGCGCGCATCCGCACGTCTGGGTCGACAGCCGGTCCGACATCCTGTTCAACGCGGACGGTGCGATCAGCGGCATCCGCCATGCCTGGACCTTCGACGAGATGTTCTCGGCCTACGCCATCCAGGGGCTGGACGAGGACAATGACGGCAAGCTGACCCGCGAGGAACTGCAGCCGTTGGCCCAGGTCAACGTCGAGTCGTTGAACGAGTTCGACTATTTCACCTATCTCGGCGTCATCGGCGTCGACGAGGTCTATGGCGTCTTCCGCGATCCGGTCGACTATTGGCTCGACTATGACGGCACCAAACTGACGCTGCATTTCACCCTGCCGCTCACCGAGCCGTTCGATCCCAAGCAGGGCCTGACCGCTATCGAAGTCTACGACCCGACCTTCTTCGTCGACTTCCAGCTCGCGGAGACGGATACGGCGCTTCTGGTCGACGCGCCTTCGGGCTGTCGACTGGACATCGAGCGCGCGGAAGGCTTCGACACGGCGACGGCGAACCTCCTGTCGCAGTTTCCCGCCGATGTTCGCGAACTGCCGCCGGAGATCCTCGAGCTGACCGAGGGCAACGCCAACACGATCAAGGTCGTATGCGAATGATCGTGCGCGCGGACACGCGGTTCGTCGTCTTGCTCGCGGGGCTGGCCGTCGCCTGTCTCCTTGCCGATACGGCTGCGGCCAATCCGTTCGGCGTTGCCAGGCCCGACCCCTCCGTCGCAGTTCAGTCGGGGCCGCTCGCCGGCCTGTTCGGCTGGATCGCGGCGAAACAGTCCGAATTCTACAGGGCCCTTTCGGGTCTGGTTGCGGCCTTCCGCACAGATCCGGGGGCAGGCTGGGCGCTGGCGGGCCTGTCGTTCCTGTATGGCCTGTTCCATGCCGCCGGTCCTGGCCACGGCAAGGTGGTGATCACCTCCTATCTGGTGGCGACGGGGGAGACGATGCGGCGCGGCATCGTGCTGTCCTTCGCGGCCGCCTTCGTGCAGGCCCTGACGGCGATCGCGATGGTGACGGTGCTGACGGTGATCTTGCGCGCAACGAGCATCGCCATGACCCAGGCGACCGGTTTCGTCGAGATCGCGAGCTACGCCCTGATCGCGCTGATCGGCGCGCGGCTCGTCTATGGCAAGAGCCTCGCCCTGATCGCGAAAATGCCGGTCGGCTCCCCCCAGACCGTGGCAGCCGGCGCTCCCGGTCACGGCCATCATCACCATCACCATGGGCACGGGCCGGACTGCGGCTGCGGACATGACCATGCGCCCGATCCGGCGTCGCTGGGCGGGCCGTTCTCGCTGAAGCGCGCCTGGACGGCGGTTCTGGCCGTCGGCATCCGCCCCTGCACCGGCGCGCTCGTCGTGCTGGTCTTCGCCTTCTCCCAGGGCGTCTACGCGGTGGGCGTCGCCTCGACGCTGGCGATGGCGGTGGGGACCGGACTGGCCGTCGCCATCCTCGCCGCCCTGGCGGTTGGCGCGCGCGGCTTCGCCGCCAGGCTCGCCGATGACGGGGCCGGCTGGGCGGCCGTTGGTCTGCAGACCGTCGAGCTGCTGGCCGCACTTGCGGTTTGCGCCTTCGGGCTCTTGATGTTGGGCGGGGCGCTGCAGGCCGGCCTTTAGGCGGCCTTTAGCCGGCCTTTTCCGTGTTTTCGGCGCCGAGCTCGATCGGCTGGCCATGGGGTGTCGCCTTCGCGGCGCGGTCCCAGGCGCTCTCGCGGCCTGACCTTTCGGCTTCGGGAACGATCCCCTTGCGATCGAGCAGGCGTTCAAGCGCGCTCAGCCAGGCGGAATAGTAGGCATCGTCGCCGGTCGCGTGGGGACCGGCCCGCTTCAGTTCCGCGCCGAGGGTGTCGGCCCATTCGCTCCAGGTGAAATGGCCGCCGGCGTTCAGTTCGACGGTCATGGCGAAGGCCTGCGCGTGCCAGGGCTCGGCGAATACCGGACCATACCGGTCGCGCGGGATCGACGGCAGCGTCTCCAGAGCCGTTGCGATCTCGGGGCGCGGGGCCTCAGGCGGGCTCAAGATAGGGCTCCCAGAGATCGACCTGCACGGTATCGCGCGCCGAGGCTTCCTCGCCCCAGAGCTCGCGCGCGGTGAAGCGCACCGAGTAGAGCCAGTGGGCCCGTTCGCCGAGCCCGTGCGCGCTGGCATCGGGGAAGACGTGGCAGCCGTGCACGCGGGTGATCGTGCCGGCATGGCCGCGCACGTAGCGCACCAGCCGCGTATGCCCCTCGGGATGGAGGTTCCTGGCGCGCACCCTGTCGCCGGTCTTGAACCGTGCCGGCTCGTCCGCCGGCCGTTCGTAGGGCGTGCCGCTGGCGAGCACCCCGGCCACGTTCTCGGCCTTCAGAATGCGGTCGACGGACTTCGGGGGCTCGGCCGCACGACCCGTCTCGATTTCCTCGCCAGTCAGGAGACCGCGTTCGCTCATCAGTTTCTCGAGGCCGGCGAGCCAGATCTGATAGTAGCTGGACGATAGGTATTGCGCGGGGGGCAGGCTCTCGCGGGCGTGGCGCGACATGTCGATGTTCCAGCCCCCCGGCGCGGCCATGGCGAGCGTCAGCGCCAGCACCTGGCGTTCCCAGTCGGCGTGGAAAATCGGCTCGTTCGGTTCGGGGACGACGGGACCGAAATCCTGCATCCCGCCCATGTCGTGGACCCCGTTCATTCGCCCCCTCCCTCAGCGCACGCTTCCTCGGGTGACAGGGCGATCCCCGTTCCGATCATCGCGTTGCGGGTGACGAGCGCGGCCAGCGCCTCCTCGTCCAGGCCCTCGGTGTGGTCCGGCCGCATGGGGATCACCAGGTAACGGACCTCGGCCGTCGAATCCCACACCCGGATTTCGGTCTCCTCGGGCAGCTCCACCCCGAATTCGGAGAGAACGCCGCGCGGGTCGATCACGGCGCGCGACCGGTAGGGCGGCGATTTGTACCAGACGGGGGGAAGGCCCAGCACCGGCCACGGGTAGCAGGAGCACAGGGTGCAGACGACCATGTTGTGCACGTCGGGCGTGTTCTCGACGATCACGATGTGCTCGCCTTGCCGGCCGGTGAAATCGAGCTCGGCGATCGCCGCCGTTGCGTCTTCGCGCAGGCGTTCCAGGTACGCCGGGTCGCTCCAGGCCCTGGCGACGACGCGGGCGCCATTCCGCGGGCCCACCTTGTGCTCGTAGGTGTCGATCAGTTTGTCGAGCGCCGCCTGTTCGACATAGCCCTTCTCGACGAGGAGGGATTCCAGCGCGCGGACCCGCAACGCCGTCGGGGACAGCTCCGAACTGTCGTGGTCATGGTCGTGGTGGTCACCGGACATCGCTCGTGCCTCACAACAGCTTTACCATTGCGATCCTAGACAGGCTGGTCGCCGCAGGCCAGTGTCTGATTGCCAGCGGGAGGAGGGGTCCATGAAGCTCGATGGCATCCGCGCCTGCGTTTTCGATGCCTATGGAACGTTGTTCGACGTTCATGCGCCGGTCGCCAAGGTTGCCGCCGCGCTTGGCGATAAGGCCGACGCGGTATCCCGGATGTGGCGCGACAAGCAGTTGCAGTACACCTGGCTCAGAAGCCTGATGGGCGCGCACGCGGATTTCCTTGCCGTGACAGCCGATGCGCTCGACTACGCGCTTGCCGCGCACGGCGTCTCGAACGCCCCGCTGAGGGCGCGGCTGCTCGATCTCTACATGACGCTCGACGCCTATCCGGACGCGCGCCGCTGCCTGGAGACCCTGAAATCGAAGGGGCTGACCACCGCGATCCTGTCGAACGGCTCGCCCGCGATGCTCGATGCGGCGACGAAGTCGGCGGGGCTGGACGCGCAACTCGACCATGTTCTTTCTATCGAGCAGGTCGGCATCTACAAGCCCGACCCGCGCGTCTATCAGCTCGCGGTCGATGAACTGGGAATTCCCGCCGCCGACATGCTGTTCGTGTCGATGAACCCGTGGGATGCGAGCGGAGCCGCCAATTTCGGCTTCAAGGTCGCCCGTCTCAACCGGCTCGGTGTGCCGCCCGACAACCTGCCGGGCGACATTTCCGCCGAGGTCGCGACGCTGGACGCTATTCCGGATCTGGTATCCTGAGCCCGCGTGGCGGCAGCGCCGTTCCCGCCGATCGGCTGCAGGTGTTGCGCGGGTCACCCGGCCGCCGAGAGCAGCGTCGCCTTCTGCGACCGATAGCCGCGGAGGGCGTCGCCGAATGCCTCGAACAGCGTCCGTGACGCGGGATCGGACCCCGCCCAGTATTCGGGATGCCACTGGACGCCGAGCGCGAACGCCTTGGCGGTCTTGACCGAGACGGCCTCGATCGTGCCGTCCTGCGCCGTTGCCTCGATCTCGAGATCGTCGGCCAGCCGGTCGATCGCCTGGCGATGGAGGGAATTGACCTTGATCGGCTCGGTACCGAGGATCGACGCCAGTCGTCCGCCGGGACGGATATCGATCCTCTGTCGGATGGCGAACCGCTCGTCCTGGACCGTCGATTCCGGGGCACGATGATCCATGCGGTCCGGCTGCTCCTGGATCTCGGCGGCGATGGAGCCGCCGAGCGCGACGTTGAGTTCCTGAAATCCGCGGCAGATCGCGAACAGCGGCAGACCGCGCTCAAGCGTCGCGCGGATCAACGGCAGCGTCGTCGCGTCGCGCCCCTCGTCGAAGGGTTCGTGGGCCGGCGTCGGTGCTTCGCCGTAGTTGCCCGGGTGCACGTTGGAGCGGCTGCCGGTGAGCATCACGCCATCGACGAAATCGAGGATCCGCGAATAGTCGAATTCGCCGCCGAGCGCGGGAACGACCAGCGGCATCGCGCCGGCGACATGGGCAACCGCCTCCAGATACTGGGCAGCGGCCGCGTGCCAGCGGTATCCTTCGAAGGATTTCACGTCCGCGGGCACGGCGACGACCGGACGGCCAACCGACTGGCCCCTAACGCCAGCGTTCATGGGGAATTCCTTTCTTTGATTAGCCGGCAACATTCCGGCGTATTGGCGATGTTGCCGCAATACTTAGGTATTTCTCCCCGCGCGTGCGATCCGTTACACGGAGATTTGCCGCAACGGAAGTAGACTTGTGTTGCGCAACCGGCTGCGCTTTATATCGACGATCGCCGCGCCGCAACGGCCGGTCGGTGCCGCCGGGACCGAGACAACGACAATAGGTACGCCGGATCCGGATGGCAGTCACCAACACTCACGGAAAGTGGGAGGAAACCACATGGATCGTCGTTCGTTTCTGAAGAAGGCCGGCATCGGCAGCGCTGCCGCTGCCAGCGCGGCCGCCGCTTCGTTCCCGACGCCCGCCATCTCGCAGGGCACAATGGAACTGAAGATGGTGACCACCTGGCCGAAGAACTTCCCCGGCCTGGGCACCGGAGCCCAGCGCGCCGCCGACCGCATCACGGCGCTGACCGACGGTCGGATCACCGTCAAGGTGTTCGCCGCCGGCGAACTCGTGCCGCCGTTCGAGTCCTTCGATGCGGTCTCGCAGGGCACCGCGGACATGTATCACGCCGCCGATTACTACTGGCTCGGCAAGCATACGGCCTACGCCTTCTTCTGTGCCGTTCCGCTCGGCATGACGTACGCCGAACAGTCTGCGTGGATCGCCTATGGCGGCGGTCAGGAGCTCTGGGACGAGCTCGGCGCCGGCTTCAACATCAAGTCTCTTCTGTGCGGAAACACCGGCACCCAGATGGCCGGGTGGTTCAAGAACGAGGTGAAGAGCCTCGAGGACCTCAAGGGCCTGAAGTTCCGCATGCCCGGGCTCGGTGGCGAGCTGATGCGGCAGATCGGCGTCAACGTGATCAACCTCCCGGGCGGCGAGATCTTCCCGGCGCTGCAGTCCGGCGCCATCGACGGCGCGGACTGGGTGGGGCCGTGGAACGATCTGGCCTTCGGTTTCTACAAGGTCGCCAAGAACTACTACTATCCCAACATGTCGGAGGGCGGCGCAGCGATCGGCCTGGGGATCAACAAGGGCGTCTGGGACAAGTTGTCTCCGACCGACCAGGAGATCTTCAAGTCGGCGGCGGCGGCCGAGAACAGCCAGTTCTATGCCGACTTCAACGCCAACAACGCCAAGTCCCTGAACACGCTGATCAACGAGCACGGGGTCAAGGTCAGCCATTTCCCCGACGACATCATCGACGCGTTGGGCAAGGCGGCTCCCGATGTCCTGGCGTCCGCGGCGACGGACGATATCGGCAAGCGCATCCATGACGCGTATCTCAAGTCGCGCGACGACTATCGCGGCTGGAGCCAGGTCGCCGAACCGGCCTATGTCCGAGACCGGGCGCGCGTCCTGGGCTCGTAGAAACGCAACAACGGCACATCGAGGGAGGTGCGGCGTCCCCTGGGGCCGCACCTCCCGTCGTCGGGCACGATGCGCGAGATCGCAAATTTCGTAGACGGGTTGAACGAGCGGATCGGCCGCGCCGTGTCGTGGCTGGCGCTGGCGATCGTGCTCGTCCAGTTTCTGATCGTCGTCGGCCGGTACGTGTTCGGCGTCGGATCGATCTGGATGCAGGAGCTGGTCATCTACATGTTCGGCTTCACCTTCATGCTCGGCGCCGCCTATGCGCTCCGGCATGACGGGCACGTGCGCGTCGACATCTTCTACAGAGAGGCCGCACCGCGCACCAAGGCCCTGGTAAACCTGCTGGGGTCGGTCTTCTTCCTGCTGCCGATGTGCGTTCTGATCTTCTGGATTGCCTGGCCCTACGTGTTCCAGTCCTGGTCCATCTGGGAAGGCTCGACCGAAGCCAGCGGCATTCCCGCACGCTATCTGCAGAAGACCGCGATCCTTGTCTTCGCCGTCCTCATGGGCCTGCAGGGGCTCGCCATCATCATCCGATCCGTCCTCACGCTGCGGGGTGACGAAACGGAGACAAAAGCCCTGCGGTCGGCGGAGTGACGGCGATGGGCGGCCTCCAGCACTCCCTCGACATCGCGATGTTCGTCGTCGTTTGCGTCGTGTTGCTGGCCGGCTATCCGGTGGCGTTCACGCTCGCCGGCGTCGCGCTGGTCTTCGGCGTCATCGGCTACCTGGCCGGCGTCTTCGACCTGTCGTTCTTCCTCGCCTTCCCGCAACGCATCTTCGGCACGATGACCAACGAGGTGCTGGTCGCGGTGCCGCTGTTCGTGTTCATGGGCGTCATGCTCGAGCGCTCGCGCGTGGCCGAGGAGTTGCTCGAGACCATGGGCCGGCTCTTCGGCAAGATGCGCGGCGGCCTGGGCATTTCGGTGACGATCGTCGGCATGCTGCTCGCCGCCTCGACGGGCATCGTCGGCGCGACCGTCGTCACCATGGGGCTCCTGTCGCTTCCGACCATGCTGCGCTACGGCTATTCGCCGCGGCTGGCGACCGGCGCGATCGCCGCGTCCGGCACGCTCGGCCAGATCATTCCGCCCTCGATCGTGCTCGTCATCCTCGGCGACCAGCTGTCCAACGCCTACCAGAAGGCCCAGCTCGACATGGGCATCTTCTCGCCGGAGACGGTGTCGGTCGGTGACCTGTTCGCCGGGGCGCTGATCCCGGGGCTCGTCCTGGTCGGCATGTATCTGGTCTACCAGGTCTTCATGGCGATCGTTAAGCCGGAGACGTCTCCGCCCATGCCGGCGGCGGATACGGGCGACGTCGGCCTAGGCAAGGTTCTGCACGCGTTGCTGCCACCGATCCTGCTGATCGTCGCCGTGCTCGGCTCGATCCTGGCCGGTGTGGCCACGCCGACCGAGGCGGCCGCCGTCGGCGCCATCGGCGCGACCCTTCTGGCGGGGTACCGCCTGGACGAGACCCGGCCGTGGCCGGTCTATATCGCGGGCCTGTCGCTGATCGGCGTCCTGGTTCTGACCGGTTTCATGGACCTGCGCGTCGCGCGCACCGAGATTCCGACCGCCGACATGGCCGGGATCTGGGTCGCGGCCGCGTTCTGCATCGGGATCGCCTACGGGCTTCTGATATCGCTCTTGCGCGTGTACCGCGGCGCGGTTCTGGTGCCGGTGATGCAGACCACCACGCAGATCACCGCGATGGTGTTCGTGATCCTGATCGGCGCGGCGCTGTTCAGCCTCGTGTTCCGCGGCCTGGGCGGCGAAGAGATGGTGCACGCCGCGCTGCAGGGCATGCCCGGCGGTGCGCTCGGCGCGATGATCGCCGTCATGCTGCTGATGTTCTTCCTCGGCTTCTTCCTGGACTTCCTGGAGATCGTCTTCGTGGTCGTGCCGCTGGTCGCGCCGATCCTGCTGACGCTGGAGATGCCGGACGGCGGCACCATGAGTCCGGTCTGGCTCGGCATCATGATGGCGGTGAACCTGCAGACCTCGTTCCTGACGCCGCCCTTCGGCTTCGCGCTGTTCTATCTGCGCGGGGTGGCGCCGGCATCCGTCAAGACGATGGACATCTACCGGGGCATAATTCCCTTCGTCTTTATTCAGTTGATCGCACTTGTCGTGCTTTGGTACATGCCGGCACTGGCAACCTGGCTACCTGGCGTGGTGTACAACTGATGACGATTGCGAGTGTTGGTGAACTGTTCGACCTTTCGGGGCGGACCGCGCTTGTTACCGGCGCGTCGAGCGGTCTCGGCTGGCGGTTCGCGGAAGTCTTGGCCGCGAACGGGGCGAACGTGGGAATCGCGGCGCGTCGGACCGACAGGCTGGAGACGCTCAAGTCCGAAATCGAGGCCCGCGGCGGCCACGCGTTGCCGGTGCCGCTCGATGTCACCGACATCGATACCATCGCGCCCGCCTTCGATGCGGTGGAGAAGGCGTTCGGCCCGGTCGACATCCTCGTCAACAACGCCGGCGTGGCCGCCGAGGGGTTCATCGCCGACATGAACCCGGCGGATTGGCGCAAGGTGCTCGATACCAATCTCGACGGTGTCTTCCTCGTCGGCCAGGAGGCGGCACGGCGGATGACCGCGGTCGGCAAGGGCGGATCGATCGTCAACATCGCCTCCGCGATCGCCTTCAAGGTTTCGAAGACGCTCGGCGCCTACGCCGCCGCGAAGGCCGGCGTCGTGCAGCTCACCAAGGTGATGGCGCTCGAACTCGCAGATGCGAACATCCGCGTCAACGCGATCTGCCCTGGCTATATCGAGACCGAAATCAACAGCGACTACTTCGCGACCGAGGGCGGCAAGAAGATGATCCAGCGCTACGTGCCGATGAAGCGGCTCGGCGACATCAAGGAGCTCGACGGCACGCTGTTGCTGCTCGCCTCCGACGCGGGCTCGTTCATCACCGGCACGCCCATCCTCGTCGACGGCGGCATCGCGCTCTGACGACTTAGATCTTGCCCTTGGCGACCCGAGCGGCGATTGTCCCGTCGAAACGACGGGAGCGCCCATGGACTTCACACTTTCGCCTGAGATCGACGCCCTTCGCCTGAAGGTGCGTACGTTCGTCGCCGACGAGATCGAGCCCCTCGAAGCCGATCCGGCAAGCTACAACGAATTCGAGAACATCCGGATGGATCTGCGGGACCGGATGCGCGCCAAGGCGCGCGCCGCTGGCATCTACGCACCGCAGATGCCGACCGATCGCGGCGGCCTCGGCCTGCCGATGATCGGGCAGGCCGCCCTCTACGAAGAGGCCAACCGGTCGATCTTCGGGCCGTCGTGCATCAATTGCGCCGCGCCGGACGACGGCAACATGCGGTTGCTGTCGATGGTGGCGCGCGAGGACCAGAAGGACCGGTGGCTGCAGCCGATCATCGACGGTGCGGTCAATTCGTCCTTCGTGATGACCGAACCGCATCCGGGCGGGGGCTCGGATCCGGGCATGATGCTCACAAGCGCCGAGAAACAGGGCGACAAGTGGATCGTGCGCGGGCGCAAATGGTTCATCTCCGGCGCGGCGGTCGCCAAGCATTTCATTTTGGTCGCCCGCACCGATCCCAATCCGGAGGAGAAGCGCCGGCACCTGTCCGCGTTCCTGTTCCATCGCGACCAGCCGGGCTGGAAGATCGTCCGGCGCATCGACAACATGGGTCCGGACGAGCATGGCGGAGTGTGCGAGCTCGAGTTCGATGGGCTGGAGATCGCCGACGCGGACCGGCTGATGGAGGTCGGCGACGGGCTCAAGGCGACGCAGATCCGCCTCGGGCCGGCGCGTCTCACCCATTGCATGCGCTGGCTGGGGCTTGCCAAGCGCTGCATGGAGATCGCCGCGGAGTACACGTCGCGCCGCGAAGGCTTCGGCATCCGGCTCGCCGACCGGGAATCGGTTCAGCTCAAGATGGGCGAGCTTGCCCACGACATCCAGATCGGCCGGCTGCTGGTCATGCACGCGGCCTGGATGCTCGACCAGGGCGATTTCGCTCGCAAGGAAGTGTCGATGGCGAAGGTCCATGTCGCCGACACCCTGCAGAAGGCGGCGGACGTGGCGATCCAGCTGAACGGCGCGCGCGGCTACTCCAAGGACACGATCCTCGAGTGGATCTACCGCTATGCCCGGTGCGCCCGCATCGTCGACGGTGCCTCCGAGGTGCACAACATGGTGCTCGCCCGTTTCTACGCGAAGGAGGGGCAGGACTTCTGGCGCTGGGGGAGCTAGATTTCGGCGGACGGTCTCGCGTTCGCGGTTCCCGCTTGCGACGAGACGGGCCAGCACAGGACGGCGACACATGGCTTCGACACGCGGTTTCCACATGCCCGCCGAATGGTCGGCCCATCGCCGTACCTGGATGGCCTGGCCGGTGGCGGAGACCGTGCTCGAGGGAACCGGCGGCGCGGACGGCGCCTATCGGGCCTGGGCGGCGGTCGCCAATGCGATCGCCGGGTTCGAGCCTGTCGTCATGCTGGCGCCGCCGGGGGGCAAGGCGCAGGCGCGCGGCTATCTCGAGGCCGGCGTCGAGGTCGTCGAGCATGACATCGCCGAATCGTGGATGCGCGATTTCGGCCCCACCTTCGTACTCGGCCCGGAGGGCAGGCTCGGCGCGGTCGACTGGACCTTCAACGGCTGGGGCGGGCGCACCTTTCCGGACAACAAGGTCGATGCGCTGATCGCCCGTTTCGTCGCTGAGCGGGCGGGGGCCGAACGGTTCGCCTCCAGGCTCGTCAACGAGGGCGGCGCGATCCATGTGGACGGGGAGGGCACGGTGATGCTGACCGAATCCGTCCAGCTCAACGCCAACCGCAATCCGAACTGGACCAAGGCCGAGGTCGAGGCCGAGATCCACGCGTTGCTCGGCACCCGCACGGCGATCTGGCTGAAACAGGGGCTCGAGTCCGACTGCGACGACACCGGCACCGACGGACACGTCGACACGCTGGCCTGTTTCCTGAGGCCGGGCCTGGTGCTCGCCCACCGCCAGCCGGATCCGGCCCATCCCGACTACGATATCGCCCGCGAGAACATCGCCACCCTGAAAGCCGCTAGAGATGCCGCCGGACGCACGCTCGACGTCATCGAGATCGACGCGCCGGCGCAGCGGTTCAAGGCGAACGGCGAGCCGCTGTCCTGCACCTACGTGAATTTCTCGTTCGTCAACGGCGGCGTGGTGCTGTGCGGCTTCGACGATCCGAAGGATGAGGAGGTCGTCGACCTGTTCCGCCGCCTGTTCAACGACCGGCGGATCGTGCAGGTGCCGGCCACCCGCATCTTCGAGGGCGGCGGCGGCATCCACTGCATCACCCAGCAGGAACCGCTGGCGCGGGCCGGATGAGACGGAGCGCGGCATGAGCCAGGCGACGCGGCTCCTGCTTGCCGGCCTTCTGGCCATGGCACTGGTCATGGGCGTCGGGCGTTTCTACTACACGCCGATGCTGCCGTTGATGCAGCGCGACTACGGCTTCGACGCCGCCGTCGCCGGGTTCATCGCGTCGGCCAATTTCGCCGGATATCTGGCCGGCTCGATCGCGGCCTCGTTCATCCGGCCGGGGCCGGTGCGCCTGTGGATCTTCCGGATCAGCGTGGTGGCGAGTGTCCTGACGACGGCGGCGATGGGGCTGACCGACGACGTCGCTCTGTGGATGGCGCTGCGGTTCGTCTCCGGCGTCGCCAGCGCCCTGGCCATGATCGTGGCCGCGACGGTCGTCGCCGAGGCGCTGCACCTGGCGGGCGAACCGGGCAGGCTGGCCTGGGTGTTCTCGGGTGTCGGCGCCGGCATCGCGCTGTCCGGCGTGTTGGCGCAGGTCGCCGGCCACGCGCTGTCGTCGGGGCAGATGTGGTACCTCGCCGCCGGCCTGTGCGTGCTGATGGTTCCGTTCATCTTCGCCGAGATGCGCGATCGGCAGCTCGAGGCGCGGCCGCACAAGATCAGCGCACGGACCCGCCAGCCGCGGCCGTTGCCGTTCGCCGCGCTGCTCGTGAACTACACGTGCGAGGGGCTCGGCTACTCGGTCTTCGCAACCTTCATCGTGGCGATCGTCAAGGGCCGGCCCGGCATGGAGGCCTTCGCCGACTGGGTCTGGGTGATCGCCGGCATCGGTGGCGTGTTCAGCACGCTGCTGTGGGCGGCCGCCGCCGGCCGTATCGGCTACGCCAGCGCGCTGGTCGCGGCCTATGTGGTCCAGATCGTCTCCGTCGCGCTGCCGGCCCTGAGCGGCAACGGGTTCGTCGCGCTGGCCGCCGCCGCCATGTTCGGCGGCACGCTGATGGGGGTGACCATGCTGACGCTGGCCGTCGGCCGGCAGAGCGTCGACGGGCGCGGCATCGCGATCCTGACGGCGGGATTCGGGTTGGGGCAGATGGTCGGCCCGGCGGTCGCCGGGCATTTCGTGGCGGCCGGCGTCGGCTATTCCGAGACGCTGATCGGTTCGGCCGCTGTTCTCGTATTCGGGACGGTGGTGCTCGTCGTGGCCATGGCCCGGCGCGGGATAGGGGTTGCGCAGGAGACCGGCTCCGCGTCATGACACGGAACACAATCATGTTTGGCATGTTTGGGGAAGCGACCATGTTTGAGGAAGTGACATGAGGGAAGTCACCGTCGCCGCCACGCAGATGGCCTGCACCGACGTCGTCGACGAGAACGTCGCCCGCGCCGAGGCCTTGATCCGCGAGGCGGCCGGCAAGGGCGCGAACGTCGTCCTGATCCAGGAGCTGTTCGAGGGGCTCTATTTCTGCCAGGACGAACTGCCGGAGCATTTCGGCCGAGCCCATCCGCTCGACGGGCATCCGACGATCCGCCGGTTCCAGGCGCTCGCCGACGAGCTCGACGTGGTGTTGCCGGTCAGCTTCTTCGAAAAAGCCAACAAGGCGTTCTTCAATTCGCTCGCGATGGTGGATGCGGGCGGGGCCGTCCTCGGCCTCTATCGCAAGACCCACATCCCCCAGGGGTCGGGATACGAGGAAAAGTTCTATTTCAGTCCCGGCGACACCGGTTTTCGAGTCTGGGACACGAAATTCGGTCGTATCGGGTCCGGGATCTGCTGGGACCAGTGGTTTCCGGAATCCGCCCGTTCGATGGCGCTGTCGGGGGCGGAGATCCTGCTCTATCCAACGGCGATCGGTTCGGAGCTGATCGATCCGGAATGGGATTCCTGCGCGCACTGGCAGACAGTGATGTGCGGCCATGCCGGTGCAAACCTGATGCCGCTCGTCGCCTCGAACCGTATCGGTACGGAAGCGGGCAAGCGCGACACGTCGATAACCTTCTACGGCTCCTCGTTCATTGCCGACTGGATGGGTCAGAAGGTCGCCGAGGCCGACCGCTCGACCGAAACCGTGCTTACTGCGACCTTCGATCTCGACGCCATTGCCGCAAACAGGGCGGCGTGGGGGCTTTTCCGCGACCGGCGCCCGGAAATGTATGACACGCTGCTCACGCTCGACGGCGAGCTATGAGCCCGTCCTGCTTTCGACGCCTGCGGAGCACGTTGCCGCATGCTAGTCTGTGCATGGCCACCATGTCGGCGACCTCTTGTAAGGCAATAGTGCTGACCTATCATGGTGGGTATACATTATGGCCCGCCCCGGATCGGCGGAGCGGCAAGAGGAAACGCTGATGGCGCTCAAACCCGTCACGCTCGACGACAAGTACGATCTTTCCAAGGATCAGGTTTTCGTTTCCGGCACCCAGGCCGTACTCCGGCTCTGCCTGATGCAGAAGGAGCGCGACCGGCGAGACGGCTTCAACACCGCCGGCTACGTCACCGGATACCGCGGCTCGCCGCTCGGCGGTCTCGACCAGACGTTCGGCCGCGCCAAGACGCTGCTGCAGCAATCCGACGTGGTGTTCCAGCCGGGTCTGAACGAGGACCTGGCGGCCACCGCGCTGTGGGGCGCGCAGCAGGCCGAACTGCGCGGGCAGGGTGCGTTCGACGGGGTGTTCGGCATCTGGTACGGCAAGGGTCCCGGCGTCGACCGGACCGGTGACGTCTTCCGGCACGCCAATTTCGCCGGGTCCGCGCCGCGCGGCGGCGTTCTGGCGCTGATGGGCGACGACCATACCTGCGAATCCTCCACCACCGCGCACCAGTCCGAGTTCGCCTTCGTCGATGCGATGATCCCGATCCTGAGCCCGGCGGGCGTCCAGGAGATCCTCGACTACGGCGTGCACGGCTGGGCGCTGTCGCGCTATGCCGGCACCTGGTGCGGCATCAAGTGCGTCAAGGACACCATCGAGTCGACGGCGATCGTCGATGGCCGCGTCGACCGGGTCGAGATCAAGACGCCGACCGATTTCGAGATGCCGCCCGGCGGCCTCAATATCCGGATCGGCGATCATCCGATCACGCAGGAAGCCCGCCTGCACGATTTCAAGCGCTACGCGATCCTTGCCTATCTGCGGGCCAACAAGCTCGACAAGATCGTCATGCAGGGCGGCAAGACGCCGAAGATCGGCATCGCCACGGCGGGCAAGAGCTATCTCGACGTGCGTCAGGCGCTCGAGGACCTCGGCATCGACGAGGTGAAGGCGGCCAAACTCGGCATCCGGCTCTTCAAGGTGGCCTGCCCGTGGCCGTTGGAGCCGGAAGGCGTCAAGCGCTTCGCCGACGGGCTGGACCTGATCATCGTCGTCGAGGAAAAGCGCTCGCTGATCGAGACACAGCTGAAGGAGCAGCTCTATGGCACCGGCAAGGCGCCGGTGATCGTCGGCAAGCACAACGAGACCGGCGGCTGGCTGTTTCCGTCCAAGGGCGCGCTCGATCCCAACGATATCGCGATTGCCATCGGCGAGCGCGTTCTGTCGGTCCGCAAGGACAAGGACGTCGCCGCCAGGCTGGACGAGATCAGGGCCTTCCAGAAGGTTCTCGCCGACACCCAGGACGTGGCCAGCCGCACCCCGTATTTCTGCGCTGGCTGCCCGCACAACACCTCCACCGTGGTGCCGGAGGGCAGCCATGCCTATGCCGGCATCGGCTGCCACTTCATGGCCCAGTGGATGGACCGGCATACCGAGGGCTTCACCCAGATGGGCGGCGAGGGCGCCAACTGGATCGGCGAGGCGCCGTTCTCCAAGCGCGGGCATGTGTTCCAGAACCTCGGCGACGGCACCTACAACCATTCGGGCTATCTGGCGCTGCGCGCAGCCGCCGCGTCCGGCGTCAACGTCACCTACAAGATCCTGTTCAATGACGCGGTCGCGATGACCGGCGGGCAGCGCCACGAGGGCGGGCTGACGGTGCCGCAGATCGCCGCCCAGGTCACCGCCGAGGGGGCCAAGAAGGTCGTCATCGTCACCGACGAGCCGGACAAGTATCCTACCGGCACCGAGTTCCCGGCCGGCGTCACCATCCATCACCGTTCCGAACTCGACGCGGTGCAGAAGACGCTGCGCGAGATCCCGGGCCTGACCGTCCTGATCTATGACCAGACCTGCGCGGCGGAAAAGCGGCGCCGGCGCAAGCGCGGCCAGTTCCCCGACCCGCAGAAGCGGATCTTCATCAACGAACTCGTATGCGAAGGCTGCGGCGATTGCGGCGTCCAGTCGAACTGCGTCGCGATCCAGCCGGTGGAGACGGAGTTCGGCCGCAAGCGGCAGATCGACCAGTCGAGCTGCAACAAGGACTATTCCTGCATCAAGGGGTTCTGCCCGAGCTTCGTCACCGTCGAGGGCGGGCGGCTGAAGAAGGGCAAGCGCAACACGGTCGGCGAGACCGATTTCCCGGATTTCCCGACGCCCGACCTGCCGCAGATCGACGGGACCTACGACGTGGTGGTCACGGGCGTCGGGGGCACCGGCGTCGTCACCATCGGCGCACTGATCGGCATGGCCGCGCATCTGGAAGGCAAGGCCTGCGGCATCATCGACATGGCCGGGCTGGCGCAGAAGGGCGGTTCGGTGCTGACGCACCTGAAGATCGCCGAAGATCTCGACTCGATCTCCGCGATCCGGGTGTCGGCCGGCGCGGCCGAGCTGGTGCTCGGCTGCGACATCGTGGTCGCCGGCACCAAGAAGGTGCTTGCCTCGATGCGGCCGGGCCGCACGGAGGTGGTCATCAACACCCATGCCGCCTATCCCGGCGATCTAACGCACAATGCCAACTTCAGCCTGCCGATCGAGCGGCTGAAACGGGCGATCCGCGGACAGGCGGGGCAGGGGCACGTCCACACCGTTGATGCGACCGGGCTCGCGACCGCGCTTCTCGGCGACTCGATCCTCGGCAACATCTTCATGCTCGGCTATGCTTATCAGCTCGGGCGGCTGCCTCTGTCGGCGGAGGCGCTGGAAAAGGCGATCGCGCTGAACGGCGTGGCCGTCGCCGACAATGTCGCCGCGTTCCGTTGGGGCCGCTGGGCGGCGATAGACGCGGACGCGGTGGAAGCGCTGGCGGAGCCGGGCCGCGATGCCGATCCGCTGCACGACATCGCGACGAACCTCGACGAGATCATCGATCGCCGCGCCGCCTTCCTAACTGGCTACCAGAACGCCGCCTACGCCGAGCGCTATCGCGCGCGGGTCGAGCGCGTCCGTGCCGCCGAACAGGCGGTGAAGTCCGGCGAGACGGCGCTCACCGAGGCGGTGGCCCGCTATCTGTTCAAACTGATGGCCTACAAGGACGAGTACGAGGTCGCCCGGCTCTATACCGACGGCACCTTCGCCAAGGCGATCGCCGATACGTTCGAGGGCGACTACAAGCTGAAGTTCCATCTCGCCCCGCCGCTTCTCAACAAACCGGACCCGGCGACGGGACGGCCGGAGAAGAGCGTCTACGGCCCTTGGATGATGAAGGGCTTCAGGATGCTGGCCACGCTGAAGGGCCTGCGCGGCACGGCCTTCGACATCTTCGGCTATTCCCACGAGCGGCGCATGGAACGCCAGTTGATCGCCGACTACGAGGCGACGCTGGACGAGGTCGTCTCAAGGCTCGATGCCGCACGGCACACGACGGCGCTGGCGCTCGTTTCGGTGCCGGAGAAGATCCGCGGCTACGGGCCCGTCAAGGAGCGCAACCTGACGGCCGCCAGGGCCGAGTGGACCGCGCTGGCCGAGGCGTTTCGCTCCGGTGCCGCTGCGGCGCGTCAGGCGGCAGAGTGATCGGGCTCACACAGAGCGGGTGATGCCGCCGTCGATGCGGATGTTCTGGCCGGTGATGTAGCTTGACCGGTCGGAGGCGAGGAAGGCGATCAGGTTGGCGACCTCGTCGGCGTGGCCGTAGCGTCCCATCGGGATGCGCGCGCGCCGTTCCGCGGATTCGGGCAGGCTGTCGATGAAGCCGGGCAGCACGTTGTTCATGCGAATGTTCTCGGCCGCATGGGCATCGGCGAACAGCTTGGTGAAGGCGGCGAGGCCGGCACGGAAGACGCCCGACGTCGGGAACGTCGATTCCGGCTCGAAGGTCGCGTAGGTGGAGATGTTGACGAAGGCCCCGCCGCCCTGGCGCTGCATCACCGGCGTCGCGATCCGCGCGATGCGGACGACGTTCATCAGATAGAAGTCCATGCCGCGGTGCCAGTCCTCGTCCGATATGTCGAGAACGGCGCCCTTGGGCCCGTGTCCGGCGCTGGAGACGACCGCGTCGATGCGGTCCCACTTGGCGACCGTCTCGGAGACGAGCCGGCCCAGATCCTCGTTCGACTGATTGGAGCCCTGGACGCCGAAGCCGCCGAGCTCCTCGGCCAGCGCGACGCCCTTTCCGGAGGACGAGAGGATCGCGACGGAGAACCCGTCGCCGGCCAGCTTGCGCGCGGCCGCGGCGCCCATGCCGCTGCCCCCGCCGATGACAATCGCGACTTTCCGTTCGCTCATGGGCCGGTCCCCCCTGTTGGTTTGCCTTCGCAGTGGTTTTCTAGCATTCGCGGCAGCGATAAGACACCGCACCGCCGTGCGCTTGAGCAACGGTGCATGTGGGGCGATACTTCGGGCGAAACCCGCAAGGAGCCCGTGAGGATCTGGTGATCGCCCCGGAACATCTCAGCCGCATCGCCGTCTGGTCGAAGGAACTGACCGACGAGGAGGCGGATCGGGCCTGCCGGGGCATCACCGAGAGGACGCTCTCGACAGGCACCTATCTGTTCCATCGCGGCGACAGCTTCGACTCCTGGACGGGTGTCGTGTCGGGCATCGTCAAGATGAGCACGGTGACGAGTTCCGGAAAGGCGGTCAGCTATACCGGCATAACCAACGGCGGCTGGTTCGGCGAAGGCTCGATCATCAAGAACGAGCCGCGCCAGTACGATATCGTGGCGCTGCGCAACAGCCAGATCGCCTGCATGACCGGGTCCACGTTCCGGTGGCTTTTCGAGAACTCGACCGGCTTCAATCGTTTCCTCGTTACCCAGCTGAACGAGCGCCTGGGCCAGTTCATCGCCTTTCTCGGCCACGACAGGGCGTTCGAGGCGACGCCGCGCGTGGCGCGATGCATCGCCTGGCTGTGCAATCCGGTGCTGTCGCCGGGCATCGGCAAGCACCTGGAGATCAGCCAGGAGGAACTCGGGCTGCTGTCGGGCCTGTCCCGTCAGATGGCGAACCGCAGCCTGAAGGTGCTCGAGGAGGCGGGGCTCGTCCGGGTCGCGCACGACGGCGTCGAGATCCTGGACCTGGACGGTCTGAAGCATTTCGGAGAGTAGCCGGGGAGAAATTCCCGGTCATGGGCGAATGGCCCGAAACCGTGCAATTTTTCGGGGAAATTGGATGCCGGCTACAGAAATGGTGGGTGTTTGGGCCCGAAAAACTCCGCCGGCTATGTTCGCCAGCTATATTCTCCCACGCCTAATTGATGTTACCCCCATCTGTCTGTCAACTGTCCGATGGTATCATCCGGCAGGATGTGCACACTGCGGCCTCCGATCGGCGCATCCGGCTACGCATACATAAGACGCTGCGACGCTTGATTGTGGCTACCGGTCGGTTCTAACGTCAAAGCACAATAAGCGCCGAAAACGGCGCGCTTTCAGGTGGGGAAACCGATGACGCAAGCCGTGGCTTCCACGGGCGGCGAGGATACGTTTCCGAAGCTGCTCGTCCGCAATGCCCGAATCTGGGCCGATCGGCCGGCGATCCGGGAAAAAGACCTGGGCATCTGGCAGACCTGGACCTGGGCGGAGGTGCTCGACGAGGTGCGGGCCTTCGCCGTCGGGCTTTCCGAGCTCGGGCTCGAGCGCGGCGACAAGATCGCCATCATCGGCGCCAACAAGCCCCGTCTCTACTGGACAATGTGCGCCGCGCAGATGATCGGCGCGATCCCGGTGCCGGTCTATCAGGACGCGGTGGCCGCCGAGATGGTCTTTGTGCTGCAGCATGCCGAGGCGCGTTTCGCCGTGGTCCAGGACCAGGAGCAGGTCGACAAGCTGCTCTCGCTGTCCGACGACCTGAAGGGGCTCGAGCGCATCATCTACGACGAGAGCCGTGGCCTGAAGGACTACGATCACGACCGTCTGCACCCCTTCGGCGACGTCCAGGCGCTCGGCCGAAAGGCACTCGCCTCCAATTCCGACGCCGCCGCGGCGCTCGACGCCTCGATCGCGGCGGGCAAGGGCTCCGATATCGCGGTGATCCTGTATACGTCGGGCACCACCGGCCAGCCGAAGGGCGTCATGCTGTCCTTCGACAACACGGTAATCAGCGCCAGGCTCGCCTGCGAGTTCGACCATCTCACCGAGCAGGACGAGGTGCTCGCCTATCTGCCGATGGCCTGGGTCGGCGACCACATCTTCTCCTACGCCGAATCCTACTGGAGCGGCTTCTGCGTCGCCTGCCCGGAATCGGCGGAAACGATGCTGCAGGACCTGCGCGAGATCGGCCCGACCTATTTCTTCTCGCCGCCGCGCATCTTCGAGACCCTGCTGACCACCGTGATGATCCGGATGGAGGACGCCGGTCCGCTGAAGCGGAAGATGTTCCACTATTTCCTGGCGGTGGCGCGCCGGGCCGGCGAAAAAATCCTCAACGGCGAGCCGGTGCCGTTCTCCGACCGTGTGCTCTATGCGATCGGCAAGGTGCTGGTCTACGAGCCCCTGAAGAACGTGCTGGGCCTGTCCCGCATGCGCGTCGGCTATACCGCCGGCGAGGCGATCGGGCCAGAGATCTTCCGCTTCTACCGGTCGCTCGGCCTCAACCTGAAGCAGCTCTACGGCCAGACCGAAGCCACCGTCTTCGTGACGGTGCAGCCCGACGGCGAGATCCGCGCCGACACGGTCGGCAAGCCGGCTCCGGAGGTCGAGATCCGGATCGACGATTCCGGCGAGGTGCTCTACCGCTCGCCGGGCGTGTTCGTGGGCTACTACAAGAACGAGGACGCGACCAAGGCGACGAAGACCGCGGAAGGCTGGGTGCATACCGGCGACGCCGGCTTCTTCGACAGCGAGGGGCACCTGCGGATCATCGATCGCGCCAAGGACGTCGGCCACCTCAAGGACGGCACGCTGTTCGCGCCGAAATACCTGGAAAACAAGCTGAAGTTCTACCCGAACATCAAGGAGGCCGTGGCCTTCGGGCATGAACGCGACTTCGTGACCATGATGCTGAACATCGATCTCGTCGCGGTCGGCAACTGGGCGGAGCGCAACAACGTCTCCTATGCGAGTTACCAGGAGCTCGCCGGCCTGCCGCAGGTCTACGACATGCTGGAGGCGCATGTGGTCGAGGTGAACCGGGACCTGTCGAACGAGCCGCGGATGGCCGGTTCGCAGATCCACCGCTTCCTGATCCTGCACAAGGAGCTGGACGCCGACGACGGCGAGCTGACCCGCACCCAGAAGGTCCGGCGCGGCTATATCGCCGAGAAGTATGCGCCGCTGATCTCCGCGCTCTACGACGGCTCAACCGAACAGGACATCTCGACGGAAGTGACCTTCGAGGACGGCCGCAAGGGCGCGATCAAGGCGCGGGTCAAGATCCGCGATGTGCAGACCTTCGGCCTCGGGGCGCAGCAGGAGGCCGCCGAATGAGCGCGCTGGCAGCCGAGTCGACGATGGCCGAGACCCTTCTGGCGGTTGACGACATTTCGTTGTCGTTCGGCGGCGTGCGCGCCATCCGCAACGTGTCGTTCGATATCAAGCGGGGCGAGATCCGCGCGATCATCGGCCCCAACGGCGCCGGCAAGACGTCGATGCTCAACGTCATCAACGGCTTCTACCATCCGCAGGAAGGAACGATCTCCTTCCGCGGCGAGCAGCGCCGGCGCATGAAGCCCTACGAGGCGGCGAGCCAGGGCATCGCCCGAACGTTCCAGAACGTGGCGCTGTTCCGCGGCATGACGACGCTCGACAACATCATGGCCGGGCGGACCCTGAAGATGCATCGCGGCTTCTTCTGGCAGTGCCTGCACTGGGGACCGGCGCTGAAGGAAGAGGTCGAGAACCGGCACAAGGTCGAGGAGATCATCGACTTCCTCGAGATCCAGGCGATCCGCAAGACGCCGGTCGGGCGGTTGCCCTACGGCCTGCAGAAGCGCGTCGAGCTGGCCCGGGCGCTGGCCATGGAGCCGGATCTGCTGCTGCTCGACGAGCCGATGGCGGGCATGAACCTCGAGGAAAAGGAGGACATGAGCCGCTTCATCCTCGACGTGAACCAGCAGCTCGGCACGACGATCGCGCTGATCGAGCACGATATCGGCGTGGTCATGGACCTGTCCGACCGGGTGGTGGTGCTCGACCACGGCGAGAAGATCGCCGACGGCCTGCCCGCCGAGGTGCAGGCAAACCAGGACGTCATCGACGCCTATCTCGGCGTCTCGCACTAGGGGACGATGGCAATGGATATCCTCTACCAGGTCTTCATCGATCCCTTCGTGCAGATGGTCGAGCTGCCGGACTTCCTCCTGCAGGTTCTGTGGGAAGGCTTCGTCTCCGGCATCCTCTACGCACTGATCGCGCTCGGCTTCGTGCTGATCTTCAAGGCCTCCGGAGTCTTCAATTTCGCGCAGGGCATCATGGTGGTGTTCGCCGCCCTGTCGCTGGTCGGGCTCTATGCGCTTGGCCTGCCCGCCTACGTGGCGCTGATCGCGACCATCGCCATCATGGGCGTCCTTGCCTATGTGGTGGAGCGGACGATCTTCCATCACCTCGTCAACCAGCCGGACATCATCCTGCTGATGGCGACGATCGGCCTGACCTACTTCCTGATCGGCTTCGGCGAGTTCGTCTTCGGCGGCGATCCGAAGGTGATGATCACCGAGGAACTCGGCCTGCCGACGGGATCGACGGCCTTCGACGTGCTCGGCGGGCTGGTCATCCTCCAGCACATCGACATCGCGGCGGCCGTCATCGCCATCATCATGGTCCTCGCGCTCGCCGTCTTCTTCAACAAGACGCGGATCGGACGGGCGCTGCGGGCGGTGGCCGACGACCATCAGGCGGCGCTGTCGGTCGGCATCTCGCTCGATCAGATCTGGGTCATCGTCTGGTTCGCCGCCGGCATCGTGGCGCTGGCGACCGGAATCATGTGGGGGGCGCGATCGGACGTTTCCTTCGCGCTGGAAATCGTCGCCTTCAAGGCCCTTCCCGTGCTGATCCTCGGCGGCTTCACGTCGATCCCCGGCGCCATCGTCGGCGGGCTGATCATCGGCATCGGCGAAAAGATCGGGGAGATCTACTGGGGGCCGCTGGTCGGCGGCGGCATCGAGAGCTGGCTCGCCTACGTCATCGCGCTGATCTTCCTGCTGTTCAGGCCGCAGGGATTGTTCGGCGAGAAGATCATCGAGCGCGTGTGAGGGGCTGAAACGAACATGCTGTACCGCGAAGCCGGCCAGTTCAAGACGACCTACGAGGCGGACCAGGCGGTCTTCCCGATCCTGCAGGATCGGATCGGCGTCGTCGTCATCCTCGTCATCGCCCTGTTGATCCCGCTCATCGCCTCCGACTTCGTCCTGGCCTCGATCATGATCCCGTTCCTGATCTTCGCCATGGCGACCATCGGGCTCAACGTGCTGACCGGCTATGCCGGCCAGCTTTCGCTTGGCACCGGCGCGTTCATGGGGGTCGGCGCCTATGCCTGCTACAAGCTGACCACGTTCTTCCCGGACGTGAACATCATCATCCTGGTGGTTCTGTCGGGCATCTTCTCGGCGGGCATCGGCATCGTCTTCGGATTGCCGTCTCTGCGCATCAAGGGGCTTTATCTCGCCGTCACGACGCTCGCCGCCCAGTTCTTCCTGGAGTGGTGCTTCATCCGCATTCCGTGGCTCTACAACTACAACAACTCCGGCGCCATCGAGGTGCCCGAGCGCACGGGACTGGGCGGGTTCGTTCTCGCCGGTCCGGCCTCGCCTCCGGTCACCCGCTACTATGTCGTGCTCGGGATCGTGGTCGTCACCACGCTGATCATGAAGAACGTCATCCGCGGCCGGATCGGCCGGACCTGGATGATGATCCGCGACATGGATATCGCCGCCGAGCTGATGGGCGTACGGCCGCTCTTCACCAAGCTGTCGGCCTTCGCGGTGTCGTCCTACATCTGCGGCGTCGCCGGCGCGATGATGGTGTTCTTCTGGCTCGGCGCGGCGGAACCGTCGTCGTTCTCGATCACCCTGTCGTTCCAGATCCTGTTCATGGCGATCCTCGGCGGCCTGGGCAGTCTGATCGGCTGCTTCTTCGGCGCTGCCTTCATCTGGATCCTTCCCGTCGTGCTGCGCACGGGGCTGCCTGAGATCGGCATCGATATCGGTGCGGAAACCGTCGAGCATGTCAGCCGGATGATCGTGGGGGCGCTCATCATCTTCTTCCTGGTCGTCGAGCCGCATGGCCTCGCGCGGCTATGGCAGATCGGCAAGGAAAAGCTTCGGGTCTGGCCGTTCCCCTACGCGTGAGGGGCGCCGGACCATCGTGGGTCGTCCCTGAACGGGCGGCCTCAAATCGGTACCATCGGGCATCGGACCGCGCCTGGTGTTTCCGGAATTCAACGGTCCACAACGGCTGATACACAGCCGGCCAACTGGGAGGTACGCAATGATGTTTAGAAAATGCGCCCTCGGTGTCGCCGCGTTCGCCATGGCAGGCAGCCTTGCCGCCGAGGCGTTCGCGCAGGACACCGTGTTCATCCCGCTTCTGTCCTACCGGACGGGTCCCTTCGCCGGCTCCGGCATCCCGGTCGCCAACGGCATGTGGGACTACCTCACGATGCTCAACGAGCGTGACGGCGGCATCAACGGCGTCAAAATCGAGATCGAGGAATGCGAGACCGGCTACGACACACAGAAGGGCGTCGAGTGCTACGAGGGAACCAAGGGCAAGAACCCGCTCGTCTACAATCCGTATTCGACCGGCATCACCCTGCAGCTGATCCCCAAGGCCTCGGTCGACAAGATCCCGGTCCTGTCGATGGCCTATGGGCTTTCGGCGGCTGCCGAGGGCAACGTGTTCCCGTGGGTGTTCAACCCGCCGGCCACCTATTGGGACGGCGCGTCGGGCATCATCAAGCACATCGCCGACCAGGAAGGCGGCCTCGACAAGCTGAAGGGCAAGAAGATCGGCTATATCTTCCTCGACGCCGGTTATGGCCGCGAGCCGATCCCGCTGCTCGAGGACCTTGCCAAGCAATACGGGTTCGAGCTGCTGCAGTATCCGGTTCCCGGCAAGGAGATGCAGAACCAGTCCTCGCAGTGGCTGAACGTGCGCCGTGACCGGCCGGACTACATGGTCATGTGGGGCTGGGGCGCCATGAACCCGACCGCCGTCAAGGAAGCCGCGAAGATCCGCTATCCGATGGACAAGTTCATCGGCATCTGGTGGTCGGGCGGCGACGACGACGCGCGCGCCGGCGGCGCGGACGCCAAGGGCTACAAGACGATGAACTTCAACGGTGTCGGCGCCGACTATCCCGCGCTCCAGGACATCAAGAAGCACGTCCTCGATACCGGCAAGGGCCAGACGGATCCCGCCAAGGTCGGCGAGAACCTCTACAACCGCGGCGTCCTCAACTCGGTGCTGATGGCCGAAGCCATCCGTACGGCGCAGGAGATGACCGGCAAGAAGGTCATTGACGCGGCCGACATGCGGGCCGGACTCGAGAATCTCGAGATCACGGAGGAACGCTGGAAGGAGATAGGCCTGGAAGGCTTCGCGCCGGCCATCAAGATGAGCTGTTCGGATCACAGCGGCCACCACAACATGTACATCGCCCAGTGGGATGGCGAGAAGTGGACCCAGGCGACCGACTGGTTCGCGCCGATGACCGACGTCGTCCAGCCGCTGCTCGCGGCGGCCGCCAAGGAGTATGCCGAGAAGAACGCTCCGTGGCCGGAGCGGACGGAGGCCTGCGCACAGTAAGCGCATGACGACAAGCGGGGTCGCGGCGTCTGCCGCGGCCCCGCAATCAGGACATCCAGCACTTTGTTCTACGAGACGACCCGCGGGGAGAAATCGCGATGAATGCCGTGGCTGCGACCACCCATGTCGGTGATGCGGTTGCGCCCGATGTGGCGCCGGTCCTCTCCGTCAACAATATCGAGGTCATCTACGACCGCGTCATCCTGGTGCTGAAAGGCGTGTCGCTGACGGTGCCCGAGGGCGGCATCGTGGCGCTGCTGGGCGCCAACGGCGCCGGCAAGACGACGACTCTGAAGGCGATTTCCAACCTGCTCGGCGCCGAGCGCGGCGACGTCACCAAGGGCGCGATCATCTTCAAGGGAGAGCGGGTCGAGGCCCTGTCGCCGAACGAGCTGGTCCGGCGCGGCTGCATCCAGGTGATGGAGGGGCGGCATTGCTTCGGCCATCTGACCATCGAGGAGAACCTGCTCACCGGGGCGTACACGCGCCGCGACGGCGGCGGCGCCATCCGCCAGGACCTGGAGATGGTCTACAGCTACTTCCCGCGCCTGCGCGAGCGCCGCTCGAGCCTCGCCGGCTATACCTCGGGCGGCGAACAGCAGATGTGCGCGATCGGACGGGCGCTGATGTCGCGGCCGACGATGATCCTGCTCGACGAACCGTCGATGGGGCTCGCCCCCCAGCTCGTCGAGGAGATCTTCGAGATCGTCAAGCAGCTCAACGTCAACGAGGGCGTCAGCTTCCTGCTGGCCGAGCAGAACACCAACATGGCGCTGAAATACGCTAAGTATGGCTACATCCTGGAGAACGGCCGGGTGGTGCTCGACGGCGAGGCGTCGGCCCTGCGCGAGAACGAGGACGTCAAGGAATTCTACCTTGGCGTCGGCGGCGGCGAACGGCGCAGTTTCCGCGATGTCAAAAGCTATCGCCGGCGCAAGCGCTGGCTGTCGTGAACGCCCGATCGCCCGCCGCGGCGAACGGACAGGTCCCATGCCGCGGCGGCGCGGCGCATGCACAACGAGGTTGAAGCCCGATGGGGGAACATTTCGATTCGCTGGAAACCCGTGACCCGCAGGCGCGCGAGAGGGCGCTGTTCGACGCCTTGCCGGGGTTCATCGGCGAATGCATGCGGGCGGCGCCCGGCTGGGCCGATCTGCTGAAGGGCGTCGACGCCCGCGCGGTGACGGATCGCGAGAGCCTGGCCAGGCTGCCGGTGCTGCGCAAGTCCAGGCTTCTGGAACTGCAGCGCGAGCGCCCGCCGTTCGGCGGTCTGGTGACCAAGGCGCCGGGCGCCTTCGCGCGCCTGTTCATGTCGCCCGGTCCGATCTTCGAGCCGGAAGGGGCCGGCAAGGACTGGTGGCGCGCGGCGCGCGCCCTGTTCGCGGTCGGCCTGAGGCCCGGCGACGTCGTCCACAATTCCTTCGCCTACCACATGACGCCGGCCGGCCACATGTTCGAGTCCGGCGCCCGCGCGCTCGGCTGTGCGGTCATCCCGGCCGGCGTCGGCAACACCGAACTGCAGGTCGATGCGATCGCCCAGCTTCGGCCGAAGGGCTACGCCGGCACGCCGGACTTCCTGAAGGTCTTGCTCGACAAGGCCGACGAGCTCGGCAGGGACGTGTCCAGCCTGAAGATGGGACTCGTCTCCGGCGCCGCCCTGCCGCCGTCGCTGCGCGAGGAGCTGAGCGGGCGCGGCGTCGAGGTGCTGCAGGGCTATGGCACGGCCGACATCGGCATCATCGCCTACGAGAGCGCGGCGCGCGACGGCATGGTCATCACCGAGGAGATGATCGTCGAGATCGTCCGCCCCGGCACTGGCGAACCGGTCGCGGAGGGCGAGGTCGGCGAGATCGTCGTCACCAGCTTCAACGGGGACTATCCGCTGATCCGTTTCGGCACCGGCGACCTGTCGGCGGTCTTGCCCGGCATCTCGCCGTGCGGGCGCACCAACATGCGCATCAAGGGCTGGATGGGACGCGCCGACCAGCGCACCAAGGTCAAGGGCATGTTCGTCGACCCGGAGCAGATCGCCGAGATCGGGCGCCGCCATCCGGAAGCCGGCAGGCTGCGCCTCGTCGTCACCCGCGACGGCGAGCAGGACGCCATGACGCTGAAGGCGGAGGGCGGCGACCGGGACGGTCTGGCCGAAACCCTGCAGTCGGTGACCAAGATGAAGGGGGGCGTCGAGCTCGTGGAGCCGGGCAGCCTGCCCAACGATGGCAAGGTCATCGCGGACGAGCGCAGCTACACCTGATGGCCTACACCTGCCGGCCCCGCCGCGGCGCCGGTCCTTGCGGCCGGCCTTTCTGCGGCGCGAGCCTCACTGCAGCGAGACGCGTCCGTCCACGGCGGCGCCCTTCGTCCCCCTTATGCGCACATAGACCATGACGTCGCTGGCCATCAGGTTGCCGTGCAGCGCGCCGCGGATCACCTTGCCTTCCCCGAACACGGTATAGCCGTCGCCGCCGCGCAGCAGGAAGTCGTTGGTGGCGATCTTGTAGGTCTTCGCCGGGTCCAGGGGCGCGTTGCCGATCTCGACGCCGGTGACACGCTCGCCGACCGGCTTCGACAGATCCGCGGTGACGCGCATGCCGGAGACGTGGGCGAAGCGTCCGCTTACCTGGTCTATTGCCGAGTATCCGTTCTCGAGGGCTTCCTTGATCTGGGCGCCGGTCAGTTCGATGATCACGGTCTTGTTGCGGAAGGGCAGTTCGGTGAGGATGTCGCGGCGGGTCAGCTCCGCGCCGGTCTGATAGATCTTTTCCCCGCGTATGCCGCCACCGTTGGTGATCGCCGCGTCGGCGCGGGTCGCAGAGCGCATGGCGTCCGCGATCAGGTTGCCGATCGCTGATTCCTGGGTGCGCACGATGGCGCGGCGGCTGTCGAGGGCGACGTCGACCGTGCCCAGCCCGACGTCGAGTTCCTTCGAGAGTTCCGCCTCGTAGCCGCGGATCCGGGCGGCGACGTCGGGGTCCGGCGCGATCTGGGCGGTATCGACGACCCGAATGCCCGGTGTCCAGCGCACCAACCGCCGGCCATCCGACTCTTCGATGTCGATCGCAAGGTCGACCACGACGATGTACTCGGCTTGCGCCTTCGACTCCGCGAGCAGGGTGCGACCGTCGAAGAACACCGTGAGGTCGTGGTCGTCGCCGCTCAGGATGACATCGGCCGCGCGCGTGCCTATCAGGGCCTGGTCCTCAGGACGGTCGGCATGCGCCAGGGCGACGACGATGTCGGCGCCGGCCTCCCGTAGTCTGGCCGCCTGTACCTCAAGCGTCTCCGACATCTCGCTGAACGTCAGATTGCCGGGGTTCGACTTCACGTAGGCTTCGTCCGAGGTCAGCCCGACGAGGCCGACCTTCACGCCGTCGAATTCGAACATCCGCGTGTCTCTAACGCCGCGAACGCGCTTTCCGTCGGCCTCGCGCATGTTCGCCGCGAGAACGGGAAACGTCGCCTGCCCGACCAGCTCGCGGAACACGTCGGCGCCGAGATCGAATTCGTGATTGCCGGGGGTCATGGCGTCCGGGGCGATCGTGTTGAGGAGCTGGATGATGTGCGTGCCCTGATCGAAGCCCGACAGCAGCGACGGGAAGATCGCGTCGCCTGCATGCAGGACCAATGTGTTCCTGTTGGCGGCGCGTTCGCGGGCGACGAGCGTCGCAAGCCGTGCGAAGCCGCCACGCGGCTCTCCCACCTCGATCGAGTCGAGGTCGTTCACAAGAACGAAGGTGACGGCGACCGGTTCGGCGAGCGCGTCCGTCCGCGCCGCGGTCGATCCGAGGGCGAAAGCCAATGCCACCAGGACAAACCGCGAGAGCCATCGCTTCTGCATGGGGAGCCTTTTCCAGCCGGGTTACTTTAGGTCAGTCATTCTACACGAACTGTTGACCTGTACATGACGCCGCCGGCGCCGTTTTTTCCGCGGCCGCCGCCCGCTGTTCAATCGTGCTCGGGGGGTGGCGTTGTGTTGTTTGTCGCCCTCTTCGGAGTCTTTCCGAAGTAGACGTCGGGTCGTTCAGGTGGCGGATGTTTGGTTGTCGATGTGGATGGTTGCTATCAAAAATATCAATAAACACCTGGTCTGTAATAAATAAGCGAATTCTATTCGAGCTGACTCGATTTCATGTTTTACTGATTGCTGGCGGCACGGCTGCGGCCGTATCTGTGCGGATCGGTTCGCTGCGGATCGGTTTGCAGCGGTCGTGGTCCCGGCGCCGTCTAGAAAAAATATCAGCAGGGAGGATCGAGATGTTACGAACTATCACTGTTGGCGTAGCGGCCGTTACGATGGCTCTCGTTTCCGCGGGAGCGGTCTCGGCGGCCGAGGTGCCGCAGACCGCGGATCAGGTGGCCAAGCCGGGAGGCAGCCTACCGGGGAATCCCGAGGTCGTCCTGGTGAAGGTGGCCGAAGGCTTTTCCGATCCGACGAATGTCGCGAATGCCGGCGACGGCTCCGGACGGCTGTTCGTCGTGGAGCGTGTCGGGCGCATCAAGATCGTCAATCCCGATGGCAGCGTGCAGGAGGACCCGTTCCTGGACCTGACCAACATCAACCCGCTCGGCAACGACGTGCAGACCGGTTTCGTCGAGCAGGGGCTGTATTCCGTCGCGTTCGATCCGAACTTCAAGGACAACGGCTATTTCTACGTCCACTACGCGTCGCTGCCCTTCAACGGCGACGGCGTGATCGTCCGTTTCCAGGTCGATCCGGATAGCCCCGACGCCATGACGCCCGAGCGGACCAACGAGACCGCGAAGGTGATCATGCGGATAGAGCAGCCCTGGTACAACCACAACGGCGGCCAGATCGAGTTCGGCCCGGACGGCTACCTCTATATCGGCTCCGGCGACGGCGGCTGGGAAGGCGATCCGTACGAGGCGGGGCAGGACCTTTCGACGCCGCTGGGCAAGATCCTGCGCATCGACGTGCATCCCGACGATGACAGTCGCCCCTATGCGATCCCGAAGGACAATCCGTTTGCCGAGGCCGCCAAGGAGCAGCTGATGTCGCTGTTCGGGATCACGGAGGAACAGTTCTCGAAGATCAAGACGCGCGCGATTCCCGAGACCTGGGCCTACGGGGTGCGCAATCCCTACGAGTTCTCCTTCGATCCGAAGACCGGTGACCTGTTCATCGCAGACGTGGGGCAGAACCACTGGGAGGAGATCATCTACCAGCCGGGATCCAGCAAGGGCGGCGAGAATTACGGTTGGCCGCGCATGGAAGGCATCTACTGCCATCCGATGACCGGCAATCCGGAAGGCGAGGATTGCGCTGTGGTCGGCGAGCTTCCCGCCGCGGTCTACCCGCACCAGACGCCTTATCCCGGCGCGGACGAGCTCAGCGACGGGTACGGCTGTTCGGCGCAGGGCCTTGGCGTCGTGAACTACGGCGGTATGGACGGGGTCTACATGGTCGGCGACTGGTGCACGGGCAGGCTCTGGGGCCTCGGTTGGGACGGCTCGAAGTGGCAGTTCCACGAATTCGCCCAGACCGACCTGCAGTTCACGGCCGGTGGTTACGGCGAGGACGGGACGGTTTATGCCGTCAGCGCCAACAACTTCTATCTTGCCGATCAGGGTCCGGAGGCCAACCCGCCCGGCGCCCTGTGGCGCGTGACGCCGGCAGGCGACGTGCCGGCCGACGCGGAAGTGGCGCGCACGGCGAAATAGGCGAAGGCCAATCCAGGAAAATTGGTGCGCCGGGGCGGAACCCGCTCCGGCGCCCGTCATTGTCTTTGTATGCGCAAACGTGGAGACCCATCGATCATGGCAAGAGGTATCGATCGCGTTGCTGTCGCCGTCATCATCCTGATCGCGACCGGCATAGCGAGTGTGTCCGGCAGCCGGCTGGCGGGGGCCAGCGAAACGGAGTTGCCCGCCGGTGTCGAGAAAGACGCCGACGGCGACATCGTTTTCCGTCATGTCCTCGATGATGAGCCGATCGAATTCGAATACCGAACCGACCAGACGATCACGCCCGCCGTCGATGCCTTCCACAAGACGGCCGTCAATGCCTATGACGGCGACGCGGACAAGATCGCTGAGGGCAAGAAGCTGTGGGGCAAGCTCTGCGTGGCCTGCCACCTCAAGGACGGCACCGGCCGGATCGGCCCGAACCTGATCGACGACGAATGGCAACACCCCCGCGTGGCCAGCGATGTCGGCCGCTTCGAGATCATCTATGCCGGTGGCGCCGGCGCCATGCAGGCCTTCGGCCGGCGCATCGACCAGGACGATATCCTCAAGGTCATGGCGTATCTGAAGGAATTGCGGGGCGAGACGAACTGACCCGGCCCGGCATGCTTGCTTCGGCGATCCGATAGGGCCAAAACGGCGTATAGGCAGGATCACCCGCGGTCCCGCCAATGCCCGGTTCGTCAACCGGCCGGACCGTCAACCGGAAAGAATTCATGCCCGACAGTGCTTCCCGCCGTGCCTTCGCCGGTACGCCCGCCAATCTGCCGACCGATCATCCGCCCGTCGCGTTCGGCAAGGTTGGCGTGCTCCTCGTCAATCTCGGCACGCCGGACGCCACCGACTATTGGTCGATGCGGCGTTATCTGAAGGAATTCCTGTCCGACCGCCGGGTGATCGAGACGTCGCGGCTGGTCTGGTGGCCGGTGCTCAACCTGATCGTCCTGACCAAGCGGCCGAAATCGAGCGGCGAGGCCTACGATCTGATCTGGGACCGCGACCGCAACGAGTCGCCGTTGCGGACGATCACGCGCAGCCAGGCCGAGAAGCTCGGCGAGGCCTTCGGCGAGGGCCGGGTCGTCGTCGACTGGGCGATGCGCTACGGCAATCCGTCAATCGCCTCGCGCCTGGAGCATCTGCAGAAGGCCGGCTGCGAGCGCATCCTGGTCTTCCCGCTCTATCCCCAATACGCCGCCGCGACGACGGCGACCGTCAACGACAAGGCCTTCGAGGCGCTGATGAAGATGCGCTGGCAGCCGGCCGTGCGCACGGTGCCGGCCTATCACGACGACCCGGTCTATATCGACGCGCTGGCGACGTCGATGCGGCAGCATCTGGCCGCGCTGCCCTTCGAGCCGGAGGTCGTCATCGCCTCGTTCCACGGGTTGCCGAAGGAGTATTTCGACAAGGGCGATCCGTATCACTGCCACTGCCAGAAGACGACGCGGCTTCTGCGCGAGGCCCTTGGCTGGGACGAGAAGAAGCTGGTGCTCACCTTCCAGTCGCGTTTCGGCAAGGCGGAGTGGCTGCAGCCATACACCGACAAGACCGTGGAACGCATGGCGCGGGAGGGCGTCAAGCGGCTCGCGATCGTCACGCCCGGCTTCGTCGCCGATTGCGTCGAGACGCTCGAGGAGATCGCCGAGCAGAACAAGGAGTTCTTCCTCGAGCATGGCGGCGAGGACTTCGCCGCGATCCCCTGTCTCAACGACACAGCCGACGGGATGCGGGTGATCGAGACCGTGGTGTCCCGGGAGCTCGCCGGCTGGATCTGAGTGGACGCCACTCGCCAACGGTCGTCGCGCCGGGCTAGACTTTCCCGGACCTATCGCGAGCCGGGGGAAGACAGGCCATGGCGAAGGGAAAGACCGGACGGCGCAGGCCGCGCGGCGGCCATCTGGCATCGCTCGACATGGATGCCTCGATCAAGCGCGCCGACTATGAGGTTCGGCTGAAAAAGCTGCAGACCAGGCTGCAACGCATCCAGCAGGCCTATCTCTACACCGGAGACGCGGCGGCGATCGTCTTCGAGGGCTGGGACGCGGCGGGCAAGGGCGGCACGATCCGGCGCATGTCGGCGGTGCTCGATCCGCGCGGCTTCAAGGTCTGGCCGATCGCGGCGCCGCGCCGCTATCACCTGGAACGGCACTATCTGACGCGGTTCTGGGAACGATTGCCGCCGAACGGCGCCATTTCGGTCTTCGACCGCTCCTGGTACGGGCGCGTGCTCGTCGAGCGGGTCGAGGCGCTGACGCCGGAAGCGCGGTGGCGGCGCGCCTACGAGGAAATCAATGAATTCGAGCGGATTCTGACCGCGGACGGCACGCGCATCGTCAAGATCTTCCTGCATGTCACGCCGGATGTGCAGCTTCGGCGCTTCGAGGAGCGGTTGCGCGACCCGATGAAGCGCTGGAAGCTGTCCTACGAGGATTTTCGCAATCGCCGGCACTGGGGCGAGATGGAAGCCGCCATCGAGGAGATGGTCGACAGGACGTCGACCAAGCACGCGCCGTGGCACCTCATTCCGGCGAACGACAAGAAATACGCGCGGGTCACGGCCCTCAGGCTCATCGCCGACCGGCTGGCGAAGGGCGTGGATCTCGCGCCGCCGCCCCTCGATGTCCGGGTGGAGACCGCCGCGGGCGAGATCTTCGAGGCCTCCGACCTGATCGCGAGCACCGCCGGCCGGACCAGCTAGCCGCGGATCGGGACCGTCCGGCGGCTGTTTCTTGGTTCTTGTTCCCGTGTGCGGCCCGTAGGAAAATGTCCGCCGGGCAACGATTCGAGGAAGGGCGCCATGGCATTCGGGCTGGACATCGTTGTTGTCGTCTTCGTGGTGCTGCTGATCCTGCTGGTCATCTCCGGCGTCAAGCAGGTGCCGCAAGGCTACGACTATACGGTCGAGCGCTTCGGCCGCTACTCGAAGACCCTGCAGCCGGGCCTCGGCTTCATCGTGCCGCTGATCGACCGGGTCGGCCGCAAGATGAACATGATGGAGCAGTTCATCGACGTTCCCAGCCAGGAGGTGATCACCCGCGACAACGCGACGGTGACCGTCGATGGCGTCGCCTTCTTCCAGGTGCTGGACGCGCCGCGGGCGAGCTATGAGGTTTCCGACCTCGACAACGCGATCCTCAACATCACCATGACGAATGTGCGCACCGTCATGGGGTCGATGGACCTCGACGAACTGCTGTCGCAGCGCGACGAGATCAATACCCGGCTGCTCAAGGTGGTCGACGCGGCGACCGAGCCGTGGGGCGTCAAGATCACGCGCATCGAGATCAAGGACATCAATCCGCCGCGCGACCTGGTCGACTCGATGGCCCGCCAGATGAAGGCGGAGCGCGACAAGCGCGCCGCTATCCTCGAGGCCGAAGGCGAGCGGCAGTCGGAGATCCTGCAGGCCGAAGGCCAGAAGCAGGCGCTGGTGCTTGCCGCGGAAGGCCGGCGCGAGGCCGCTTTCCGCGACGCCGAAGCCCGCGAACGGCTTGCCGAAGCCGAGGCCAAGGCGACGACGGTGGTCTCGGAAGCCGTGCGCACGGGCAGCATCCAGGCGATCAACTACTTCGTCGCCGACAAGTATGTGGGCGCCCTGAAGGAGCTCGCGGCGGCGCCGAACCAGAAGGTGATGATCCTGCCCGTCGAGGCCGCGTCGCTGCTCGGCGCGCTGGGTGGCATCGGCGAGATCGCCGGCGAGGCGTTCGGCAGGGGCGGTCCCGGTGGTGGCGGTCCCGGCGGCGGTGCTGGCAGGGATGGCGGTGGCGGCCAGACCCCGGATCGGGGCTCGCCGAACCGGGGGTCGGCACGATCGGCCGGGTCCGCTGCCGGTTCGTCCGCTTCGGTGCCGGAGGCGCCCGGCGGCCCCTGGGGCTCCAACTGACAGGGGCGGCATCGTGATCGAGCTCATCGCGTCCCTGGGCTACTGGAACTGGTGGATCCTCGGCATCGTGCTGCTGTGCGTCGAGCTGGTCGCGCCGGGAACCTTCATGCTGTGGTTCGGGGCGGCGGCGCTCGTCGTCGGTCTCCTGTCGCTGCTGATCGACTGGTCGTGGCAGGCGCAGTTCGTCACGTTCGGTGTCCTTTCGATCGCCAGTGTCGGGCTGTCGCGGTTCTTTCTGCGGCGCAAACCCTCCGAGGGCGAGGCGCCCTTCCTGAACAGGCGCGCGGAGGCGATCGTCGGGCGCGGATTCGTCCTGACCGAGCCGATCGTCAACGGCCGGGGGCGCCTGTCGATCGACGATACGGTGTGGCGCATCGAGGGGCCGGACCTGCCCACGGGCACGCCGGTCACCGTGTCCGCCGCGCGCGGCTCGCGGCTCGTGGTCCGGCAATCGGACGCGCCTTAGCGGTCGTTGGATGTCAGCCGGTCGGGGATCAGGGCCCGGGGATCAGGGCCTGTGATCGGCCGGCAGCGGCGGTTCCTCGGCGCGTAGCAGGATGCTGATCCGCCGATTGGCGGCGAGGAAGGCGTCTTCCGGGAACAACGGATCGGTCTCGGCCTTGCCGATGACGCCGTCGAAGCGGCCGTTGGGCACGCCGTACTCGGCGAGGATCGACCGCACCGAGTTAGCGCGCTGAACCGACAGGTCCCAGTTCGTACGGCCGGGCTGTTCCTCGCTCCTGTCCGCGCTGGTGTGTCCGGTCACCTCGACCTGGTTGGGCAGCTCGCGCAGGACGTTGGCGATCTTGGTCAGGATCAGCCGGGTGCGCTCGTAGGGGTAGGGCTGGCCCGGCGGGAACATCGAGCGGCCTTCCTGGTCGACGAGCTGGATGTTCAGCCCCTCGGGCGTTTCCTCGACGAGGATCTGGTCGGAAATCTCCATGATCTCCGGCATTTCCTGCCAGGCCTGGCGCAGGGAGGCGGCGGCGGTGGCGAACTGGCGCGGCCGCTCGATATCGGTCTTGTCGATATCGTGGGTATTGGCTTCCGGCCCTTGCTTGCGGCGCAGGTCGTGGCGCTGCTCGGCAAACTCGGAATCGGGTTCCTGCGGTACCGAGGTGATGGTCTTGACGAATTCGCGGACCGGAACGCCCTCGACCTCGATCATGCCTTCCTTGCGGCTTTCCTTGCGAACGCCGAAGGCCTCGCGCATGGAGCCGGCCACGACCTGGAGCTTCTTTTCGTCCTGGATCGAGAACGAGATGATCAGCACGAAGAAGCAGGCAAGCAGGGCCATCAGGTCACCGAAGGTGACCATCCATTCGGGAACGCCGGTTCCGGAGGCTTTCTTCTGGCGCGCCATGGCTCGGCGTCAGGCCGGTACCGGCTCGGCCATCTCGCCGCGGTGCTTCTCTGGCAGATAGGCGATCAGCATTTCGCGGATGAGGGCCGGGCTCTTGGAGTCGCGGATCTGCATGATGCCGTCGAGGACGAGGGTCTGATTGACTTCCTCGACCTTGGATTTCAGTGCGAGCTTGTCGGCGATCGGCAGCGCGATCAGGTTGGCGATGAGGGCGCCGTAGAGGGTGGTCAGGAGGGCGATGGCCATGGCCGGACCGATCGTTGCGGGATCGTCCATGTTGGCCAGCATCTGCACCAGGCCGACGAGGGTGCCGATCATGCCGAAGGCCGGCGCGGAGTCGCCGATGGCCTTGAAGACGCGCTGGCCGTCCTCGAGCCGCTCGAGATTGAGGTCGCGCTCCCGTTCCAGGGATTCGCGAATGAACACGGGATCGTAGCCGTCGGCGATGTACTGCATGCCCTTGGCGAGAAACTCGTCGTCGACCTCGACGTTCTCCAGGCCCAGCGGCCCCTGCTTGCGGACGACCTCCGCGAGCTTGGCGATTTCGTCGATGAGCTGCCGCGGCTCGATCTTGCGGTGGGTGAAGGCCACGCGACCGCCGAGAGCCAGGGCGGAAAGGACGCCGGTAATGGGGAAGCGGATGATGGTCGCCGCCATGGCCCCGCCCAGGACGATCAGCATCGAGGGCAGGTCGGTGAACAGGGTCACGTCGCCGCCGACGAAAATCGCCGCCCCTACGACGCCCGTGCCGAACAAAATGCCAAGAATTGTGGCGATATCCATCGGACTTCCCGCAGACAAACAAATGTCCCGACCCTTCTGGCCGGGACAGCACTGCGGACATCCTATGGGCGCTTCCTAAGCAAACGCTAAACGCGTGCGGGAATTTCCCCGACGCGGGGCAGGGGTCAGGCGACGCCGGCGCGCAAAAGATCGTGAACGTGGACGACGCCGACGGGACGGCCGTTCTCCACCACGAAAAGCGCGGTGAAGGGGCGGTCGCCGAGGTTCATGACGGCGAGCGCCTCGGAGGCGAGCGTGTCCGGGGTTACCGTCTTGGGGCTCGGCGTCATGATCTCGCGCGCCGTCCGCTTCAACAGGTCCGCGCTCATGTGGCGGCGCAGGTCGCCGTCGGTGATGATCCCGACCAGCCGGTCGTCCTCGACGATGCCGAGGCACCCGAGGCTCTTTTCGGTCATGACCACGATGGCCTCGGCCATCGGCGTGTCCAGGGTGGCCAGAGGCAGCCGGTCCTGCGGATGCATCAGATCGCTGACGAAGCTGAGCTGGGCACCGAGCTGGCCTCCGGGATGCAGGACCTTGAAGTCGCGGGCCGTGAACCCCTTGCTCTCGAGCAGGGCGATGGCGAGCGCGTCGCCGAGCGCGAGCTGCATGACCGTCGAGGTCGTCGGCGCGAGGCCGTGCGGACAGGCTTCCGGCGATTTCGGCAGGGCGAGAACGATGTCCGCGGCGGTGGCCAGGGACGAGTCCGGATTCGAGGTGATCGCGATCATCGGCACCTGGAACCGGGTCGTGTGCTCGACGACGGAGCGCAGCTCGGCCGTCTCGCCCGACCAGGACAGGGCGATGACCACGTCGTCCGTTGTGATCATGCCCAGATCGCCGTGGCTTGCCTCGCTCGGATGAACGAAGAATGCCGGCGTACCGGTGGAGGCGAGGGTGGCGGCGAACTTCTGGCCGACATGACCGCTCTTGCCCATGCCCGAGACGATGACGCGTCCGCGCGCGGCGCGCACCTGGCGGGCTGCCGCGGCAAAGGCCTGGCCAAGCCCGTTCGACAGTGTCTCGCGCAGCGCCGTGAGACCGGCGGATTCGAGGTCGAGCGTGCGTAGCGCCGAATCGATCAGCGTGGTGTCGGACACCGGCCCGCTCCCCACGGATTTCAATGCAACCATGACAATCGGATTTCCTAGACAGCCCGGACGATGCCAAGCCTAACCATCTATCAGATAGCACATTTCGGGTCGGGACCGCACCCGTCGAGACGCGGCATTTAAGCGCCCGTTAACCATACCTCCTCTAGGGTTAACGGGTGTCGACGGCCCCGGCTGCCGCGCCCTCCCGAACCGACAGCACGGGTACGCGGTCCGTGACGATATCGCCCTCTATCACTGGACTGGCGACGTGGTGTCTCACCGCGGCGGTTTCCCTATGGGCGATCTCGGCTTCCGCGCAATCCTCGGGTGATACCGGGTCGTTCGCGACCCTGCGCGGATCGACGGATCCCGGCTCGCAGACCGACGACGAGGCCGCTTTCGAAGCCGCAACCCAGATTGCCGGCGACGAACTCGGCCAGGTGCCCGACGCCGCGCCAGTCGACGAGGCGGAAGCGGATCCGTATGCGCCGCTCGGCCTGCGCATCGGGGCGTTCCGGATCTTTCCCGCGATCGAGGCGTTCCTGGGCCATGCCAGCAACGTGTTCTCGAGCGCGACCGACCCGCAATCGGGCGGCTATTACCGCGTCGCGCCGGAGCTGGAAGTAACGTCCGATTGGGTGCGCCATGAGTTGCGCGGATTCGTGGCGGTCGATCACGAATCCTTCTTCGACTATTCCGGTGAGACGACCACGGCGATCGACGCCGAACTCGAAGGCCGACTCGACATCAGCGCGCGCGATGTCGCCGGATTGCGCCTCGCCTATGCGGTCGTTCCGGAAAGCCGCGGCGATCCGAACGTGCCGCAATCCGTCATCGAACCGCCGGACTCCGAAGAGGCGGTCGCGGAGGGCACCTACGCGCACCGGTTCGGCCGGCTCGAGGTGTCGCTGCGCGGCGCCTACGAGAAGTTCACCTACGACAGCGCCGTTTTGACCGACGGCACGATCGTCGACAATTCCGACCGCGACTACACGGAAGTGAACGGTGCGGTCCGGGCGAGCGTCGATATCGACGAGGGATCGCGCGCCGTCTTCTTCGAGACCGGCGCCAACAAGCGCAAATACCGGCGCAGCATCGACGACGACGGCGTGCGGCGCGGCTCCAGCGGATACGATTTCCTGGTCGGCGTGTCGTTCGATCGTGGCGATCCGCTGTCGGGGGAGATCGCGGTGGGGTATCAGCGGCAAAAGCCGGTCGATCCCTCCCTGAAGGAAATCGACAGCATCGCCTTCCGCGGGTCGCTGGTCTGGCAGCCGACGCAACTGACGACCGTCACCTTCGACGGGTCGATCGAGCCGACCGAAACGACGCTCGACCCGACCGCGTCGGGGGCGCTGGTCTATGCCGCCGACATCGGCATCGAGCACGCCTTGCGCCACAACCTGATCGCCTCGGCGAACTTCGCCTACGCGCTATCGGACTATATCGGCTCGGGCCGCGAGGAGACCGACTACGTGGTCAGCGCTGGGCTCGAATACCTGGTCAGCCGCTGGCTGTCGTTCCAGCTCGACGCGTCGTACCAGGCCTACGAAACCAACCTTCCCGGCCAGAACTACGACGATACCCGCGTCGAGCTGGGCATGCGGCTGCAGCGCTGACCGGGCCCGTCAGTCGAGCAGGTCCGCGATCACCTGCCGGAATTCCGGTTCGATGTCCGGGCGTTCCAGGGCAAAGGCGATATTGGCGGCGAGGAAGCCGACCTTCGAGCCGCAGTCGAAGGTGCGGCCTTCGAACTTGAAGCCGTGGAAGGGCCTCGTCTCCATCAGTTTGATCATCGCATCGGTGATCTGGATCTCGCCGCCGGCGCCCTTTTCCGGATTGTCGAGGATATCGAAGATGCCGGGTTCGAGGATGTAGCGGCCGGTGATGATCAGGTTCGAGGGGGCTTCGGCCGGCGCGGGCTTCTCGACCATGCCGGTGATCCCGAAGGCGCGGCCCTTCTCCTCCCCGACCCCGACGACGCCGTAATCGGACACCTTGGCCGGGTCGATTTCCTCGACCGCGACCAGGTTGCCGCCGCCCAGATCGTCCCACGCGTCGACCATCTGCTTGAGGCAGCCGGGTTTCGACTGAACCAGCACGTCGGGGAGGAGCAGGGCGAAGGGCTCGTCGCCGATCAGGTCGCGCGCGCACCACACCGCGTGACCCAGGCCCAGCGGGGCCTGCTGGCGGGTGAAGCTGGTGGATCCGGGCCCGGGCAGGGCCTGCTCCAGCTCGCGCAGCTGGCGGCACTTGCCGCGCGATTCCAGCGTCATCTCCAGTTCGATCTGCTTGTCGAAATGGTCCTCGATCACGCCCTTGTTGCGGCCGGTGACGAAGACGAAGTGCTCTATGCCGGCTTCGCGCGCCTCGTCGACCACATGCTGGATCAGCGGCCGGTCGACCACGGTCAGCATTTCCTTGGGCATCGCTTTGGTGGCGGGCAGGAACCGTGTGCCGAGACCAGCCACGGGAAAGACGGCCTTGCGGATCTTGGGCATTGTTCTCGTCGTCTCGCTTGGTTAGGAGGTGGCGCTAGTTACCAGACTTAAAGCCCCGTCGGCTAGGGTCCTCGGCCTGGGTCGTTCCGCAATCGTTTCAAGAGGTAAAGGACCATGACGGTACTCGTGACGGGTGGCGCCGGCTATATCGGCAGCCACATGGTTCTGGCTCTTGTCGATCGCGGCGAGGACGTCGTCGTTCTCGACGACCTGTCGACGGGGTTCGACTGGGCGGTTCGGCCGCCCGCGGAACTTGTGGTTGCAGATGTGGGCGATATCGAGACGGTCGGCGGCCTGATCGAAAGCCGGGGCATCGACGCCATCATCCATTTCGCCGGCTCGATCGTGGTGCCGGACTCGGTTGCCGACCCGCTTGGCTACTACCTTAACAACACGGTGAAATCGCGCGCGCTGATCGAGGCGGCGGTGAAGGGCGGCGTGAAGCGGTTCATCTTCTCCTCGACCGCGGCCGTCTACGGCATGCCGCAGGTCAATCCGGTCGGCGAGGACGCGGCGCTGGATCCGATCTCGCCCTATGGCAGCTCAAAGCTGATGACCGAGGCCATGTTGCGCGACACGGCGTTCGCCCTTGATTTCAACTATGTGGCGCTGCGCTACTTCAATGTCGCCGGTGCCGATCCGAAGGGGCGCAGCGGCCAGTCGACGCCGCGCGCGACCCATCTGATCAAGGTCGCCTGCGAGGCGGCGCTGGGCAAGCGGCCGCGGCTGGAGGTCTACGGCACCGACTACGACACGCCCGACGGCACCTGCATCCGCGACTACATCCATGTTAGCGACCTGGCGCGGGCGCATGTGCTGGCGCTCGACCATCTGCGCGCGAAGGACGAGAATCTGGTGATGAATTGCGGTTATGGCCGCGGTTTCTCGGTTCTCGAGGTCATCGACGCGGTGAAACGGGCGTCCAACGTCGATTTCGAGGTGCGGACCACCGACCGGCGGCCGGGCGATCCGGCCGCGCTCGTCGCAGCCGCGGGACGGATCCGGGACGCGCTCGGCTGGGCGCCGGAGCGCGACGACCTCGACCTGATCGTCACCGACGCGCTCAACTGGGAGCGGCATCTGATGACGAGGGCGAAAGGCGCCTGACGGCGTCGCCGGCTGGGCCTAAGCGCGGATCGGCGCTATAGTCGGCGCAGGTGGGCGGGGGCCGGCCGCCGGTAACGATCGCGAGATCCGCACACGGTGGCCGACGGAAATGGCGAAGGTATTGGCAATGTTGCGCTCGGTCCCTCGGCTGATCCTTGTGCTGGCACTGGTGATGGCCACCGTCAGTCTCGCCGTGCCGGTGACGGCATACGCGCAGGGCTCGACCGTCGCCCAGCAGCGCAAGGACCCGATCTCGTCGTTCTTCAACTCCCTGTTTGGCGGCCTGACCCGGCGATCGCAGCCGGCGCGCCAGATCCGCACGCCGCAGAAGAACGTGGGGAGCAGCCGTTCGGGCGCCGTCGTGCGCAAGCGCGAGCCTGCGGTCGTCGCCGTCGAGAAGGCCGAAGACGCCAAGCGGGTCGTCGTGTTCGGCGACTTCTTCGCCGACGGCCTGGAAGCCGGTCTCAAGGAAGCGTTCCTGGAATCGTCCTCCGTCATCGTCGACGGGCAGAACGAAGCCAGTTCCGGTCTGGTGCGCGACGATCATTTCAACTGGCCGGCCTTCCTCTCCGGCTGGCTCGCCGATCCGGAGAAGACGACCGATCTCGCCGTGATCATGATCGGCGCCAACGACCGGCAGAACCTGTCCGACGAGAGCGGCGAGCACCAGGCGCGCAGCGAGCGCTGGCGCGAGCTCTACGCCGAGCGCATCGACGCCATCATCGAGCTCTTCGACGACAGGGGCGTGCCGCTCTACTGGGTGTCGCTGCCGCCGGTCGCGTCGGGACGACTGAACCAGGACTACGCCTATTTCAACGAACTCTACCGCGAGCGCGCCTATCGGCACGGCATCCAGTTCGTCGACATCTGGAACAGCTTCGTCGACGAGGCCGGGAACTACACGGCGACCGGGCCGGACATCAACGGCGAGCGCCGCCAGCTGCGGGCCGAGGACGGGCTGCATTTCACCTCCGCCGGCAACCGCAAGCTGGCCCATTTCGTCGCCCGCGAGATCCGTCGCGACTTCGGACGCGAGGGCGGGCTGTTCCTGGCGCTGCCGCAGGGCGCGACCGGGCCGCAGCCGTTCATGCCGAGCGACGAGCAGCTGCGCACCGGCGTCGGCGAGGTGGTGGCGCTGACCGGCGCGCAGGGCGGCCTGGGCACGACCCTTGCCGGGGGGCCGGACCCGACGCCAGAGGCGCCGCGTGATTCCGCCTATCGCCAGATCCTTCTGGAAGGGGAACTGCCGGAGACGTCGCCGGGGCGCAGCGATGATTTCAGCTGGCCGCGCAAGAGCGTGCCGCTGCCGACGGCGGTCATACCCCAGTCGAGCGATCCGCTGGTGGAAGCCGTGCCGGGCGAGGAAACCGTCGACGGAAGCTGAGTCCGGCCTGCCGTTATCAGTTCCGGGCCAGCCGTCAGGTCCGGGCAGTTCCTGGCCGTCAGTGCCGGAGCGTCAGTTCCGGGGCGTCAATTCCGGAGCGTCAGCGCGGCAGAACCGTCTCGCCCATCAGCGCCAGGTCGACCGCGCGGGCGCACTGCCGGCCTTCGCGGATCGCCCAGACCACCAGCGACTGGCCACGACGCATGTCGCCGCAGGAGAACACCCGTTCGTTCGAGGTCCGGTAGTCGCGCGTATCGGCGAGGACGTTGCCGCGCGGATCGAGGTCCAGGCCGAGCTGTTCGATCACGCCTTCCTGGACGGGGCCCAGGAAGCCCATTGCCAGCAGCACGAGATCGGCTCTCAGCTCGAACTCGCTGCCGGCGACCGGCTGCATCTTGTCGTCGACGCGTACGCATTCGAGATGGGTGACGTGCCCGTTCTTGCCGATGAGCTTGCGGGTGAGGACGGAGAAGTCGCGCTCGGCGCCTTCTTCCTGGCTCGACGAGGTGCGCAGCTTCAGGGGCCAGTCCGGCCAGGTCAGCGCCTTGTTTTCCTTCACCGGCGGCTGCGGCAGGATCTCGAGCTGGGTCACAGAAAGCGCGCCCTGGCGGATCGAGGTGCCGATACAGTCCGAGCCGGTGTCGCCGCCGCCGATGACGATGACGTGCTTGCCGCCGGCGAGGATCGGCGTGACGTTGCCGACCGGCTCGTCGCTGACGCGGCGGTTCTGCTGCGGCAGGAAATCCATGGCGAAGTGGATGCCGTTGAGATCGCGGCCGGTCACCGGCAGGTCGCGCGGCTTTTCCGAGCCGCCCGACAGCACGATCATGTCGTGGCGCTCGAGCATCTCCTCGGCGGTGACGTCGACGCCGACATGGACGTTGCAGTCGAACACCACGCCTTCGGCCTCCATCTGCGCGACACGGCGGGCGACGTTGCTCTTCTCAAGCTTGAAGTCGGGAATGCCGTATCGCAGCAGCCCGCCGGGAAAGGCGTTCTTCTCGTAGACGTGCACGGTGTGGCCGGCGCGGGCAAGCTGCTGGGCGCAGGCAAGCCCCGCCGGACCCGAACCGACGATGCCGACGGAGTGGCCGGTCTTGCGCTTGGGTGGTTCCGGCCGGATCCAGCCGTTCGCCCAGCCGCGGTCGACGATGGCGCACTCGATCGTCTTGATGGTGACGGGGACGTCCTGGATGTTCAGCGTGCAGGACGCCTCGCACGGGGCCGGGCAGACGCGGCCGGTGAACTCCGGGAAATTGTTGGTGGACTGCAGGTTCTGCAGCGCCGACTGCCACTTGTCGTTATAGACGAGGTCGTTGAAGTCCGGGATCTGGTTGTTCACCGGACAGCCGTTGTGACAATAGGGGATGCCGCAGTCCATGCAGCGGGCCGCCTGGTCGCGGGTCGCCTCTTCCGACAGCGGAATGACGAATTCGCGGTAGTGGCGCACGCGGTCGGAGGCCGGTGCATAGCGCCGGTCGCGGCGGTCGATCTCGAGAAATCCGGTTACCTTGCCCACGTGACTACTCCCCGGCACGCGCCATGACCGGCGCTTCTTCCTGTTGCTTGGCCAGTTCCGCCAGCGCGCGGCGGTACTCCACCGGCATCACCTTCCGGAATTTCGGAAGGTAGCTCGCCCAGTTCTCCAGGATCTCGGCGGCGCGCGTCGACCCGGTGAAACGGGCATGATTGGCGATTAGCTTGTGCAGCCGCTCGGCATCGTGGCGGCTCATGTCCGCCATGACGTCGATCAGGCCCTTGTGTTCGATGTCGCCGCCGTGATGGTGCAGCTTCTCGAGTAGGTCGTCCTCCTCGGCCACCGGCTCGAGTTCCACCATCGACAGGTTGCAGCGCGACGCGAACGACCCGTCCTCGTCGAGGACATAGGCGATGCCGCCCGACATGCCGGCCGCGAAGTTGCGGCCGGACTGTCCGAGCACGACGACCACGCCGCCGGTCATGTATTCGCAGCAGTGATCGCCGGCACCCTCGACGACGGCGAGCGCGCCGGAATTGCGCACCGCGAACCGCTCGCCGGCGACGCCGCGGAAGTAGCATTCGCCCTCGACGGCGCCGTAGAGCACCGTGTTGCCGACGATGATCGAGTCCTCGGGAACCGCCGGGCATTTCTCGTCCGGGCGAACCACGATGCGGCCGCCCGACAGGCCCTTGCCGACATAGTCGTTGGCGTTGCCGATCAGTTCCATCGAAACGCCATGGGCGAGGAAGGCGCCGAAGCTCTGGCCGCCCGTCCCGCGCAGGGTCACGGCGATCGTGTCCTCGGGCAGGCCGGTATGGCCATAGCGCTTCGCCACCTCGCCAGACAGCATGGCTCCGGCGGTGCGGTCTGTGTTGCCGATCGTCTCCTCGATGCGAACCGGCTTGCGCTCCTGGAGCGCGGGCATCGCCTTCTCGATCAGGTGGCGATCGAGGATCTCGTGGATCGGATGGTCCTGCGTCTCGCTGTGATGGATGGCGACGCCGCCGGGCGCCTCCGGCTTGTAGAACAAGCGGGAGAAGTCGAGGCCTTGCGCCTTCCAGTGCGAGATGGCCTCGCTCCTGTCGAGCATCTGCATCTGGCCGACCATCTCGTCGAAGGTGCGGTAGCCCAGCTCGGCCATCATCTCGCGCACTTCCTCGGCGACGAAGAAGAGGTAGTTGATGACGTGCTCCGGCGTGCCGGTGAAGCGCTTGCGCAGCACCGGGTCCTGGGTAGCGACGCCGACCGGGCAGGTGTTGAGATGGCACTTGCGCATCATGATGCAGCCGGCCGCGATCAACGGCGCGGTGGCAAGGCCGATCTCGTCGGCACCGAGCAGCGCGCCGATGACCACATCGCGACCGGTGCGGATGCCGCCGTCGACCTGCACCGCGATACGGCCGCGCAGGCGGTTCTCGACGAGCGTCTGGTGCGTTTCGGCGAGTCCGATCTCCCACGGGCTGCCGGCGTGCTTGATCGAAGTCAGCGGCGAGGCACCGGTGCCGCCCTCGTAGCCGGAAATCGTGACATGGTCGGCGCGCGCCTTGGCGACGCCGGCGGCGACCGTACCGACGCCGACCTCGGAGACCAGCTTGACCGAGATATCGGCGGCCGGGTTTGCGTTCTTGAGGTCGAAGATAAGCTGCGCCAGGTCCTCGATCGAATAGATGTCGTGGTGCGGCGGCGGCGAGATCAGACCGACGCCCGGCGTCGAGTGGCGCACCTTGGCGATGACCGCATCGACCTTGTGGCCGGGCAGTTGGCCGCCTTCGCCGGGCTTGGCGCCCTGCGCCATCTTGATCTGGATCATGTCGGCGTTGACGAGATATTCCGTCGTCACGCCGAAGCGGCCGGACGCGACCTGCTTGATCGCCGAGCGCATCGAATCTCCGTTTGGCAACGGCCTGAAGCGATCGGGTTCCTCGCCGCCTTCGCCGGTGTTCGACTTGCCGCCGACCCGGTTCATGGCGATCGCCAGCGTCGTGTGCGCCTCGCGGCTGATCGAGCCATAGGACATGGCTCCGGTGGAGAAGCGCTTCACGATCTCCGCTGCCGGCTCGACGTCATCGAGCGCCACCGGCGCGCGGCCGTCTTCCTCCGCCGTCCTGATGCGGAACAGCGAGCGGATGGTGAGGTACTTGTCCTCGGTCTCGTTCACCAGGCGCGCGTATTCGCGATACTTGTCGCGGGCATTGCCGCGGACGGCATGCTGGAGGGCGGCCACCGTGTCGGGCTGCCAGACATGGGCTTCGCCACGGAGGCGGAAGGCGTAGTCGCCGCCGACTTCCAGGGCGTTTTCCAGGACCGGCGAGTCCCCGAAGGCTGCACGGTGCCGGCGCACGGTCTCCTCGGCGACCTCGGCGATGCCGACGCCTTCGATGGTGGTGGCGGTGCCGGTGAAGAAGCGGTCGACAAAGGCCTGCGACAGACCGACGGCATCGAAGATCTGGGCGCCGCAATAGGACTGGTAGGTCGAGATCCCCATCTTGGCGATGACCTTGAGGATGCCCTTGTTGATCGACTTGATATAGCGGTGGACGACTTCGTGCTCGTCGACCTCCTCGGGGAAGTCGGCCTTCATCTCGGCGAGCGTGTCGAAGGCGAGATACGGGTTGATCGCCTCGGCGCCGTAGCCGGCCAGCACGCAGAAATGATGCACCTCGCGGGCTTCGCCGGTCTCCACCACCAGGCCGACGGAGGTGCGCAGCCCCTTGCGGATGAGGTGATTGTGCACGGCGGCGGTCGCCAGCAGCGCCGGGATCGGAATCCGGTCGGGGGCGACCAGCCGGTCGGACAGCACGATGATGTTGTAGCCGCCGTGGACGGCGCTTTCGGCGCGCTCGCACAGCCTATCGATCGCCATCTGCACGCCATCGACGCCACGTTCGGCGTTGAAGGTTATGTCGAGCGTCTGCGTCTGGAACTGGTTGTCGGCGATATCGCCGATCATCCGGATCTTCTCCAGATCGTCATTGGTCAGGATCGGCTGGCGCACCTCGAGCCGCTTCAGGTTCGAGACGCCTTCGAGGTCGAACAGGTTTGGCCGCGGCCCGATGAAGGAGACCAGGCTCATCACCAGCTCCTCGCGGATCGAGTCGATCGGCGGGTTGGTGACCTGGGCGAAGTTCTGCTTGAAGTAGTTGTAGAGCAGCTTGGGCTGCTCCGACAGCGCCGCGATCGGCGTGTCGTTGCCCATGGAGCCGACGGCTTCCTGGCCGGTCGTCGCCATCGGCGCCATCAGGATCTTGAGATCCTCCTGGGTGTAGCCGAAGGCCTGCTGGCGATCGAGCAGGCTTACATTGGTACGCGGCGAGGCGCCACGGACCGGCGGCAGGTCCTCGAGCACGATCTGGGTGCGGGCCAGCCACTCGCGGTAGGGATGGGCTCGGGCGAGACCGGCCTTGATCTCCTCGTCGTCGATGATCCGGCCTTCCTCGAGGTCGATCAGCAGCATCTTGCCGGGCTGCAGCCGCCACTTGCGGACGATCTTCTCCTCGGGGACGTCGAGGACGCCCATCTCTGAGGCCATGATCACGCGGTCGTCGTCGGTGACGAACCAGCGCGCCGGCCGCAGGCCGTTGCGGTCCAGGGTCGCGCCGATCTGGCGCCCGTCGGTGAAGGCGACGGCCGCCGGGCCGTCCCACGGCTCCATCAGGGCGGCGTGATACTCGTAGAAGGCGCGCCGGTCCTCGTCCATGAGGGGATTTCCGGCCCAGGCCTCCGGGATCATGGTCATGACCGCGTGCGAGAGGTCGTAGCCGCCCTCGGTCAGGAACTCGAGCGCGTTGTCGAAGCAGGCGGTGTCGGACTGGCCTTCGTAGGAGATCGGCCAGATCTTCGAGATGTCGTCGCCGAACCGCGGCGAGGCCACGGATGCCTGACGGGCGGCCATCCAGTTGACGTTGCCGCGCAGCGTGTTGATCTCGCCGTTATGGGCCACCATCCGGTAGGGATGGGCCAGCGGCCAGCTCGGCAGGGTGTTGGTGGAGAAGCGCTGATGGACGAGGGCCAGCGCGGAGGTGAAGCGCGGGTCCTTCAGGTCCTTGTAGTAGGCGCCGAGCTGGTAGGCCAGGAACATGCCCTTGTAGACCAGCGTGCGCGAGGACAGCGACACCGGGTAATAGTCGAGCGTCTCCGGCATGTCCGGCTCGAGGCGGCGGTTGGAGACGATCTTGCGGATCAGGTAGAGCTTCCGCTCGAAGGTGTCCTCGTCCGCGACGTCGGCTCCGCGGCCGATGAAGATCTGCACGTGCTGCGGCTCGGTGGCGATCACCGTTTCGGAGAGGCAGGAATTGTCGGTTGGCACCTCGCGCCAGCCCAGCAGGGTCTGGCCGTTCTCCGCGATCACCGTTTCCCACAGCGCGCGCATGGCCTGCTGGCCCTCGGCGTCGCGCGGCATGAACAGGTGGCCGACGCCGTAGAAGCCGACGGGAGGCAACTCGAAGCCGACCTTCGCGCACTCCTCGCGCAGGAAAGCGTCGGGTATCTGCACCAGCATGCCGGCGCCGTCGCCCATCAGCGGATCGGCGCCGACAGCGCCGCGATGGGTCAGGTTGACGAGGATTTCCAGGCCCTGCTCGACGATGTCGTGACTGGCCACGCCCTTCATCTGGGCGACGAAGCCGACGCCGCAGGCGTCGCGCTCGTGCGCCGGATCGAACAGGCCCCTGGCTGCCGGGCGTCCGGTTGTCCGCAGCACCGACGCTTGCTTCCGAACTGTCGTTTCAGCACCCATTCTCTTCGCTCCCTAGCCTGTCCGGGCCGCCGTCCAGCGGCGCGTCGTCCCTCGGTCCGCCCGGTTTGTCGCCCGGTGGTCCGTCGGATCGGTTCAAGTTTTGCCGTTGGTCCGCACCCGAAGTCCGGGGCAGCCGTTCGGCCGGCGCCCTGCGCACTGATGCGCCGCTCGCCGGTTCCGACCCGCTTTCCGACCCGCTCTGTCGCGAAGCGCCGCTGTCCGTGATCGGCGGTGATCCGCGAATTGGGTCAGTAAGACTGTCCTATCAGTCGCGGCAAAATGCCAGATTTACTACGCCTCTGCAAGGCCGTTTGCGCACGATTGTTGCGTAGGATAGCGGCAATGCGACAGATCCGGAAATGCCGCGCGGATCCGGGCGATCGGACCGGCAACACGAAAACTCGCGCGCGGTCGCGAAACCGTAACGCCAAGTTGACTTTCGCTTGAAGGATTCGCTGGCGCAATGTTGCTTTGCCGGCGGATCATTTGGCCCCCGGCGCCGCAGCGGCTCAGAGTGTCGACGCGGCAAACCTATTTCTAGGGCGAACCTCAAGGGAGAGAGAGCATGAGCACCACGAAGACGCTGACGGCGATGGCCGTTGCCGGCGCGGTGGCGACCGCGTTGACGATGACCGCGGCTCCGAAGCAGGCCGGCGCGCAGGATATGGAGAAATGCTACGGCGTCGCCTTGAAAGGGCAGAACGACTGCAAGGCCGGCGCGCACGACTGCAAGGGCATGTCGACGGTCGACTATGACGGGCAGTCCTTCAAACTGGTCGCCACGGGCAGCTGCACCGCGATGCAGACGCCTGAAGGGCCCGGGTCGCTTGAGCCGATCGAGCGTCCATCCTGATTGTTGTCGAAGAGATGCGGGATGCTGGGGGGAATCGCCGGCGTCCCGTATCCTGTTCAATGCCGGGCGCCCACAGCGTCCCAACTCCGTCGCCATTTCCAAGGAGCGCTACATGAAAACTTCCAGGACCGCAGCCGCCGCGATCGCCAGCGCGCTCGTCGCGGCTGTTTCGTCAGTGCCGTTTCCCGCTCAGGCGCAGGAAATGGAGAAATGCTACGGTATTTCGCTGAAGGGCCAGAACGACTGCGCCGCGGGGCCGGGCACGACGTGCGCGGGAACCTCGTCGGTCGACTACCAGGGCAATGCCTGGAAACTGGTGCCCAAGGGCAGTTGCACCGCCATGGCGCTGCCTGGCGATCGTTACGGCAGCCTGGAGCCGCTCGATCGCGATCTGCCGAGCTGACCGCTTCCCGGAAACAACTGCGCCACGACATCAAGCGCGCGACGGAGGCCGACACATGTCCGTAACCGTACAGCCCGCGGCAGCCAGCGACGACTGCGCCATCCCGGCACGCGCCGGAGTGGGCCTAAAGGCCCGGCACTACCGGACGATCCTCGAGTCCGAGCCCGATATTGGCTGGTTCGAGGTCCACCCGGAAAACTACATGGGGGCTGGCGGGCCGCCGCACCGCTACCTGTCCGAGATCCGCGAGCGCTACCCGCTGTCGCTGCACGGCGTCGGCCTGTCGATCGGCGGCGACCGGCCGCTCGACGAAGACCATCTCGCGCGCCTGAAAGCCCTGGTCGAGCGATACCGGCCGGGCCTGTTTTCCGAACACCTGGCCTGGTCGACCCATGACGAGGGCTATCTGAACGACCTGCTGCCGCTGCCCTATACGCGCGAGACGCTGGCGCGGGTGGCCGAGCATGTCGACCGGGTCCAGGAGGTGGTCGGGCGGCGGATGCTGTTCGAGAATCCCTCGACCTATGTCCGCTTCGCCGAAACCGAGATGAGCGAGGTCGAGTTCATCGCCGCGCTCGTCGAGCGCACCGGCTGTGGCCTGCTGCTCGACGTCAACAATGTCTACGTGCAGGCGACCAATCACGGGTTCGATCCGTGCGCCTATATCGACGCGTTCCCGATCGAGCATGTGGGCGAGATCCATCTCGCCGGCTTCGCCCGGGAGACGGACGATCTCGGCGAGCCGCTCCTGATCGATGCGCACGACCGCGAGGTCGACCGGATCGTCTGGGACCTCTACGCCCGGGCGATGCGCCGTTGCGGCCCGGTGCCGACGCTCATCGAATGGGACGCCAACGTTCCCGAATGGCCGGTTCTGCATGCCGAGGCCATGCGCGCCGAAGCGGTGATGCGCGAGGCTGTCCGGTCGGAGAACGCCTATGCCCTCGCTGGCTGAGGTCCAGGCGCGTTTCGTTTCAGCCCTCCGCGACCGCGGCCTGCCGCCGCCGGCCGATATCGCGGGCCGCGCCGACGAGACGCCGGAGCGGCGCTTCGGCGTCTACCGCAACAACGTCCATGTCAGCCTGGTCGAGGCGCTGATGGGCACCTATCCCGTGGTTCTGCGGCTCGTTGGCGAGGATTTCTTCCGTGGCATGGCACGGGTCTATGTCGGCACTGCGCTGCCGCGCACGCCCGTGCTGATCCACTACGGCGATGATCTTGCCGACTTCATCGAAAGCTTCGAGCCCGCCCGCGACCTTGCCTATCTGGCCGATGTCGCCCGGCTCGAATGGGCCTGGAACCTGGCCTATCACGCGGCCGATGCGACGCCGGTCGACGCACAGGCGCTCGGCGCCGTCCCGCCGGACCGTATGACCGACCTCGTCTTCGACCTGCAACCTTCATTGCGGATCGTCTCTTCGCGCTGGCCGATCCTGGCGATCTGGGACACCAACACCAATGACGCGGACGTGCGCCCGATCGATCTGTCGGCGGGGGGAGGCGATGTCCTCGTCATCCGGCCAGCCTACGAGGTGGAGCTGAGAACGCTGCCGCGCGGCGGTGCGGTCTTCATCGAGGCGCTGCGTGAGGGCGCGCGTCTCGGCGGAGCCTACGAACAGGCGATCGCGGCGAGTTCCGACTTCGACCTTGCCGCTAACCTGCAGGGGTTGATCGGCTCCGGAGCGATCGTTGGGTTTCGGCTCGACGACCCGCGCGGTGCGGGTAGCGGCGGTGCGGGCTCCGGGGGCTGAATCATGACCGGGGTGAACGCGGGTGCGCGGCCAACGCGCCGGAGCGGGCTGGTATTTGCGACATTGGCTTTCGATCATTGGCTGAAAGGTCCGGCGATGCGCTGGGCGGTGATGCCGGTTCAGTTGGGCCTGCGCGCCTGGGTCTTCTTCATGCTGCCGTTCGTCAATTCGGGCCTGACCAAGTGGGAGACCTTTCCGTTCCTGAAGCCCGAGGCGTGGGCGTGGAACGGCTGGCCGAGCCTGAGCGGGGGAGCGACGTACCAATTCTCCAATTCCTGCAGTTTCTGCTTCAACATCCGCATCTGGGGGAGCGAGCAGAGCCCGCTGGTGCAGTGGGTCTTCCCGTTCCCGGAAACGATGGCGGCGCTCGCCGGTGTCGGCGAAATCGTGCTGCCGGTCCTGATCCTGATCGGTCTGCTGACGCGGCTTTCCGCGCTGGGGCTGCTCACCATGACCATTGTGATCCAGCTCGTCCTTCCGACCGGATGGCCGGTTCATGCCACGTGGGCCGCGCTCCTTCTGGGTATCGTCGCACTCGGACCGGGGCTTTTCTCCTTCGATGCCCTGTTCGGGCGGTTCGCGCGGCGTTGAACGGACCTTCAAGGATTTCGCCCGACTTCGGGGATTTCGCCATCTCGCGCTGATCGCTAAGGTCCCTGCGGCACTTCTCGAGCACGGGCGCGATCATGCAGTTTGCAAGCGACAATACCGCCGGCATTTCCGAACGGATCCTCAAGGCGATTGCCGAGGCGAGCAACGGGTTTGCCGGCTCCTACGGCGGTGACGAACGGACACGGGCGCTGGAAGCGCGCATGGCGGATCTGTTCGAGCGGGATGTCACGATCTTCCCGGTCGTGACCGGCACCGCCGCGAACGCCCTGTCGATGGCGGCGATCGCTCCGCCCTGGACCGGTATCCTGTGCAGCCATGACGCGCATGTGATGACGGACGAATGCGGCGCCGCGGAAATGTTCACCGGCGGCGCCAAGCTGTTCGGCATCGACGGCCGCCACGCCAAATTCGATGCGGACGAACTGGCGCGCCGATTGGAAGCGTGGCCGGGCGGGGTGCCCCATCACGTTCAGCCCGCGGCTGTCTCGATCAGCCAGGTGAGCGAATTCGGCGCGGTGTGGAGTGTCGGGGAAGTCGGGGCGATCGGCGAGGTCGCCAAACGGAACGGCTTGAAGCTGCACATGGACGGCGCCCGGTTCGCCAATGCCGTGGCTGCGCTCGGCTGCGCGCCTGCCGACATCACCTGGCGGGCAGGCGTCGATATCCTGTCGTTCGGGGCCACCAAGAACGGGGCTCTCGCGGCCGAGGCGATCGTGGTCTTCGACCCCGATCTCGCCGCGTCGCTGGCCTATCGGCGCATGAAGGCCGGCCAGCTCCTGTCGAAGGGCCGGTTCCTGGCGGCGCAATTCCTCGCCTATCTCGAGGACGGTCACTGGCTGGAGCTTGCCGGTCACGCCAACGCCAAGGCGAGCGACCTCGGGGCGGCGATCGAGGCTGCGCCCAATTGCCGGCTCGCCGTGCCGGTCCAGGCCAACGAGGTGTTCGCCTTCATCGCCCCGTCCGTCGACAGGGCGCTGACGGAGGCCGGCGCCGCCTATCACGACTGGCCGGCCGGCATTCCGGACCCGGAGGATCCCCCGGTCGATGGGGAGAAGCTGGTGCGCTTCGTCTGCTCCTTCCAGACCACCGGCCAGGAGGTCGGCCGTTTCGCCCAGGTGATCGGGACGGCATAAAAAACGCCCCGGCCATGCCGGGGCGTTTCGTGTTGGTCCTCGATATCGAACCGACGATCAGGCGGCCTTCTGGTCGATGACCTTGGCCTCGTCCGTGTTCGTGGTGATCTCGATGGTGCGCGGCTTCAGGGCCTCGGGAATCTCGCGTACGAGATCGACGTGCAGAAGCCCGTTCTCCAGCGCGGCGCCGCGCACGATGACGTGGTCGGCAAGCTGGAAGCGACGGTCGAAACTGCGCTCGGCGATGCCGCGATAGAGCACGTCACCGCGCTCCTCACCTTCCTTGGCGGCTTTTTCGCCGTGGATCGACAGGGTGTTTTCCTTGACCTCGATGGTCAGGTCGCTCTCGCCGAAGCCGGCTATCGCCATGGTGATGCGGTAGGCGTTCTCGCCGGTGCGCTCGATATTGTAGGGCGGGTAGCCGCCGGTCCCATTCTCGACATTGGCCATCTGGTCCATCATCGAAAACAGCCGATCGAAGCCGACGGTAGAGCGGTACAGGGGGGAAAGATCGAAGTGACGCATTGCATATCCTCCTATTGAAGCGACATGTGCACTGCCCGCCGCCAGGGGCCGGGCATTCGGTGCGCGCACCCGCTGGAGCGGCATGCGCCCCAAAGATTTGGGGGCGCGAATTTCCGATTTCAAGACATTCCGAAGCGCGGTTTTTCGCGGCGGTTTCCACCTGAACAGGAGATGAACGGCGCGGTCCGCGTTCGTTCAGGTTGGTTGCGGCAGGATGCATCCGTTCGCTGGACGTCAGCCCAGGCGAATCTGGACCCGGACGGTATCCCTCCCGCCGTCCACCCGCGCTGCCGGATGCCATCGCAGCCCCCGGGGTATCCGGTAAAAGGGCCGGCGATCCTTCCAAGGGATCGCCGGCCTATGCGTTCCCAGCCTGTGGCCCGTCACTTTCGCAACGGACTATCGGGCGTGCATCGGGCACTGCTATAAGAATCCCCGTCGCCCCTTCGTTTCCGGTCCGCATCTCGATTCCCGCCGATGGATCTCGTCGATATCCCAGAAAACCCGGTGCCCAGCGGCGTCGTCACGGGCATGATCCAGGCCAGCGACGGCGTATGGCTGCGCTTCGCGCGCTGGCGGCCGACGGCGCGCAAGTCCCTCGGCACGGTCTGCGTGTTTCCGGGGCGCGCGGAGTTCATCGAGAAATATTTCGAAGTCGTCGGCGAACTGCGCCGGCGCGGCTTCACCGTCGCGATGCTCGATTGGCGCGGCCAGGGAGGCTCCGAGCGCCCCCTGCGCAATAGGCGCAAGGGCCACGTCGACACGTTCGAGCAGTACGACCGGGATCTTTCCGCGTTCATGCGGGCCGTGGTTCTACCCGACTGTCCGCCGCCTTTTTTCGCGATCGCCCATTCGATGGGGGGGAACATCCTCCTTCGCAATGCGCTGCGCGCGCCGGCCTGGTTCGAACGACAGGTTCTCAGCGCGCCGATGCTGACACTCGCGCGCGAGCAGGTGCGGAGACCCTACGTGTTCGGCGTGGCCGAGGTGTTCTGCCTGATGGGGTTCGGCGATGCTTTCGTGCCCGGCGGCGGCGCCACCCACGCCGGCACCATGCCGTTTGCCGGGAATGCGCTGACATCGGATCCGGTCCGCTTCCGTCGCTCTAACCGCATCATCGAGGTGGAACCGGCGCTGGGGCTCGGTTCGCCGACGATTTCCTGGTTCCGGGCGGCCGGGGACGCGATGGCCGAAGTCATGGACCCGGACTTCCCGCCGCGTCTGCATGTGCCGACGCTGATGGTGGCGGCCGGCGACGACAGGATCGTATCGAGCCGGGCGATCGAGACGATGGCGTTCCGCATGAAGACAGGCTCGCAGGTCGTCATTCCAGCCGCGCGCCACGAGATCCTCATGGAGCGCGACTATATCCGCGAACAGTTCTGGGCCGCCTTCGATGCGTTCGTGCCCGGGTCGCCGGTTTTCGCCTAGGCGTTCAGGGCTTCGAGCGCGGCGGCATGGACCCGCGGATCGCCGGCGGCGACCACGGTTCCGCCGTAGTGGGCATCGTCGCCGGACCAACTGGTGAAGACGCCGCCGGCCGCCTCGATTACCGGGATCAGACCGACGACGTCGTAGGCCTGCAGGCCGGATTCGATGACGAGATCGATCTGGCCGGCCGCCAGCAGGCAATAGGCATAACCGTCGGCGCCGTAGCGGGCGAGCCGAACCTGGCGTTCGACCGTCTCGTACCGTGCCCGTTCGCCCGGACCGCTGATCGCGGCCGGCGCCGTGGTCATCATCGTTGCCTCGGCGAGGCTGGCGCAGGCGCGGGTGCGGATCTGCCGGGGCGCGCCGTCGCGGCACCGCGTGAAGGCCGAACCTTCCCCGCCCCAGAACCGATCGCCGACATAGGGCTGGTCGACCAGCCCGTAGAGCGGCACGCCATTGCGCCTCAGCCCGATGATGGTTGTCCACAGCGGGACGCCGGAGACGAAGGAGCGGGTGCCGTCGATGGGGTCGATGACCCATTCGTAGACGCTGGCGCCGGGCACGATGCCGAATTCCTCACCATGCAGGCCATGGTCCGGGTAGGTCTCGAAGATCAATTCCCGGATCGCCTGTTCGGCGGCACGGTCGGCGACGGTCACCGGGTCGAATGCCTCCGCCGACCCGTCGTCGCCGCCGATCTTGTTCTCCACGGCGAGCGCTGAACGGAAATGCGGCAGCGTGGCCGCTGCGGCCGCATCGGCGAGTCGATGAGCGAAGGTTTCGAATTCGTCGCGGGTCATATGCACAAATCGGGGTTGTGGCGGTGTTGCCGAAGGCTATAGGACGGCTCCGACGCGCCCGCAACGACAGGTTAGCTCCAAGCTGCCGAAACAAGAACGGGTCGCCGGGAGAACGCCGATGTCAGACGATAGCCGGGCAGGGGCCGCCCCGCCGCCGGCCGCTACCATTTTCGCGCTCATTTCAGTCCTGTGCGCGATCTACGTGGTCAGCCAGTTCCTGCGCAACTCCGTCGGGGTGATCGCGCCAAACCTGAGTGACGAGCTCGGTCTCGCGCCGCAGGAGATCGGTGTCCTGTCGAGCACCTTTTTTCTTGCCTTCGCCGCCGCGCAGATACCCCTCGGCGTGGCCATCGACCGCTACGGACCGAAACTGTGCATGCTGGCGTCCGTGGGCATCGCCGTCGTCGGCTGTCTGATCTTCGCCTGGTCGGACAGCCTTTTCGGTCTGACGGTGGCCCGCGCGCTGATGGGACTCGGCTGTTCGAGCTTCTTCATGGGGCCGCTCACGATCTATACGCGCTGGTTCCATTCCAGGCAGTTCTCGACGCTGACGGGAGTCCAGCTCGGCGTCGGCACGATCGGCACCCTGTTCGCGACGGCGCCGCTTGCCTGGTCGACGGGGCTATACGGGTGGCGGGCGACCTTCGTTTTCGTCGCGGTCGGCGCGGCCGTCGTCGGCCTGCTCGTCGCCATGATCGCGCGCGATGCGCCTCCGGGCAGCCGGCCGGAGGCGCATCGACCGGCGAGCCTCAAGGAGAGTTTTGCGGGTCTGGGCGAGGTGATCCGTGTGCCCGGGTTCTGGCCGCTGTTTGCCATTCATTTCGTGGGATATGCCGCCTTCGTGACCGTGCTTGGCCTATGGGGCGGGCCTTTCGTCACCGATGTGCTCGGCTACGATCTAAATGAGCGCGGCAACATCCTGCTAGTCATGGCGGCTGCCCAGATCGTCGGGCTGTTCGCCTGGGGGCCGACCGATCGGCTGTACGGCTATCGCAGACTGCCGGTGTCGATAGGCGCCCTGTCGACCGCGGCCATGCTTCTTGTTCTCTGCGTTTTCGGAGACCGGGGCGGAGTGACGATCTATGCGATCTTCATCGTTCTCGGTTTCGTTGCCGGGTTTGTGCCGGTGCAGACCGGCCATGGCCGGGCGCTGTTCGACAAGCGTCTCGTCGGCCGCGGAATCACCTTCCTGAATCTGGCAACGATCGGGGGCGTTTTCGTCCTGCAGGCCATTACCGGCGTCATCATCGGCGCCTTTCCGCCGGTCGAGCTGGCCACTGGTGAAATCGGACGGCCGTTCGCCGCATACCAGGCCGCGTTCGCGTTCCTGGCGCTGTGCGTTGTCGTTGCCTGGGTGTACTACAGGACGGCGCCGGACCCGAAAGTCGATACGGACTGAGGGCGCGGGCGCCCAAAATAGCGGCCTCCCGCTTACGTCAGCGTAAGGTGCAACAACTGCCCGGCCGCATGGCAGCTATGCTCTAACGCACGCGTAAATCATTGACTTTTGTGCGTCGCACACGCATCTTTGTGCAGTGCGGTATCGCCCTGCCGTTTCGCGATACCGTAGCCCTCCTTGGGCGTTTCCTCCCTAGACTTGGGCCGTCCTGTTGGGCGGCCCATTTTTTTTCGGCTCTTGTCTAAGTCGTTATTCGGCCGCCGCCCGGCCGGGCCGTAGCGCTTCGACCGAAACGCTCATCAGCCGTCGGCAGAGATGAGTGATATCGGCCACCAGCCAGGCGAAACCGCCGGCGCGGACATAGCGTATCTCGTCCATGTACAGCGAACGATTGATCTCGATCTGAAGGGCGTGCTGGCCTTCGCCGGGGCTGCCGTAGGTTTCGGTGATGAAGCCGCCTGCATAGGGCTTGTTGCGCGCCACCGTATAGCCGAGGCGCTGCAGGGTTTCCTGGGCGACGTCGGTCAGGATCGAGGTGCAGCTGGTGCCGTAGCGGTCGCCGAGCACGAAATCGGGCCGGCGGCGGTTCTCCCGCGTGATTCGGGAGGACGGCATCGAATGGCAATCGATGACGACGGCGGTGCCGAACCGGTTCAGCGCCTGGTCTACCAGCGACCGCAGATCGCGGTGATAGGGCTTGTAGAAGCGTTCGATCCGGTCGAGCCCCTCGGCGACGCTGATCGGCGTGGAATAGATCTCCGCGCCGTCCGCGACGATCCGGGCAATCGTTCCCAGGCCGCCGGCGACCCGCATGGACCGGGTATTGGCGAAGCTGGGCAGGCGGCCGTCGAACATCGTCGGGTCGAGCTCGTAGGCCTCGCGATTGACGTCGACGAAAGCGCGCGGAAACCGCGCATGCATGAGCGGCGCGCCGAAATCGACGACGCCGGAAAACAGCTCTTCGACGAAGGTGTCCTCGGAGCGCCGTAGCGTCATGGTGTCGAGTTTCGACGCCTTCAGGAACCTGCGTGGATAATGCCTGCCGCTGTGAGGCGAATTAAACACGAACGGCGATCCGGTCCCGCCATTGGGGACGAGGATGTCGTGGGCGGGTTCAAGCTCGGGTTCGGTCAGGATTGCCATTGCACCTTCGGGACAGAATGCTTACCGATGACTTTGCCAAGAACGGCGCCGGCTGTCCATTCTCGCCGCTGATCGGCGGGGCTGGAAAAGCCCGGAATTCGTGAAATCTTTACTCGACTCGGGTTGATTGCCCGACCAGCGAAACGACCACGATCCAATGCGGCGGGGGAGCCGCCATTCATGCCGAAGATCCTACTGGCCGAAGACGACAACGACATGCGGAAGTTCCTCGTTCGGGCGCTCGAAAACGCCGGATACGAGGTTACGTCCTACGATAACGGCCTCAGCGCCTACAATCGGCTTTGCGAAGAGCCGTTCACGCTGCTGCTCACCGATATCGTCATGCCCGAGATGGACGGCATCGAACTGGCGCGCCGCGCGACCGAGCTCGATCCCGATATCAAGGTGATGTTCATCACCGGCTTCGCCGCAGTGGCGCTCAATCCGGATTCGGACGCGCCGAAGAATGCCAAGGTCCTGTCCAAGCCGTTCCATCTGCGCGATCTGGTGACGCAGGTCGAGCGCATGCTGGCCGCCTGAGGGCGGGCTCAAGACAACCCGCCGGCCTTTTCCCCTGCCGATTTGGCAGGGCTCACATGCGCCAGCGGTTGTGCAGCCACAGCCATTGGCCGGGGTGTTCGCGGACCCAGCCTTCGACGACGGCATTGACCACACGCATCGCGCCTTCGGGGTCGATCAGGCCTTCCGCGTCGCGCGGCAGATCGATCGGTGGCGTCAGGTCCAGACGGAAGCGGTTGCCGGGCAGGCGCACGACCCGGACGCCGTGAACCGGGCAGTCGAACTGCCGTGCGAGACGGCCAAGGGTTGGATTGGTCGAGGCCGGACGGCCGAAGAAGTCGATCTTGTAACCCCGGGTCAGCCGTTGATCGACGAGGATGCCGAGATGGCCGCCCTTCTCGAGCACGGAGGCCATCGCGAAGGCGACCGCCTGGCCCGAGCCGGCGGCAAGCAGCTCGCCCATGGTGCCGCGGCGAATCTTCAACAGGCGCTTGGCGATATAAGCGTTGTTGGGCGTGCGGAACACTGCGGTGACGGGCAGGTCGTGGCGCGCGGCGCATACGGCCGGCAGCTCCCAGTTGGCCAGGTGCGCTGTGAAAATGATCGCCGGCTTTCCGTCGCCACGCAGATCCTCGAAGTACTGGAGACCGGTCGCCTCGACGCGGCCGTCGCCGGGATTCGAATCGGTCCAGTCCCAGATCCGGTCCAGATGCGGATACTCGGCGGCGGTGCGGCCGAGATTGTCCCAGACCTCGCGCAGGATCGCTTTCAGTTCCGCTTCGCCCTTATCGGGAAAAGCATGCCGCAGATTGTCCATGCCGAGCTTGTTGACCGGCAGCAGGGGCCCGAACGTCCGGGCGACCCAGCCGCCGATATTGCTTGCCCGGTCGACATCGAGCGCACGCACAAGCCGGAATATCGCCACCGCGATCGTCGCCACGAGCCAGTCGATCGCGGGGCGTACCGCCCGACCGATCCGTCTCCACAGGATGTACAGGCGTACGCGAAGCGGCATCGGTCTTCAGATCAGCGTGACGATCTTGCCGAACACCTTGCGGCTTTCCAGCCGATCGAGTCCGACCTCGAAATCGGCGATATCGATCTTGGTGTCGATGACCGGCTGGATGCCGTCGGCCATCTTGGCGAGGCTTTCGGCGATGTTGCGCATGGTGCAGCCGAAGCTGCCGAATATCTTGAGCTGCTGCTGGAAGAGCTGCATCAGGTTGATCTGCGTGGTGACGCCGGAGGTCGAGCCGCAGGTGACCAAACGACCACCGCGTTTCAGCGACAGCATGCTGCCGGCCCACGTGTCCGGGCCGACATGCTCGAACACGACCTCCACGCCCTTCTTGCCGGTGATCTTGCGCACCATGTGCTCGAACCGGTCGGTTCGGTAGTTGATGACGTGATCGGCGCCCAGCGCCTTCGCCTTCTTCGCCTTCTCGTCGTCGCCGACGGTGGTGATGACGGTGGCCCCGATGGCCTTGGCCATGCGGATCGCGGCTGTGCCGATACCGCTGCCGCCGGCATGGACCAGCACCGTCTCGTCGCTCTCGAGCTTGGCGTTGTCGAACAGCATGTGCTGGACGGTACCGAAGGTGATCGGCGCGCAGGCCGCGTCGATCCACGAGACGCCATCGGGCACCGGCACGGTAAGCCGGGCCTGCGTGTTCATGAGCTCTCGGGCGAAGCCGTCGACATGGAAGCCCAGGACGCCGGCGACGTTCTCGCAGAGATTGTCGCGACCTTCCCGGCAGGGCCGGCAGGTGCCGCAGGTCATGGCGCCGTAGAGCGCGACCTTGTCGCCCACCTTGCGGTCGCTGACATCGGGGCCGACCGCGACGATCTCGCCGGCGGCTTCGGCGCCGACGACCAGCGGCAGCTTGCGCTTGGCGAAGGCCATGCCGCGCCAACCCCAGACGTCGATGTGATTGAGCGCCATCGCGCGCACGCGCACCTGAACCTCGCCGGCGCCGGGCGGCGGCGGATCGGGCTGCTCGATCAACTGCAAATTCCGATCGGAGACGAGCGTTAGGGCGCGCATCGCACTGTCTTTCGTTTTTTCTTAGGCTGACGGATCAGCGGTGAACCGGTATTGCCGCGGTCAATCCGCCGTCGACCGGCAATACCGCGCCGGTTATATAACCCGCCCCCGGCGACATGAGAAAGTCCACCAGATTGGCGATTTCCTCGGGCGCGGCGAAGCGGCCGGCGGGAATCTGGCTTTCCATGTGCTGATGATAGTCGGCATAGGGGGCCAGCATGTCGGTGTCGATGAAGCCCGGCGCGACGAAATTCACCGTCACTCCGCGCCGTGCCGTTTCCAGCGCCAGCGTCCGCACATATCCGAGCAGGGCGGCTTTCGACGCGCCGTAAGCGGAGTTGCCGATGGTGCCGCGCAACGCGATGACAGAGCCGATCACGACAATGCGGCCGCTACGTGCCCGCGTCATCCGTCTCACGAGGCCGGCGGCGAGCCGGGTCATCGACCAGAAATTGACCTGCATCGCGGCCTCGGCGCGATCCTGGTCCATGACCGCCGCAAGGCTGTCGTAGGTCAGACCGGCATTGTGAACGAGGCCGTAGAAGGTCTCGTCCTCGATCAGCGATACGAATTCATCGATCGAGCCGCGATCCGACAGGTCCACCGAATGGGCCTCGAACGCGCCGTTCGGATACGCCGTCCGCAACTCCTCGAGCGTCGTCTCCGCTTTGTCGGGCGAGGCGTTGTAGGTGAACGTGACATCATGGCCGGAGGCCGCCATCGCATGGACGATGGCCCGGCCGAGACCGCGCGCTCCGCCGGTCACCAGCACGCGTCGCGCTGGCGTCTTGCCGTCGGCGGCAGCGGCCATCAGGCAGGCTCCGCGGCCAGGACCAGGGAGACGTTCTGTCCACCAAAGCCGAAGGAATTCGACAGGACGCGGCGCACCTCCGCGTCGCGGGCGGTGTTGGGCACCACGTCGAGCGGGATCGCGGGATCGGGAACGTCGTAATTGATCGTCGGCGGGAGGCGGCCCTCCGCGATCGTCATCAGCGAGAATACGGCCTCGACAGCGCCGGCGGCCGTCAGGGTGTGGCCTATCATCGACTTGTTGGAGCTGATCGGAACGGCCTGAGCATGGTCACCGAACACGGTCTGGACGCCAAGGCATTCCATCTTGTCGTTTTCCGGCGTCCCGGTGCCGTGGGCGTTGATGTAGTCGACGTCCTCAGGCGTCACGCCCGCATCGTCGAGGGCGGCCTGGATGCAGTCGATGATGGCGTGCCCGTCCGGATTGGACCGGGTGCGGTGGAACGAATCGGCCTGCTCGCCGGCGCCTTCGAGGACACCGAGGATGCGGGCGCCGCGCGCTCTGGCATGTTCCAGGCTTTCCAGCACCAGGGCGGCTGCGCCTTCGGCCATGACGAAGCCGTCGCGATTCTTGGCAAACGGCTTGGCGGCGCCTTCCGGCGGGTCGTTCTGGGTCGACAGAGCCGACAGAAGCGAGAAGCGGATCAGCGCTTCGGCGTGGATCGAGCCGTCGGTGCCGACCGACAGGGCCGCGTCGGCCTCGCCGCGGCGAATCGCTTCGATGCCGAGCTGGATCGCCGTCGCGCCGGACGCGCAGGCGGTCGACAGCGAGATCGGCGAGCCCTTGGTGCCGTAGCGATCGGCAAGCGTCTCGGCGACGCTGCCGAACAGGAAGCGGCGATGCAGGTCCGGCCGGCCCTGGCGCGCGGCGGCAAGCAGGGTGCCGTAGTCGACCGGCCCGTCCGGGTTCATCGAACGCGCCAGTTCCTCGCGCTGCGGCCATTCCATTTCGACCGGCGGTACGGCGATGAACAACGGACCGGGAAAATCGCCGCGCGCGCCGACATCGGACTGCTCGATCGCCTCGGCGACCGCCATGTTGGCAAGCGTCTCTGACAGGCCGGGCGCGCAGAAGAACGGTTCCACGTCGACGAACTCGACGGTCCCGCCGATCGTGGTGCGCAGGCTATCGGTGGGAAAGCGGGTGATGGTATGGATGCCGGAGGTGCCGGACGTCAGCGCCTTCCAATTGTCCTCGCGGCCGCGCCCCAGAGACGTGACGATGCCCATCCCAGTCACGACGACGACCGGGCGCCCCTTGCTGTCATGGGTGCCGTTGGTAGCAGACATGTCCATGGACTCCTGTTGCTGCGGCAAATCGCGCAGCCGGTTCAGCCTTGTTCAGCGGCCGACGGGGCTCACCAATGCCATGCCTTCGCCGCGCCAGTGGCCCCACATATTCACGAGCACCTGATCGATCGGTGCGTCCGTCCCGGTTTCGAGGCCCGTAGCATCGAGCGGCGGATAGGGCCGGCCATCCGAGGCCGCCTGTGCGGCGAGTGCTACGAGCGCGGGAAACTGCGCTTCCAGTCCATGGCCGATCAGCGATCCGACCGCTCTTGCAGTCCCGTCGATATCGCCGGCGAGAAGACCCGTCAAGAAGTCCCGTTCTTCCGCGGAAATCGCCTGGGCACCTGTCGCGCCGCTGTAGATCGCGGTGCGGCCGGAGATCAGCGGCTTTATGGCGTCGAACTGCCGCCTTGCCGACGCCGTCGCCTGGCCCGGTTCGCGATTGCACCGGTCGGAGAGGACGGCATCGAGCCTGGCGATCGGATCTGCCCCGCGGGAGGCGGCGTGCTCCGGCGATTCGAGCACGAGAAACGCGCCCATCGAGCCGGTTATCATGCCGCCGTTCCCCTGGACCCTCTCCCAGATCGGCTGCCAGTCCTCGCGCGACAGGAAATTGCCGAGTTCGAACAGAAGCAGCATGTCGAGCCGCGCGGCATTGTAGGAGCCGCCGACCAGGCAGATGTCGCTCTGACCGGAGGCCACGCGGGCATGGGCGGTGCGAACCGCGTCGACGCCGGCGGCCTCTTCGCCCATGAAGGTGCGCGAGGAGCCGGTCACCTTGTGGACGATCGAGATGTTGCCGGCCAGAAGGTTGGGAAGCTGCGCGAGGAACAGCGTCGGGCGCAGGTCGTTGGACAGGCGCTCGTTGAGCAGGCTGCCGGGATCGTTCGACTTCAGCAGGTCGGTCAGGATCGCGCTGTCGACATCGGTGTCGCGTTCGCCGCCGCCCGCCGAGACAATCATGTCGGTGCGCGCGAGAATCTCGGTCTCGGTCTTAATGCCCGCATCGTCGAGCGCCAGGCCGGCCGCGTAGGTCCCGATACGCTGCCAGGGCTCCATCTGGCGCTGATCGCCGCGCTTGGGGATCTGCTTGTCGAAATCGACGTCGACCAGCGGATGGATGGGGTAGGGCGCGTAGGTCTCGCGATCGACGACCGGTTTCCGGCCGCCCTGCGCATTCAGCGCGTCACGGTGCTGATCCAGCCCCTCGCCGAGCGAGGAGACCAGGCCAACCCCGGTGATGAGAACGTCGCGTCGCGCTTCGGTGTTCATGCGATGAGCTCTTGCGGATAGCCGAGCCGGATGGCGTTGCCGGTCATGAGCGTGCGGAAATCAGGCGTCGGGAACGGCATGACGCGGAAGGTGAGCCGCGCGTCGCAGATCGGCTTGCCGTCGCGCTTGATCTTCGCCTTCGTCATGGCATAGCCCGAGCCGTCATGCTCGAGGACGGCTTCCAGATCGAGCACGTCTCCGGGCGTCACGAACGTGCGGAACTTCGCTTCGCGAACGCCGGCCAGGAACGGCATGCTGTTAAAGCCGTTGACGGACAGAACCAGATAGCCCGACGTCTGCGCCATCGATTCGATGAGCAGAACACCTGGCATCAGCGGATGGCCGGGGAAGTGCCCCTCGAAGATCGTGTTCTCCTCGGGGACCGTCGCACGGGCGCGGATCATCCCCGCGTCCTTGCCGACCTCGACAATCTCGTCGATGAGCTGGAAGTACTCGATACGCATCGTCGGGCCAGCAGGGCGGGTTCAGGCGGTCTTCGCGGCGATCAGTTCGTCAATCCGCTCGCACAGGTTCTTCAGGACGAAATACTGCTCGGCGGATGCCTTGCCCTCATTCACTTCCTGGGTCCACTGCTCGAACGGCATCTTGATTCCGAACGCCTTATCGATGGCGAACGCTATGTCGAGGAAGTCCAGGCTGTCGATGCCCAGGTCGTCGATGACATGGCTGTCCGGCTTGATGTCGTCGCGCGGAATGTCGCACGTTTCCGAAATGATGTCGGCGACCGTATCGAAGGTGGACGACATTAGGCATATCTCCAGAGTAGTGGCGGCGGTCCCGCCGAATGTGACTGGCGGCATCGTCCGTGGCTGTGGGGCGGGCCGATGGCACCGAATGGCCCGCCCGATCTAAACGAGGCGCGCGCCAAGTGCAACGGTATCGCGACACGTGCTTGCACGCGCCGCCCGCTCCGGCTATATGCCAGAACCAGACGCCGCCGACCAGTGGCCGGTTGGCGTCATGGGCGCGTAGCTCAGCGGGAGAGCACTACGTTGACATCGTAGGGGTCGCTGGTTCAATCCCAGCCGCGCCCACCATCTATCCTACGGAAATATAATCATAAATCCGACTGTCGTGTTTCCGCCGGCTTTGCCGGCCTGGCGGAAAAGCGACTGTTTTCGTGCCGCGACGACCTCGATCAAAAAGTCGTTTGCCGCCGATTCTGCTTCGCTCAGAAAGTCCGAATCGAACCGTCCGAAGCGGTCATTGGTCGATTCGCGGCGATGGCCCGGCCACATTTCCCGCTGCTCTTTATGCACGCCGCGCCAACTTCGCACGTCTGGTGCAGATCCCCGGCGGGCTAGAGGGGGCCTTCATCCTTCCGGTCAACGACGCGCCGGAGGTGGACCGGATCTTCGAGGGCATCGCGCTCGATGAGGTGGTCGCGGCCTATCAGATCTCCGGGTGCACGGTCGTGGGCGCGGGCCCGCCGCAGCGGGGGCATTTGAGGGCGGTTGCATCGCCGATTCGAGCCGACCTTCGGCCCCTGGCCCGTCTTCGAGGACGGCGGCGCGCTCAGCCGGAGGGGAAATCATGCTGCCGGTCTGCGCCATGTCAGCCATGTCAGCATCGAAAGGCCCAGGACGGCGGACATCACCGACCCGGTGAAAATCCCGATCTTCCCAGCATCAATCAGTGCGGGGGAGTAGGCCAGTTCCGCGACGAACAGCGACATGGTGAAGCCGATCCCGGTCAAAAGAGCCCCGGCCGCCATGTAGCGCCAACTCAAGCCTCGCGACTTGATTGCGAGACAGGCATGCGCGGCCAACCAGCTAAAGGACATGACGCCGATTGGCTTGCCGAGAACCAGGCCGATGACGATCGCGACCGAAACCGGCTGCCCAATGTCGTCGACGGAGATCGGGACGCCCGCATTGGCCAGCGCGAAGATCGGCATGATCACAAATCCCACCCAGGGATGAAGCATCATCACCAGGCGCTCCACCGGCGACAGCGACTCGGCGACGGCCACGCCGGCTTTTCGCAAGTCGCGACGGTCGGCGGTATCTCCGCTCCAATGATCGCCGATCGGGTAGGACAGCACGCGTTCGAGTATGCCCCGCAACCGCGCATCGCTCACCCAGGCGCGTGTTGGCGTCATCAGGCCCAGAACGACGCCGGCGACCGTCGGGTGGATTCCCGAGGAATCGACGCACAGCCAGATGGCGCCTCCGAAAAGGAAGTAGACGGGTATGCACCTGATCCCGATGCGAGCCGATACAGCAACGACCGCGAGCCCCGCGATCGCGAAGCCGAGCCCTGCCCAATTCAGGGACGTACCGTAGCCCAGCGCGACGACCAGGATCGCCCCGACATCATCGAAGATTGCCAGCGACAGCAAGTACAGTCTCAGACCGGGCGGGATGCGCCAGCTGAAGAGTGCAAGACAGCCGATGACGAAGGCAGTGTCGGTCGCCATCACGGTTCCCCACCCATGCGCTCCGGGCTTGCCTGACATGAATGCGAGATAGAGAAGTGCGGGAACCAGCATGCCGCCGACGGCGCCGGCCAACGGCAATGCCGCGAAACGGGGATGCCGCAGCTCGCCGAGGACCAGCTCTCGTTTGAGCTCCAGGGCAACGACGAAGAAGAAGAACGTCATCAACCCGTCATTGATCCAGTGCTGTAGTGATCGACCGAACTCCCACGGGCCGAAATGGAGGCCTATCGGCGTCTCCCAGAATGCGAGGAAGGGGCCCGACAACGGCGAGTTGGCCAGGGTCATTGCGGTGATTGCCGCAAGGAGCAGGAGGAGGCCGATCGCCGCTTCGACCTTCAGGAATCGCGCAATGGGCGTGGTGAATCGGTTGGCCAGCTCATACGGAAGATCCGGAGTGTCCACCGTGGTCTTGCCGGTGCGCTTCCAAGTTTTGCTGTTCGCGAGTTCGGGCATCACGACATGTCCCATCGCCTGCAATTTCGCTGCCCGATGGAGTTCTTGAACGAAGTTACCCTCTATCGGGCCCTTGTTCAGTCGTGTGCGCCGTTCGTGTGATCGTGCAGAAAGCGGGCGATCCGCCCGGCCGTTCATTCACATAATCTGCGCCGACCTCACTCGACGCCCATTTGCTTTTGTTTCGCGACACACTGATCTGTATGTCCCTTATTCAATAAGTATTGCTGCGCGAAGACATTGCAATGATCCGACGCCCTCAGTTGCGCAGGGCATCCGATCGCATGTGCGGCTTGGGCCCGGGCACCGTGCGGCGTCGGCTTTCTCATTCTCATTCGTTGTCGTCGAGCGTTTTCGCGACCATGGCGAGCAGATGCCCCATCATAGGGGGCCCTTTTGACTGCCTTCGTGACGCGTCGGGCGATCGTGGAGGGCAGGTCATGGTGTTCCCGCCCCGGCGGGCCGACCGCGAACCCGGCGAAGACAGGCCCGCTTGCCCCAAGTCGCCGGGTACGGATCCGAATCGGCCCTGATCATCAACATGGTTCCGATTCGCGACCCGGCGTAAGTCGCGGGCACCGCGGCTCGAGTCTTGATTTGCCGACCCGCGTGGTCGTTCCGGCCTGCTCCATGTAATCGAATCGTTCAGCGGGCAGCCATTTCCACGCGATATTGGTTCGGCATGGAAAAGGCTCACTCGGCTTTTTTATGCGAATAGCGCGTCGCGTTCGAATTGCTCGCCAGTCATGCCGAATTTTCAGTGTTTATTGGCGGTCGCGATCTCGGTGAAATTTCCGGGCAAGTTAAATTTATAGTCGCTATAATTATCCAGTATTTTTTCTGAGGTGCGTATTTTCAGAATCTACTTTCTTCTGTGGGAATGGTTTTTTTTGTAACAGCCTCTAAAATAGAACAAATATATAGATATATTATATTTTTGACGGGTAGATTTTTCTTATTTCGTAATTTTGTCTTTGTAATACATATATAAATCTTAAATTGCGCCGATTTAGAATTGGTTAATACGTAAGTATTTTAAGATATCAAGCAAATACCGACATTCCCTTACGGCACTAAATTCTAACTTACCTTACGGCAACAAAGAGATCTGGCATGTCACTCATCAAACGGTTCACCGATCTGCGGATCGGCGTTCGCCTCATATCGGGATTTTCCGTCATCCTGCTGTTGCTCGTCGCAGTGGCGGGCGTAGCTACAGTTGGCCTTTCCGGTGCGACATCGAATTTCGCGGAGTACCGATTGTCGGCACGCCAGACAGTAGCCGCACAGGCGATCAGCGCCGATCTCTATGCAATGCGCCTGGCGCTGAAGGATTTCCTCATCCAGGGGTCCGACGAAGCCCAGGAGAGAGTGCTGAACAGCGCGGACTTCGCCCTGAAAGAAATCGAGCAGGCGAAGGCGCTGTTTTCCGAGGGAACCGATCAGCATACCCGCATCGACACCGTCGCCGACAGGATTGCCGAGTACAGGGCCGGTTTCGTCACGATCACGGAAATGCGCGCCAAGCGTAACGCCTATGTCGATCAGATGAACGAGCAGGGTCCGAAGATGGAACAGGACCTTTCCGACATCATGCGAAGCGCCAATCGGGACGGCGACGCATCGGCCGCCTACGCCGCAGGCGAGGCTATGCACAAGCTTCTGCTCGCCCGGCTCTATGCCATGAAGTTCCTGATGGACAACTCGCAGGACTCCGTCGACCGCTTCCGGGAGGAACTCGCCGGTTTCCGCGAGGGCACCAACCGGATACTGGTGGAGTTGCAGAACCCTGAGCGCCGCAGGCTTGCCACCGACATCAAGAAGTCCGGTGAATTGTATGCCGAGGAGTTCGAGGGCGTTCAGGAGCTCATCTTCCAGCGCAACGCCATCGTCGCCAACAAGCTCGATGCGCTCGGTCCGCAGATGCGCGATGTGCTGAAGCAGGTGACCGACACGAATCGCGCCATGCAGGACGAACTGGGGCCGCGCGCCGAGGCTGAGATCAACGGCACAATGATGACGGCGATCATCATATCCGCTGTCGCTATCGCCTTCGGCATCCTGGTCGCGCTGTTCCTGGCCCGTTCGATCACCCGTCCGATCACCAACATGACCGAGGCCATGGGTCGTCTCGCCGACGGCGACAAGGAACTCGAGATTCCCGCCCAGGACCGCAAGGACGAGGTCGGCGAAATGGCTGCCGCGGTTCAGGTGTTCAAGGAGAACATGATCAAGGCCGACAAGCTTACCGCCGAACAGGAGGAGATGAAGAAGCGCGCCGAGATCGAGAAGCGCGAGACGATGAACAAGATGGCCGACGAGTTCGAATCCTCGGTCAAGGGCATCGTCAACACGGTCTCTTCGGCCGCCACCGAGCTTCAGTCCTCCGCCGAGGCCCTGTCGGGCACCGCGGAAGAGACCAACCGGCAGTCGACGGCTGTGGCCGCCGCGTCGGAGCAGGCCTCGACCAACGTCCAGACCGTGTCGTCGGCGGCGGAAGAGCTCTCGGCGTCGGTCTCCGAGATCGGGCGCCAGGTGTCGCAGGCCAGCGAGATCGCGGGCAAGGCGGTCGACGATGCGCAGCGCACCAACGCGACGATCGAAAACCTGTCGTCGGCCGCGCAGAAGATCGGTCAGGTGGTCGAGCTGATCAGCGACATCGCCGAGCAGACCAACCTGCTGGCTCTCAACGCCACGATCGAGGCCGCCCGCGCCGGTGAAGCCGGCAAGGGTTTCGCGGTCGTCGCCCAGGAGGTGAAGTCGCTGGCCGGCCAGACGGCCAAGGCGACCGAGGAAATCGGCCAGCAGATCACCGCCGTCCAGTCGCAGGTCGAGGACTCGGTCGGCGCGATCCGCGCGATCAGCGGCACCATCGAGCAGATCAGCTCGATCTCGACGGCAATCGCCTCTGCCGTCGAGGAGCAGGCCGCGGCGACCCAGGAGATCGCTCGCAACGTCCAGCAGGCGGCCGCCGGCACCCGGGATGTCTCCACCAACATCACCGGTGTCACCCAGGCCGCCGGCGAGACCGGTCAGTCGGCGGAGCAGGTGCTGACGGCGGCGAGCGAGCTCAGCCAGCAGTCCGAATTGTTGCGCCAGCAGGTCGATACGTTCATCGGCACGGTGCGCGCCGCCTGATCAGCGGCCGGACGGTTTCGGCCGTCCTTGATACGACACAAGACGGCGGCGGCCCTTCCGGGCCGCCGCCGTATTTTTTTGCCGATGGCCGTCCTTGAGGCTGCATGCATGGAGCCGGTGGCGCAACACTCCGGTGGTCAAACGCCATTCCATGTCGCAAAATTTGCCGCCTGCGTTGACAGAAACAGGGGGCATGGCTATTTTCCGGCCTGAATTTCAGGGTCGGCCGCGCGCCGACCTTTTTCTGTCGAAAACATCAGGAAAGCACGGCGCCGGCAATGGGTGCCGTCGACGGCGATCAAGAGCCATGAAAATCAGAAACTCGATCAAATCACTGGTCAAGCGCCACCGCGACAACCGTGTTGTCCGCCGCAAGGGCCGGATTTACGTCATCAACAAGACGAATCGGCGCTTCAAGGCCCGTCAGGGCTAAGGCCCGGGCGACCGGCGGGGATCTGCCCGCCAGGCGTTGACCGGACACATGTGATGCCCCATCTTTTCAGGTCATGGACCAGATCCGTGGCCTGATTTTAGTCGTCTTCTTCACCGTGTTCCTCGCCGCGGCACCGTTTGGTGCGTCCGCCGAGGATTCGAGCGGTCCGGGGACCACTCCCGAAAAGAGCGACAAATCCGCCGAGACAGCCGAACCGTCGGTCGAGGATCTGCTCGACAGGCTGTCGCAATCGGCGAGCGAGGACGAAGCAAAAGCGCTTGAGCGCAAGATCGTCGCCGCCTGGAACGCTTCGGGCAGCGACACGGTCGATCTTCTCGTCCAGCGCGCCGGCGCGGCGATCGAGGACAAGGATCTCGGTATCGCGCTGCAGTATCTCGACCTCGTCACCCAGATGCTGCCCGACTATGCCGAAGGCTGGAACATGCGGGCGACGGTCTATTACCTGCTCGACGAGTACGAGCTTTCACTGGCGGATATCCAGCGCACACTCGCGCTGCAGCCCCGGCATTTCGGCGCATTGACCGGGCTCGGCCTGATTTTCCGCGAGCTCGACGAGCCGGAAAAGGCGCTGGAGGCGTATCGCCAGGTGCTGGCGGTGCACCCTTATTTCGGCAAGGCCCGTCAATCGGTCGAGAAGCTCGAGACCGAAGTCGAGGGACGCGATATCTGACCCGAACAGGGGCATCTGACGCGAACCGGGGCGCCCGTCTTCGGTCCGGGAAGCGGATCAGCGGAGATCAGCCCTCACCGAGCTTGTCGGACCCGACGAAGGCAATCCGCAGCATGTTGGTCGCGCCGGGCGTCCCGAAGGGCACGCCGGCGGTGACGATGATGCGCTGGCCGGGGCGGGCGAAGCCTTCCTGATAGGCGATGCGGCAGGCGCGATCGACCATGTCGGTCTCGTCGCGGGCGTCCTCCGTCTCGACGCAGTGCACGCCCCAGACCAGCGCCAGACGGCGCGCGGTGGCCATGTTGGGACTCAAGGCGATGATCGGCCGGTCGGGCCGTTCGCGGGCCGCACGCAGGCCGGTCGCGCCGGAGGAGGTGTAGCAGACGATCGCCGGCAACTTCAGCGTCTCGGCGACGGTGCGGGCGGCGGCGGAGATCGCGTCCGGGCCAGTCGGCTCGGGATCGGTGCGCTGGGCGTGGATGACGTTGGCGAAGACCGGATCGGTTTCGACCTTCTCGGCGATGCGGTTCATGGTGGCGACCGCCTCGATCGGGTATTCGCCGACCGCTGATTCCGCCGACAGCATGATGGCGTCGGCGCCCTCGAAGACCGCCGTCGCCACGTCCGACACCTCGGCACGCGTGGGAACCGGCGCGGAGATCATCGATTCGAGCATCTGGGTCGCGATCACGACGGGCCGTCCGGCATGACGGCAGGCCCGGGTGATGCGTTTCTGCGCGCCGGGCACAGCCTCCAGCGGCATCTCGACGCCGAGATCGCCGCGCGCCACCATCAAGCCGTCCGCCATCTCGATGATCTCGTCGAGCCGCTCGACCGCGGAGGGCTTCTCGATCTTCGCCATGACGTAGGCGCGGCCGCGGGTCATCTTGCGCGCCTCGGCAAGATCGTCGGGGCGCTGCACGAAGGACAGCGCGATCCAGTCGACGCCGAGATTGACCGCGGCATCCAGATCGGCACGGTCCTTGTCGGTCATGGCGCCGAACGGCAGCAGCGTATCGGGCAGGCTGATGCCTTTGCGGTCCGAGAGCTTGCCGCCGATCTCGACAGTGCATTCGAGGCGCTTCGCCGAGGCGTGCTCGATGCGCAGCCGGATGCGGCCGTCATCGAGAAGAATGCGGTGTCCGGCCTCCGCCGCCTTGAACACGGGCGGGTGCGGCAGATGGACACGGGAAACGTCGCCCGGCTTGCTGGATGCGTCGAGGACGAAGGTCGCGCCTTCTTCGAGGTCGACTTTCCCGTCGGCAAATTCGCCGACCCTGAGCTTCGGGCCCTGCAGGTCGACGAGGATGCCGATCGGGCGGGCGAACCGCTCCTCCACCGCGCGAATGCGGCCGTGCAGGGTCCGCAGCAGGTCGTGCGGGGTGTGGCTCATGTTGATGCGGAAGACGTCCGCGCCGGCCTCGAACAGTTCGGCGATCCGGGCTTCCTCAGACGTGCCCGGGCCGAGTGTCGCCAGTATCTTTATGGAACGTCGCCGTCGCATGGCGATGGAGCCCCCTGTTTCGTCCGACGCCGGGTATTTTCGCGGTCGCTGGCCCCGATAACCCGGCACTGCTTCTTTTGTATGACGAATCGGGGCGGAAAGTCAGGGGGCGCGCGCATCTGCGCGGCGAAAAGGCTGTCGGCCGGCGTGTCGTGGCGGCCGAGACGGGTCAGTCTCGGCCGCCGGTGCCTTCGCCGCCGAGGGACGGATCCTGGAGCTGGACCGTCCAGGTGGTCTGCTCCTGGGTATCGATTTCGAAGAAACCGGTGCGCTGGTAGCCGCGATCCTCGCACCCGTTGATGCCGCGGATCGTGAACATCTGATCCTGCGTGCACATAAAGGCTTCGCCGGCCCATTCGCCGCCGTGATCGTAGTCGATCGCGTAGACGTAATAGTAGCGCGACGCCAGTTCGCCGCGCAGCACGGTTTCGCAGCTGTTCGGGCCGACATTCCACCAGCCCTCCGTCGCCCAGCCCTTGTCGTCCTTGTAGCCGACGGCGATGCCGACGCGGCCAGGCGTGGTGTTGCAGATGCGGAAATCGGCGGCCGCGTCGCGCACGGAAGCGGCAAGCATCAGCCCACCGAGCGCGGCGGCAAGCAGAAAGGTGGATCTGGATGGATGCCGTGGCAATGAAAGTGCTGGTCTCATGGCGCCTTTGTCGGCAAGCGCTTCGCTTGCGCCGAAAGTGGTGTCAGTCGGCGTCCGTGTCAACGATTACAGCCCGGAAATCGTTGACGTTTGTGAACGTCGGGCCGGGAATCAACAGATCATCGAGACGCTCGAAGAAGCCGGTCGAATCGTTGTCTTCCAGAAATGCGTCAGCGTCGAGGCCGAGTTGGGAGGCGCGAGCGAGCGTATCCGGGGTGACGATGGCGCCGGCGGGATCGTCGGATTTGCCGCCGCCGCCGTCGGTTCCGTCGGTGTCGCCGGCAAGTCCCGAGATACCGGGGCGACCGTGCAGGGCGATCGCCAGCGCCAGCGCGAACTCCTGATTCGGCCCGCCGCGGCCACGGCCGCGCAGCGTTACCGTCGCCTCGCCACCCGACAGGATCGCGACCTTGCGGCCCTCATCGGCGCGTTTGCGGGCGCGTTCAGCGTGATCTCCGGCAAGATCGCGCGCATCGTCTTCCAGGTCGCTGCCGAGGACTTCCGTTTCGAAGCCGAGTTCGAGGGCTTTGCGTTCGGCGGCCGCGAGTGCCATCGCGGGCGTCGCGACGAGCCGGTAGGCTGCGTTCGCCAGGCGGGAATCGCCAGCTTTCGGCGTTTCGTTGGCGGGATCGGCGAGGGCCGCCGTGATCTCCGGGGCGGGCGTGATCGCGTATTTGTCGAGAACGGCGCGGGCGTCGGCGAGGCTGGTGGGGTCGGCGACCGTCGGACCCGAGGCGATTGCAGCCGGATCGTCGCCGGCAACATCGGAAATCGCCAGCGTCAGCAGCCGGGCCGGATAGGCGGCGGCCGCGAGCCGACCGCCCTTGATGCGCGACAAGTGGCGGCGGACCGTGTTGATCTCGCCGATGCGGGCGCCGGAGGCGAGCAGGGCGCGGGTCAGTGCCTGCTTGGCCTCGAGCGTCACGCCGTCCGCCGGTGCGATCCACAGGGCCGAACCGCCGCCCGACAGAAGCACCAGCACCAGGTCGTCGGGGCCGGCGGACGCGGCGCGTTCCAGCGTTTGCCCGGTCGCCGCGATACCGGCCTCGTCCGGCACAGGATGGGAGGCCTCGACCATGCGGATCCGCCGGGTCGGCCGTCCATAGCCGTAGCGGGCGATGGCGAGCCCCGTCAGACGGTCCGCTGGCAGGGACAGGGTGTCGAGGTAATGGCGCTCGGCGGCGACCGCCATGCTGCCGGCGGCCTTGCCGGCGGCGAGCACGATGATCCGGCCGGCCGGAGGCTCCGGCAGATGCGGTGGCAGGCAGCCGTCGGGATGCGCCGCGGCGACGGCCGCATCGAACAGGGTGCGGAGGGTATCGCGGTGGTCTTTGCTCATCGGGGTGGTCAACCGGTCTGTCTGCGGCGGCGTGGGCGGGCGATCCAGACGCCCAGAAGGATCGCGGCGGCGCCCAGAAGCTGCATGCCGGTCATGTCCTCGCCGAGGATCATCCAGCCGAATACGGCGGCGGCCACGCCCTCCAGGAAGATCACCAGCGAGGAGAAGCCGGCCGGCAGATATCCGAGGGCGAGCGCCAGAAGCCCCTGGCCACCGGCATGGCTGATCAGCGCCAGGGCGATCAGCATCATCAGCCCCTTGGACGTGGCCGGAAACAGGGTCGGCTCAAGGATCAGCGCGATCGCCAGCAGCACCGCGGCGGTCACCAGCGACGACATGAAGATGAGGCGCCCGGCCGGATGGTGCTTGCGGGCCGGACGGATCGCCAGGATGTAGGAGCCGAAGAAGCACGCGGTGATCAGGCCGAAGCTGTCGCCGAGCAGGTTGGACGGGGCGAAGCTGTAGCTCGATCCGAGCAGCAGCGCCGCACCGGCAAGGCCGGCGCCGAGCCCGACGACGATCTTCGGTCCGATCGCCTCGCGCAGGACGAACCAGGACAGGCTGACGACGAACACCGGCGCCAGAGCCGCCAGGAAGGTGGCGTTGGCGACGGTCGTGTTCATGATCGCGAGGTGCCAGAAGAACAGGTCGCCGGCGAACAGGAGACCGGCCACCAGGACATACCGGTCGAAACGGGGCGTGGTGGAGCCGGGGCCGCGGCGCGCCTCGTATGCCATCCAGGCGTAGAGTGCGGGCAGTGCCAGGGCGACGCGCCAGAAGGCGCTGGCGAACGGGCCGACCTCGGCGAGGCGGACGAAGATCGGCGAGGCGCCCATCGCCACGGCGCCGAGCGCCAGGGCGCCGAATGCGAACGCCGCCGTGCGTGCTTCTGACGCACCGATTTCGGTCTCGAGGACGCGCGTCATCGCTCTCCGTCCGGCCTCGGGTTGTGTATCCGCGCCGCGGGCACGTTGCCGCCGGCTTCGGGATCGCCTAAGAGTTCGCCATTCCTAGGGCAGCATCGCCCGCCCGTCACGCAGAATCGCCCGATCGAACCGTTCCATGACGCGCGTAGCCGAGTATCCGACCTCCGACGCACCCGCGCGGGACGCTGCCGATCCATTCGTGGCGAGCGAAACGATTCCCGGCGCGGCCGAAACCGGCTGGCTGATCCTGTGCGATCACGCTTCGAACCGACTGCCGGCCGAATATGGCGACCTCGGCCTGCCGCCGGAGGAATTCGAGCGGCACATCGCCTACGATATCGGCGCGGAGGCCGTGTCCCGGCTCCTGGCAAGGGAGCTCGGTGCGCCGGCGGTGCTGTCGCGGTTCTCGCGTCTGCTGATCGATCCCAATCGCGGCGCGGACGACCCGACACTGTTGATGCGGTTGTCGGATGGCGCGGTGGTGCCCGGCAACGCGCGGGCCGACGCCGCGGAGAAGGCGAAGCGGGTCGCCGCCTACTACGAGCCCTATCATCGCGCGATCGAGACGGCGATCGAGGCGGCGATCTCGGCCGGACATCCGCCGGCGATCGTGTCGATCCACAGCTTTACGCCGCTCTGGCGGGGCACCCGCCGGCCGTGGGAAATCGGCATCCTGTGGGACAAGGACCCGCGGCTCGCGGTGCCGATGATCGAGGCCTTCGCCGCCGATCCGCTGCTCACCGTCGGCGACAACGAGCCCTATTCGGGCCGCCTCAGGGGCGACACCATGTACCGGCACGGCACCCGGCGCGGCCTTGCGCACGCGCTCGTGGAGTTGCGCCAGGACCTGATCGCCGAGGCGCCGGGACAGGCGGAATGGGCGGGCCGGCTCGTCGACGTGCTGCGGGCCCTTGCCGGAGGCGAGGGGCTGAACGAGATTCGCCATTACGGGTCCGGCGCGCCGGGCGAGACGTGACGGTACCGGACGGACCGGAAAAGCGAGGCTTGCTATGACCGAACTCGATCAAGAGACGCGCACCGAACTGGAAGCGGCGGCCTTCCGCCGGCTGGTGCAGCACCTGCGCGACCGCACCGACGTGCAGAACATCGACCTGATGAATCTTGCCGGATTTTGCCGCAATTGCCTGTCGAACTGGTATCGCGAGGCGGCAGAGGAACGTGGCCTGTCGGTCGACAAGGAGGACAGCCGCCTCGTCGTCTACGGCATGCCCTACGACGAGTGGAAATCGAAGTATCAGACCGAGGCGACGTCAGAGCAGAAGGCCGCGTTCGCGGTCTCGCACGCGGCGACGCACAAGGATCATTGAGGCCACCTGGTCCAGAAACGGAGGACATCATGAACGATACCGGCGGCATCGCCACCACCCAGTTGCATTCCATCGTTCAGCGTATCGAACGGCTGGAAGAAGAAAAGAAGGCGCTCGCCGACGATATCCGCGATGTCTACGCCGAGGCGAAAGCGAACGGCTTCGACGTCAAGGCGCTTAGGACGATCGTCAAGCTGCGGAAGCAGGATACGGCCGAGCGTCAGGAGCACGAGGCGATCCTGGCTACCTATATGGTGGCGCTCGGAATGGTCACGGACGAGTAAGGCGGAAGGGGCCTTCGGGCCCCCTTCGATGTCTCGGCGTAAGGTCTCGGCAGAAGGTCTTGGCGCAGGGGCTCAGCGCAGAGTGGCGGCGCGCTCTGCCCGGCGATCGGATACGCTGCCGGTCGTCATGGTGTCGGCAAGGCTCGCGAACTCATAGGTTCGCGTCGCCACCGGCGCCACCGCCGGACCGGTGAACCGGCGCATCGGATAGATGAGCTGCGGGCCGGCGGCGAACCGGTTGACCACGACGGGCCCGGATACCGCCGTCAAGGCGCCCAGATCGGTCTGATCGGGATGGCGCAGCACCACGAACCTCTCACCCCGCAGCGAATTGTCGCCACCCAGATAGGGCAGCAGCGCCTGGGGGCGGTAGTCGATGGCTACGAGCACCGGACGGTCGCGTACGGGAATCTCCGAGCCGGTGAACGTGGCCGCGAAGGGCGGCATCTCGGCGATCGGCCCGGTCGACGCGAGCGCGGTCGCCGTCGTCGGCTCTCTCTCCGGTGCAAGCGGAGCGGGCGTCGCCGCCCCGTCGCCGCCCCGGGCGATCAGCATGCCGATGGCGTCGGTTCCGGCCATCAACGGCCGTGCACGAGGCATCTGCGCGGCAATCGCCTGCGGCGAGACGCTGGCCGTCACCAGCGGCGTCTCGGTTGCCGCACTTTCGGAAGCCGGTTCAGCCATGGCCACCAGCACCGGTTTCGGTGTCGGGATGGGCGCGTCGGGCAAGGCCGCGACGGCGGGCACGTCGGCAAGCGGCTTCGTACGCGGCATCGGCGCATCGGCGAGGGAGGCCACCACGGTCGGGACCTGCGGCGCCGGCGCGGGAGTCGCCGGAGTCGGGGCGACCTCGGCGGCCGGCGTCGGCGCGGCCTTCGCCGGCGCGTTCGAAGCGCCTTCCTCGTCGCCGTCCTCGCCGGATTCAAACAGCGCGGCGATCAGGCTGCGGCCGCCGCTGGTGCTGCCGCCGGTGCTTCTGGCCACGGCGGCCGGGGTGATCGCCACCGATGGATCGAGGCGGGGATAGTTGGCGACGGCGACCTGCCGGCTTCCCGATGAACTCGAAGAGGCAGAGGCGGTGCGCGAGCGCGCGCCACTTTGCACCGAAGCGACGGCCTGGTTGTAGCCGGGCATCGGCTTGCCGTCGGAGGGGATGTGAAGGGTCTTGCCGTCCGGGAACAGCTTTGCGAGCTGCTGCCGCGTCATCCGCGGCCAGTGGCGAACGCTACCGGTGTCCATGTGAACGAAGGGCGAGCCGGAGGTCGGGTAGTAGCCGACGCCGCCGCCCTGGAATTTCAGCGCGGTTTCGCGCAGCTTCTGCAGCGGTACGCCCGGCAGGTAGAAGTCCAGCGCCTTGCCGACCATGTGCTGGCTGGTCTTGGCGACGCCGCGCGAACGGGAACGCAGCATGGCATTGGTGACCGGCGAACGATAGCCGGATAGAACGTAGACCGGCGCCTGTGAGCCGACGGCGTTGCGCACCTCCCAGACGAGGTCCAGCAGGGCCGGATCCATGGTGGTGGATTCGTTGCGTCGCCAGTCGCGCAGGATGTAGTTGATCTTCTTCAGGCCCTCGGAGTCGTATCGTCCGTTGCGCTTGAAGGTGATGGTGACGGTCTCGCCGGTGTGGAGCTGCTTGAACGACAGCGTCCGGGTTTCCGAACGCGCCTCGGCTGTCAGGCCGTCGATGGCGACGAAAGCCAGTCCGTAAAGCGCAAACGCGCAGACAGCGCGTGCAACGCTGCGCACTCGTTCCGCCCCCGATTTACGCGTTCCCACCAAAAGAATTCCGTTCGAAGGTCCCGTCTAAGGCTCAGTCTAAACCCCCCGGCGACCGGCCGGAGGAATTCTTCGGCTTAAAAGGTTAATCCCTGATTAGGATATAACCTGATCTCAAATCATGGCGCATTTTGGCCCGCCGCGGAGTGTGGAGATCGAAAGCCGACTTTTCAACAGCCCGGGCGATTTGGTCGCACCTGTCTACCGGTCCTCAGCTGCCCAGGTTCATCGCCGCCTTCATGCGCGCGTCGTAGTCGTAGATGTCCGCGCGCTTCTGCGTTTCGCCGGCGTCGTCGACCCAAACCGTGAAATAGGTGAGGTGCACCGGGACGTGGCGCTTCATGGGCAGCGAACCGTTCTCGCCGCCCCCGATCAGGTGTTTGATGCGCTGGCCGTTGAGTTGTTCCTCGCGCGACAGCAGCGCGTCGGCGAACTCGACCGGCTTGTCGACGCGGACGCAGCCGTGGCTGAAGGCGCGCGCCGACCGTGAAAACAGATTCCGCGTCGGCGTGTCGTGCAGGTAGACGTCGTGCTTATTGGGGAACATGAACTTCACCCGGCCCAGCGCGTTGGCGTTGCCGGGCGGCTGGCGGAACCGGAACGGCATGTTTTCCGGGTTCCACAGGCCCCAGTCCACCGATCGCGGATCGATCACCATGTCGCGGCCGCCACCGGTGTAGATCACCTCCAGGCCACGGCGCGCGAAGAAGTCCGGGTCGCGGCGGATTTCCGGCATCATCTCCTTGGTGGCGATGGAGCGCGGTACGTTCCAGTAGGGATTGACGTCCACGTACTCGATCTCGTCGGAGAAGACCGGCGTTTGGTTTTCCGACGTGCCGACGATGACGCGGGTTCCGAATTCCACCGTTCCGTCGGTGATGACCCGGAGCCTGTATTCGGGAATGTTCACCCAGACGTGGTGTGTCCCCATCTCGCGCGGGACCCAGCGCCAACGCTCCATGTTGACGAGCACGTCGGCGACCGTGATGTCGCTGCCGCCGTTGAGCGCGGCGCGCGTCTGCGGGCCGATCACCCCGTCGACATCGAGGCTGGCGTTCTCCTGGAAGGCCTTCACGGCCTCTACCGTCGCATCGTCGTAGTCCCGTTCGCCCTCGCCCGTGACCGCAGGCAGGCCGAGGCGGGCGCGAAGCACCGGCACACGCTCATCGGACATGCCGGGTTTCAGCGATTTGCCGTCCGGGATCTCCGGCGGTGTCTCTTCCGTCGTCCGCGTGCGCAGGTCCGCGAGCAGTTGCTTCAACGCGGCGAAGGCCGGGTGCTGAGGATTGAAGCTCTCCAGATAGGCGACCTTGTCGTCGGCCTTGCCGAGTCCCTCGATAACCGCCTTGCGCTCCGGACGCACTGGAGCGGCGGTCATGAACTTGCCCAGCGTGGCCGGATCGAAGATGCCACCCTGCGCGTCGGCGGCGAATTGCATTGCCGCGACCGTCAGGACCAGCTCGGCGTTGGCGAGCGTCGCCGGATCGGCGGTGCCGGAAAGGCCGACATCGAGATCGGGCAGGACGTAGCGGATCGGATCCAGGCCGTAGGCATCCGCGTTCTCGAGACGACGGATGACCGCGCGGGCGGCGCCGTCGAACTTGCCGTCCTTGATCCAGAGCGGGGCGAATTGGCGCTCGGCGTAGAAGCCGACCAGCGCCGTGTGATCGGCCTTGCCGAACGCGTCGGTGTCCTTGAGTGCGGTCTCGAGCGCCGGCGGCAGCGGATCCGGGGCGGGCGGAGTGGCGTCCGCGACCGTCGGTTTCGTTTCGGTGGGGGCGGCGTCGGGCGCTTCCGTCGCGGCGGTCGCAGCCGGCTTATCGGACAATCCCGGGGATGCTCCCGGCGACGGGCTCTCCGTCTCTGCCGGCTTGGCGATCTCCGGCGTTTGCGGCTCGGGTACTGCGTCCTGGGCCCGGATGGGGAGCGTCCAGGCGACGGAGACGAGAAGGCTTGCGGCCAGCGAGCGAAGGATGGGGGTGCGCATGTGGAAACGTGTCCGATTCATCAGGCAAACCTAGCGGTATTTGCCGGAAATCACCACCTGTTCCCGATCACTCCGCTGCGTCGAGTTCCAGTTCCTTCAGGCGCCGATACAACGTCGACCGCCCGATGCCGAGCCGGCGCGCGACTTCGCTCATGCGGCCGCGATAGTGCTCGACGGCAAATCGGATCAGGTCGGCCTCGATTTCATCGAGAGGCCTGACGTCGCCGTCTTCCGACAGGATGGGCACCACACCGCGCGCGGGGTCCGGAAGGCCCGTCGCGGCCGCGGGCAGGGTGGCGGGCCGCGGCACCTGCATCTGGGGGACGGCGTAGGATTCCCTTTGGGCGCTGAACTCGATCGTGGGGCGGGTCAGCTCGACGTCCTGGAAATCGTCGATCTGGGCGGCGATCTGCGGGAAACTGTCGACGTCGAGTTCGTTGCTGTCGGCCAGCACCACCGCCCGGAACACCGTGTTCTCGAGCTGCCGGACATTGCCCGGCCAGCGGTGGCGCATCAAGAGCGTCAGCGCCTCCGGCGTGATCGAGTCGACGCGCTTGCCTTCCTCGGCACCAAAGCGCGTGAGGAAGTGCTTGACCAGGAGCGGAATGTCCTCGGTCCGCTCCCTGAGCGGGGGAACCAGGATCGGAAACACGTTGAGGCGGTAATAGAGGTCTTCGCGGAAACGCTTCTGACAAACCAGGTCGATCATCGAGCGGTTGGTGGCCGAGATCAGACGGAAATCGCTCTTCAGCGGCCTGCGGGCGCCGACGGGTTCCACCTCACCTTCCTGGAGGGCGCGCAGGAGCTTGACCTGCGCGTCGGGCGGCAGCTCGCCGACCTCGTCGAGAAACAGCGTACCGCCGTCGGCTTCAAGGAACTTGCCAACGCGCTTTTCGGTTGCGCCGGTAAACGCCCCCTTTTCGTGGCCGAACAGGGTCGATTCGACGAGATTCTCCGGTATCGCGCCGCAGTTGACGGCGACGAAGGATTTGCCGGCGCGCGTGCTGGAGCCCTGGATCGCCCGTGCGATCAGCTCCTTGCCGACGCCGGATTCGCCTTCGATGATGATCGGAATGTTCGAACCGGCGGCGCGCTCGCCGAGTTCGATGACGCGCTGCATCGCCGGCGAACGGGTCACGATGTCGTCGAAGGTCAGGGTACCGTCGACGCGGCGCTTGATCCGGGCGATCTCGCCTTCCAGCGCGTTGACCTTGAGGGCGTTGCGGATCGAGATCTCGAGCCGCTCGGGGCTTACCGGCTTCACGAAGAAATCGATGGCACCGGCCCTGACCGCGCTGACCACTGTGTCGATGCCGCCGTGGGCCGTCTGGACGATGACGGGGCGGTAGAGGCCCTCCTTGCGCATGCGTTCCAGTGTGCCCATGCCGTCGAGATCGGGCATGACGAGATCGAGCACGATCAGGACGATTTCGCCCGCGTTCGGCGCGGTGAGGGCGGCTATCGCTTCATCGCCCGTCTCCGCGGTTGCGGTCTCGAAGCCGAACCGCTGAACGGCGGTTTCCAGAATGCGACGCTGTACGGGATCGTCGTCGACGATCAGGATGCGCTCGGCCATACGTCCTCCAAGTCGAACGCGCCTGGTGGCGGTCCGGGGGGCTGTCCCATTTTGGGCATTGTGACCACCTCCGGTAAAAGGGGCCTTAAACTAATTGGATAGCGATCCGGTGGGCGTTTTCGTCGAATTGCGGCCCGAAAGGTGCCGTTGTCCTTGATGCGTTGCGTTGCGAGGCTAATATCGCAGCTGTTTCGGCCGAAGGCGGACGGATGTTCGAAATCCTCGCCAGGCTAATTCCTGAAGCGAACGGAGAAATCGAGCATGAAGGTCCGAAATGCGGCCACGGGAGCGCAGGCGTCCACGAAAATCGATCTCGGGCCGCTGCCGGCGTGGAACCTCGACGATCTGTATCCCGGCATGGAGTCGCCGGAGGTGCGTGCGGATCTCGACCGGTCCCTGAAGGACTCGGAAGCGTTCGAGGCCAAGTGGAAAAGCACATTGGCCGATCTCCTCGAAAGGCCGGACGGGGCAAAAAGCCTTGCCGATGCGATCGCTGAATTCGAGGTCCTGCAGGACGTTCTCGGCCGCCTCGTTTCGTACGCGGGGCTTCAGCATGCCCTCGACGTCTCCGATCCGAAGCGCTCGAAGTTCTTCGGGGACGTGCGCGAGAAGGTGACCAACGCCGGTATCCATCTCCTGTTTTTCCCGCTGGAGCTCAATCGGCTGGATGACGCGAAGATCGAGGCGGCGATGCAGTCCGAGCCGGCGCTCGACCACTATCGGCCGTGGATCGAGGACGAGCGCAAGGAGCGGCCCTATCAGCTCGACGACCAGCTGGAACGGCTGTTCCACGAGAAATCGATCACCGGGCGCGGTGCCTGGAACCGGCTGTTCGACGAGACAATGGCGGCGCTGCGCTTCGACGTCGACGGCGAGGAGCTGACCCTCGAGCCGACGCTCAATCTGCTGCAGGACAGCGACGGGGAGAAGCGCCGCACGGCGGCGCAGGCGCTGATCGCGACGTTCGGCGACCATCTGCCGACTTTCTCGCTGGTCACAAACACGCTCGCCAAGGATAAGGAGATCTCCGACCGCTGGCGTGGGTTCGAGGACGTGGCCGATGCGCGGCATCTGGCCAACCGGGTCGAGCGCGAGGTGGTCGACGCGCTGGTCGAAAGCGTGCGCGGCGCCTACCCCGAGCTGTCGCACCGCTACTACAAGCTCAAGGCGGGCTGGTTCGGCAAGGACGTGCTGGACTTCTGGGACCGTAACGCGCCGCTGCCCAGGATCGAGCAGAAGACGTACGTTTGGTCGGAAGCTCGGGAGACGGTGCTGTCGGCCTATTCGGCCTTCTCGCCGGACATGGCGAAGCTCGCCGAACCCTTCTTCGACAAGGGCTGGATCGATGCGGCGGTGAAGCCGGGCAAGGCACCGGGCGCCTTCGCGCACCCGACGGTGCCGAGCGCGCATCCTTACGTGCTGCTGAACTATCTCGGCCGGCCGCGCGACGTGATGACGCTCGCCCATGAACTCGGCCATGGCGTGCATCAGGTGCTTGCCGCGCCGCAGGGGCCGCTGATGGCGCCGACACCGCTGACTTTGGCGGAGACGGCCAGCGTGTTCGGCGAGATGCTGACCTTCAAGGCGCTGCTGGCCAAGACCACCGACGCGACGGCGCGCAAGGGCCTGCTCGCGTCCAAGGTCGAGGACATGATCAACACGGTCGTGCGCCAGATCGCCTTCTATGTGTTCGAGCGGCGCATCCATACCGCCCGGCGCGAGGGCGAACTGACGGTCGACGACATCAACGCGATCTGGAAGGAAGTGCAGGCCGAGAGCCTGGGACCGGCGATCCGGCTCGGCGAGGGCTACGAGACGTTCTGGTGCTACGTGCCCCACTTCATCCATTCGCCATTCTACGTCTATGCCTATGCGTTCGGCGACTGCCTGGTGAACTCGCTTTACGCCATCTACGAGAACGCATCCGACGGATTTGTCGCTAAGTATTTCGACATGCTGCGGGCCGGTGGCACCAAGCATCATTCCGAGCTGCTCGCCCCGTTCGGCCTCGACGCGCGCGACCCGGAATTCTGGCGCATAGGGCTCAAGGTGATCTCGGGTCTGATCGACGAACTCGAGGCGATGGAGGACTGAAGCCATGCCGATCCTGCTGATCCTGCTTCTGGCGCTGATCATCGCGCAGGTCGGCTTCTGGAAGACGCTTGGCTCGATCCTCGGCGCGATCGCGATGATCGGGCTGCTGGTCGTGCTGGTCGTGCTGGCGCTGGCGGTGCTCGGCCTGATCATCGCCCGGCGGGCGCGGCCGCGGACCTAATGATGCCGGCGAGCCGATGAACGAACTGATCCACACCCCCTATGTCGGCGGGCGATCGCCGTTCTCGATCGGCCTGCAGTCGCTCGACCTTGCCGATTGGATCGAGCCGGACGCGCATCTTCGCGCCCATCTGGAGGAAAAGGAGCGCCTGTTTGCGGCGAGTCGGGACGTAGTGTTCGGCGAAGAGCCGGATACGCGGACGGCGCAGGCCGAGGTGCTGGCGCTGCTGGCCGATCATCTGCCGGCCCGGTTTCCCGAGATCTATACGCGGGACGGCGACCGCATCGCCATGGCCGGGCGGACCGTCGATCTGGCCACCGACGCGCCGCCGCTCCTGACCGCCTCGCGGCTAATCCAGGAGGATCTCGTCCTGATGCGCCAGGGGCCGGAGGGATACCGGCTGGTGGCGGCGAGCCTGTGTTTTCCCTCATCCTGGTCGCTTGCGGAGAAGTTCGGCAGGCCGATGTCGCAGATCCACGCGCCGGTCCCGCACTGGGAGGGAAAGATGGGGCAGCGCGTCGACCGCATCTTCCAGACGCTCAAGGTCGACCGGCCGGTATGGCGGCTCAACTGGTCGCTGTATCCGGATGCCGAGCTGCACCATCCCGAATCCCGCGAGCGGCCCCGGGACTGGTTTTCCGGCGGCAGTTCTTTGGGCGGTGATTCTTCCGATGCGATCGTGCCGAGCGCCTTCATCCGGGTCGAGCGGCAGACGCTGCGCCGTCTCCCGAACTCCGGCGATATCCTTTTCACCATAAGGATTTACGTCGATCCGCTGGCGGCGCTGGCGCGGCATCCCGAGGGCCGCTCGCTGGCCCGCAGCCTGCGCGACCAACTCGTGGCGCTGGACGAGCCGCAGGCCGCCTACAAGGCGCTGCTCGCGCATCGCGGCCGTATCGTCGCCGCGCTCGACGCCTTCGTGTCCGCGCCCGAGACTGCGGCAATCGGTGCGGGATGACGTGGCCGGGCTTCATACCTACATGAAACGCCGATGAGCGAGAACGACAGCGAACGCAACCGGTTTTCCAAGCGCGCCCGGCGCTATGCGCGGGTCGGCTCGCACGTCGGTTCGGTCGCCGTGAAGTCGGCGGGACGTCGGCTGCTGGGCCGCGAGTCGGCGCGCGAGCAGAACGCGCTCGAACTGGCGGCCGCGCTCGGCGGCCTGAAGGGCCCGATCATGAAGGTGGCGCAGCTGCTGGCCACCATCCCGGACGCGCTGCCGGCCGAATACGCGATCGAGCTCGCCAAGCTGCAGAGCCAGGCCCCGCCGATGGGCTGGGCCTTCGTCAAGCGGCGGATGGCAGCCGAGCTCGGCGCCGACTGGCAGACCCGGTTCCGGGAGTTCGGACACCAGGCGGCGGCCTCGGCCTCGCTGGGGCAGGTGCACAGGGCGGTCTCGCTGGAGGGCGAGGAGCTTGCCTGCAAGCTGCAGTATCCGGACATGCAGTCGGCGGTGGAGGCGGACCTCTCCCAGCTCGACGTGCTGTTCGCGATCCACCGGCGCATGGACCCGGCGATCGACACCAGCCAGATGGGCGAGGAGATCGCCGCGCGCATCCGCGAGGAGCTGGACTATACCCGCGAGGCCGCGCACATGCGGCTCTATCGCGCGATCCTCAAGGACGAGACGGCGATCCGCGTGCCCGCCGTGTTCGAGGACCTGTCGACCCGGCGGCTGCTCACCATGGGCTGGCTCGAGGGCACGCCGCTGCTCGCCCACAAGCAGGCCGACCTCGACACCCGCAACCGGCTCGCCACCGCGATGTTCCGCGCCTGGTGGTTCCCGTTCTCGCGCTTCGGGGTCATCCACGGCGATCCGCACCTGGGCAACTACACCGTCTACGAGGACGCGCTGGACTCGGGCGAGATCGCGCCGGCCGGCATCAACCTGCTCGACTACGGCTGCATCCGCATCTTCCCGGCCAAGTTCGTCGGCGGCGTGATCGACCTCTACAACGGGCTGCGCACCGGCGACGACGACCTCGTCGTCCACGCCTACGAGACCTGGGGCTTCACCGGGCTCACCCGCGAGCTGATCGACATCCTCAACATCTGGGCGCGGTTCATCTACGGCCCGCTGCTGGAGGACCGGGTGCGCGCCATCGCCGACGGGGTGAGCGCGGCCGAATACGGCCGCAAGCAGGCCTTCACCGTGCACAAGGCGCTGAAGGAGAAGGGGCCGGTGCGGGTGCCGCGCGAGTTCGTGTTCATGGACCGCGCCGCGATCGGGCTGGGCGCGGTGTTCCTGCACCTGCGCGCCGAGCTCAACTTCTATCGCCTGTTCAACGACGCCATCGAGTCCTTCGATCTCGACCGCCTGGCCCGGCGCCAGGCCAAGGCCCTGAAGGCCGCCGGCGTGCCGGCGTAGGCCGGCCAAGGCTGGCCAGGGCGCGCCTTTCGCCCCTCGTTCCTCGCCTGAACGCAATCTGAACGGCCGGTTCAGCCCCGGTTCCGGCGCGGCTGCGTAAAACCCGTCTCGTCCTCGAACGCGGACCCGCCCCGGGCATCCGCACGAACCAGGAGACGGAACAATGACCCGCACGATCGCCTTCGCCACCGCCATCGCCGCCGTCATCGGCTTCACCGCGCTGCCGGCGTCCGCCAACGACGTCTTCATCAACCAGACCGGCTGGGGCAACGCCGCCGGCGGCGCCCAGGGCGGCTTCGGCAACACCATCGGCGTGTTCCAGAACGGGGTCTGGAACGGCGCGGCCAGCCACCAGTTCGGCAACCACAACACCGCGGCCATCGGCCAGGACGGCGTCAACAACGCCGCGCAGACCTGGCAGCAGGGCAACCACAACCAGGCCGGCGTCGGCCAGTTCGGCGCCAACCACACCGCCATCCTGAGCCAGGACGGCAACGGCAACATCGCCGCCGGCGTGCAGGTCGGCAACAACTGCGCCGCCGATGTCAGCCAGGCCGGCGGCGGCAACGTGGCGGCCTTCGTCCAGGCCTGCCCGTAAAGCTCAGAGACGGGCTGACGAACGGGCACATCGGGAGGGGCTCCGGCGCCTCCCGGCCCTGCGAACCGAGCCGCGCATTCCCCGATCACCGCCTGACAGGTCCAATCCCTGACGGGTCCATTCCCTGACAGGTTCATTCAAGGAGATTTCCGATGACCACGCCCCACACGCGCATCGCTACCCGGCTGCTGCCGCTGCTGCTCGGCCTCGGCGCGACGGCCATCGTCGCCGGCGCCGTCCAGGCCGTGTCCGCGTCCACCGATCCCGCGCTCACCTGCGAGATCCGCGAGACCGCCATGGGCGCGATGGTCGCGCTCGAGCCGGTGGTCCGGTCCGACGGCGCGGTCAGCGGCCAGTACACGTTCAAGGTCACCAGCGCCGGTGGCGCGGGCAATTCGAACATCCGCCAGGGCGGCGGCTTCTCCGCCGACGGCGAGACCACGCTCGGCCGCGTCATGCTCGGCAATACCGGCCAGGCCTACGAGGCGCGGCTCGCGCTCACCGCCGGCGGCCGGACCGTCGAATGCGCCGAGCGCATCGGCGGCGCCATCTAGATGGCGATCCAATAGATGGCCATCTAATTCGCTTTCATCCTCCCCAAGCCTCCACCTTGGGCCCCGGTTCTCCGGGGCCCTTTTTTCTGTCCCCGCCAAAGGGGAGGCAGGCGCGGTGGCAACCGCCCCTGGACCCCCGCCTGCGCGGGGGTGATTGGAAACGGGCGGAGACAGAGAGGACCGGTGGGAGGGGCTTCGGGGCCGCGCCAGATCTCCGATCCGGCACCATGAACACCGTCTGAACGGCGGGTTCCGACGCGGTTCAGTCGCCGCCCGCCATTCTCCTTCCATCGGCTGATCGACCAGCCAAACAGACACCCAGAGGAGACACGTCATGACCCGCACGACCCGCAGCCTGACAATCGCGACCTTTCTCGCCGCCGCCCTCGGCGCGGCCGCGCTGGCGACGCCGGCGGCCGCCGGCGGCCAGGTGGCGCTCACCTTCAACGCGCAGACGCCTCAGCAGGCGCAGGCGATGAAGATGGGCCTCGGCCTCTACGCCTTCGCCAACGGGCTGAAGAGCGGGGGCACCATCATCCAGAACGGCTTTGGCAACATGGCCGGTCTCGCCCAGACCGGCGCGGGCAATTTCGGCCTGGTCCACCAGGAGGGCAACGGCCACACCGGCACGCTGACGCAGACCGGCAACGGCAACGCCCACGGCCTGTTCCAGTTCGGCGAAAACAGCGACGGCCACGTCACCCAGACCGGCAACGGCCAGGCCGGCGCAACGGTCGTGCTGGGGTGGTGAGGTGGGCCGCGGTCCGCGTGAGCGGACGAAACGCATCGCGTTTCGAGCGGTGAACGCGCGCGGCCCGAAGCCGAGCGCCGTGGCGTCTCGGTCCGTGACCAGGGTCCCGGGCGTTCGCGCGTCGAATTGGGGTGCATGTCGTCAGGCTGCGCCCGACCCGCTCTCACCGTCACCCCTGGGCTTGACCCGGGGGTCTCGTGCCATCTCCCCGAGATGCCCGGGTCAAGCCCGGGCATGACGTAGAAACGGATAGGGCGGCGTGGGGGGAGAATCGGCTCATGCCGTTCTGTTTTCAGTAGAAGTGCTGTGTTGGGGATAGTTGGTATTTTCCAAATCTATGGTCAAAATTTCCAGTTTCTACGCTCCACAATTTCGGTCTTGATTTATTGTAGAAAAATATCTCCCTGCGGATCGGCGTCTAGGCGAATTAGTCCAACAAGAAGCCATTGGTTATTTGTGCTTCGCGTCACGTTACGGCGGCTGTGTGTGCTAAAGGCAAGTACGAGCCCAGCTTCAAAATATTCTATTTCATATTTTTTCTTAATGAATTTAATTGCATTCTCTCTCCCGTAATTTCTTTCAAATCGATTGAAGGCAGTTGACGTCTCCCAATCGTCGCACTCATGGTTTCTAACTGTGCCTTCATTGTCGCGCCAGCGTGCAAAGAATTGGACAGGGCACGGCTCAAGTGGCCGCGCGGTACGATCAAAAAAAGACATTTGATTCGCGAGGTTCGCGTGTTTCTTTCTCTCCGAAGAAATATCGTCTTCGGATTTTTCCAGCCATTTTATCGATATTTGAGATGGCCTTAGTATAGTTAAAGATTCGCTTCGCGATTCTGCGTCTTCGAAGCTTTTTCGAATAAGTGGATTTAGGAACCGAGCCCGCTCAGAAGGCTTCAATTTTGATCCGGTAGTGAGGGATTCTGGGATTACCTTTTGACTTTCCAGTCGGATATCTTTTGGAGAGGTTGTGTATTCATATCTTATCCACTGCCATCTTCCAAATTTCTGTTCATCCGCTAGTATCCGAAATGGTACGGGGTACTGTCTGCGCCATTTTCCATCTCGGCCGACGCCGGCGCAGCAAACGGTTTCATAGTACTTGCTCGACCTATGTGGCTGCGCTTTGACTAGAATGAAACACTCGTCTTTGTTCACGCCCTTTTGGATCATGCGGTCTGACCTCAAGATGCTCGGTCTTAAGCCCTTGCAATACTTCTAGATGATCAGACACTATTTTTCTATGGCATTGGCGATGATCGCGCTCATAGCACATTAGACATACATTTTTTGAGCTGGCTAAACTCTTGATCATGGTGAGTGCGTCTTGCGCTGGCTGGCTTTCTAGCACTTGAGAAAAGATTTTTTGGAATTTGCTATACATTCCCGCACGGGCGGCATCTCTTCCCTCCTTCGGATCTCCAAGTGCCCTGATATGGATGTACTCAATTCCCGCGTTCTCCACAGCAAGTGAGAGTGCTGTTTTAGAGAATCCGCGCCGACGGGACTGGGCTCTTTCGCGAATATCAATCAGCACATCTATATCCCGCTCTACAAGCGTCGCTACGAAGTCTTCTTGCGTCGATTTTTCGTAGCCGATTGTCGTGATCATAGTGGGCCTCATCGGTACTCGATGTGCAAAAGATGGATCGTCCGAATGCGTAACGCGATTTGCCCGTTGAGGGAAATCCGGTCAATCGTTGAAAGGAATTCAAGCTTCCCCAGGAATGCACAGATGCTGGTCTTCATCCCCGCGTTATCGGTGGCAACGTTCGTCTATCTAGAACGTCGATTTCTTATAACCACTTGGCGAGCAGGCATAAGCAGTACGATTTCCTGCCTTCGAGCGTTCGCCTCTCGATACGTGCTGAGGTTCGGCGCAACTGGCGGACCGCCAGCCTCACCCCGTCTCCCACAACACCGCATTGCCCCCGCGCGCGGCTCTGGTATACAGGGCGCACGTTGCAGTCATCAGAAATCCGGGGGAGCCCCATGGCGGAAAAAACCGAAGCCAGCGTCGACATGAAGTCGCATGACGAAACCTACAAGGGTTTCATCCATCTCACGACGCTGACCGTCGCCTTCTGCATCTCCGTCATGATCATGCTTGCGGTCGGCAATGCAGGCGCCTGGGGCCTGGCCGGGTTCGGCGTGTTCCTCGCCATCGTCGGGGCGATCGTCGGCTTCATCATGAACGGCTCGCCGATCCCCATCGCCGTGTTCACGCTCGGCGTGCTCGTCCTCAAGCTGCTGATCGGGTAACGGCTTACCCGCACCAGTCACCGGACGGCGACAGCGTCGCCGTCCATCAGGTTTGCTTGACCGGCCGTCCGGAGTGGGGCGGCCGCGTGTCCCCGAGAGGGTGAGGAGACGGGCATTATGAAGATCGCTGTTCCAGCGGAAACCGAGAAGACCGAGCCGCGCGTCGCCGCGACGCCCGAGACGGTGAAGAAATTCATCGGGCTGGGCGCCGAGGTGATCGTGCAGGCGGGCGCGGGCGCGGCATCGCGCTATCCCGACGCCGACTACAAGGAGGCGGGCGCGACGATCGCCAAGACCGCCGACGCCACGGTGAAGGACGCCGACGTGGTGCTGGCCGTGCGCCGGCCCGCCGCCGCCGGGCTGAAGAAGATGAAGGCCGGCGCGGCCGTCGTCGCCATCATGGACCCCTACGGCAACGAGGCGGCGCTCCAGGAGATGGCCGAGGCCAAGGTCCTGGGCTTCGCCATGGAGCTGATGCCGCGGATCACCCGCGCGCAGGTGATGGACGTGCTGTCGTCGCAGGCCAACCTCGCCGGCTATCGCGCCGTGATCGACGCGGCGGCGGAATATGACCGCGCCTTCCCGATGATGATGACGGCGGCCGGCACCGTGCCCGCCGCGCGCGTCTTCATCATGGGCGCGGGCGTGGCCGGCCTGCAGGCGATCGCGACCGCCCGGCGCCTCGGCGCGGTGGTCACCGCCACCGACGTGCGGCCCGCCGCCAAGGAACAGGTGGAATCGCTCGGGGCGAAGTTCGTCGCCGTCGAGGACGAGGAGTTCAAGCAGGCGGAGACCGCCGGCGGCTATGCCAAGGAGATGTCGAAGGAGTATCAGGCCAAGCAGGCCGAGCTCGTCGCCTCCCACATCGCCAAGCAGGACATCGTCGTCACCACGGCGCTGATCCCCGGCCGCCCGGCGCCGAAGCTGGTGTCGAAGAAGATGGTGGAGAGCATGAAGCCCGGCTCGATCCTGGTCGACCTGGCGGTGGAGCGCGGCGGCAACGTCGAGGGCGCCGAGCCCGGCAAGGTGGCCGAGGTCGGGGCCGTCAAGATCATCGGCCATACCAACGTGCCGGGCCGGCTGGCCGCCAGCGCCTCGGCGCTCTACGCGCGCAACCTGTTCGCCTTCGTCGAGACCATGGTCGACAAGGAGAAGAAGGAACTCGCCATCAACTGGGACGACGAGCTCGTCACCGCGACGCTGCTGACCCGCGACGGCGCGGTCGTGCATCCGTCCTTTTCCGGAAAAGGAGACTGAGCGATGGCCGGTCTGACACCCGAGGAAGCCATACAGAAGGCCGAGCGGCTCGCCGCCAAGGCCCAGAAGGCGGCCGACGCCGCCGCCGCCCACGCGCAAACCGTGGCCGATTCGCTGAGCGAGGCGGTCGGCGCGGCCGCGCACGCGGCCACCGGCGGGGCGATCGATCCCTTCGTCTTCCGCCTGTCGATCTTCGTCATGGCCGTGTTCGTCGGCTACTACGTGGTCTGGTCGGTGACGCCGGCCCTGCACACGCCGCTGATGTCGGTGACCAACGCCATCTCCTCGGTGATCGTGGTCGGCGCGCTGCTCGCCGTCGGCGTCGACGCCTCGGGGATCATGGAAGCCGGCACCGGCTGGGCGCGCGGCTTCGGCTTCGCCGCCCTGGTGCTCGCCTCGGTGAACATCTTCGGCGGGTTCCTCGTCACCCAGCGCATGCTGGCCATGTACAAGAAAAAAGCGAAGTGAGGCCGGCGAAATGAGCGCAGACATCACCGCACTCCTGTATCTCGTATCCGCCGTCCTGTTCATCCTGGCGCTGCGCGGGCTGTCCAGCCCCGAGACCTCGCGCCAGGGCAACATGTACGGCATCGCCGGCATGACGCTGGCCGTGCTGACGACGCTGGCGCTGGCCGCCCCCTCGGGGATCATGGCCTGGGGCCTGATCGTGCTCGGCATCGCCATCGGCGGCACCATCGGCGCGCTGATCGCCCGGCGCATTCCCATGACCGCGATGCCGCAGCTCGTCGCCGCCTTCCATTCGCTCGTCGGCATGGCGGCGGTGCTGGTGGCGGCCGCAGCGCTCTACGCGCCGCAGGCCTTCGGCATCGGCACGCCCGGCGACATCCACGGGGCCAGCCTCGTCGAGATGTCGATCGGCGTGGTCATCGGCGCCATCACCTTCACCGGCTCGGTCATCGCCTTCCTCAAGCTCGACGGGCGGATGAGCGGCGCGCCGATCATGCTGCCGGCCCGCCACCTCATCAACATCGCCGTCGCCGCGGCGATCGTGATCCTGGTCATCGCCTTCGTGATGAACGAGAGCCACACCCTGTTCTGGACGATCACGGTGCTGTCGCTGCTGATCGGCATCCTGATCATCATCCCGATCGGCGGCGCCGACATGCCGGTGGTGATCTCGATGCTCAACTCCTATTCGGGGTGGGCGGCGGCCGGCATCGGCTTCACGCTCGGCAACACCGCGCTGATCATCACCGGCGCGCTGGTCGGCTCGTCGGGCGCGATCCTGTCCTACATCATGTGCAAGGGCATGAACCGCTCGTTCATCTCCGTCATCCTCGGCGGCTTCGGCGGCGAGACGGCGGCGGCGGCCGGCGGCGGCGAGCAGAAGCCGGTCAAGCTCGGCTCGGCCGAGGATGCCGCCTTCCTGATGAAGAACTCGAGCAAGGTGATCATCGTGCCGGGCTACGGCATGGCGGTCGCCCAGGCGCAGCACGCCCTCAGGGAGATGGCCGACACGCTCAAGGAGCACGGCGTCGAGGTGAAATACGCCATTCACCCGGTGGCCGGCCGCATGCCCGGCCACATGAACGTGCTGCTCGCCGAGGCCAACGTGCCCTACGACGAGGTGTTCGAGCTCGAGGACATCAACTCGGAGTTCGCGCAGACCGACGTGGCCTTCGTCATCGGCGCCAACGACGTCACCAACCCGGCCGCGGAAGAGGATCCGTCCTCCCCGATCTACGGCATGCCCGTGCTGCAGGTGTGGAAGGCGGGCACGGTGATGTTCGTCAAGCGCTCGCTGGCGTCCGGCTACGCCGGCATCGACAACCCGCTGTTCTACCGCGACAACACGATGATGCTGCTCGGCGACGCGAAGAAGATGTCCGAGGAGATCGTCAAGTCGATGTAGAGGGGGATGTTCCTAAATCCGGCTAAGTTTTTTGTGGCGAGTTCAGGGACGTGGCATATCCCTGAATTCGTACTCGTCGTCGACGACAAGTAAGCGCCAGCAATGTCCAGCATATTCAAGCTCACTGTTAATCCATTCTAGAGGCACAATCTCTCTATCCCACCACGCGTCTTTGGTCGGTAGTCCTCTCTCTACAAAATATTGAATTTTCAAATGTTCCACGATTATACGTCGGGCTTTGTATTGCGGTGTATCGGCTGAGTCTCCACCTCGGCCTATTTCTGTAACTGGCTCGTAATACGGCCAACGAATATGACGCCTTTTCTTTGCGGCACCGTCGTCGCCGAAGTCGAACACAACGTGCGATCTGCCGCCCCGTCCGCCGCGTCCGTCCGGCTGCCGAGCTTCGCCTCCTTGGCCCCCCGCCAGAAAGACATCATCGCAAGTGACGTGAGCGTTGCCTCCAGGTCCGCCAAGGCCTATCCCGCCCCGTCCACCTGGTCCGCCTAGGCCTCTGCTGTTATTTCCCTGAACTGTCGCGTTTCCACCGGGTCCTCCATCTCCTAACACGGCATCTCCGCCGCGGCCGCCCTCGGCGGTGCTATTTTCTCCATCGACAAATGCATTGCCGCCGTGGCCACCAGATCCTGGGTTAGAATTCATTGTGCGACTCACTCTCTGGAGGAAGCATGATGAATGAAGAGACTATTGTTCACGGACTTACGCTAAAGCAATGGAAAGCCGCATTCAGATCGGAAATATGCGAATTTGCCGCATCAACTTTCGTGTTTACGTTTGAGGGAACGGGTCTTATCCGAATCGCTTTTGGTAACGCTGGTCCTCATTTGAGTGAAACTGGCGGGAGAGAGCCCGTTTTTACCCATTCAGTCACGATTCCAGCCGACGTTGCTGTTGATCTGGCCGGCTTGCTTCTAAAAAAGGTTGCTGAACCAGAGTTGAAAAAAAGCCCGGAAAATACCTCGCGTTAGCCGTGTCCGCCGTCGCCACCTTTCGCGCGCGAATGTTTGCCGAGCGCGGTCGCGGATCCGCCGTCGCCGCCAGCGTTACGTCTGGCGTTGCCGCCACGTCCCCCAGCAGCGTGGCTTTGTTCCCCCAGCGCGATAGCACGTCCGCCGGATCCACCTTTGCGGCGTTCCTCATACCGAGATTGGACGGCGACTGCGACCGCAACAATCCAGAGTATCAAAGCTATCGCTACGCCTACAGGAAGGATCCAATTTGGAAGGGTTTCTGTTAGTCTTGGGAGAGACAGGCTTAATATCAAAAATACAAATCCAAGCATAGTTGGGATGACAATGGAGAATTTTTGTCTCATATCTAAATCAGGGCTCTCTTTTTGAAAGCTAAAAATTCTAATAAAATATAATTATAGGCTGCGCAATCCAAATCGAATTGGTGTTCCATCTTTTATATTTAGTTTGGCCAGCAACTTAAGCTGGGGTTCGAAAAGGGGCCCGCGATTGGATAAACGAATGTAATCCGCAAACCGCCTTACGCTACCGCGACAACACGATGATGCTGCTCGGCGACGCCAAGAAGATGGCCGAGGAGATCGTCAAGGCGATGTGAGGGTAGCCATCGTCTCGGTCGAAGTTTGCCGCAAAATCGATATTCAGGTGTCTGGCTCCGCGGACGCAAGATCGCTTAGCCAGCCGTCTGTCCCATCGAAGAAGTGGGCGACTCCTTCCATTACCTCACGGATGTCAGCGAGATCGATTGGATAGTCCGGTAGTTTAATTTCCTTGCCTTCGAGGCTCCAACCGTACCGAAAGGCGATGCCCCCTTCGTCAAGATCGTGGAAATCTTTGACGATCTGCTCCACTGCCTGAATACTTTCTTTGTCTGCCGATCCGGCCTTCTCCAAAATTTTTCGATACGTTTTCCAAAGCTTCCATAAGTTGTGTTTGTCATCGATACCATTTAGCCCCTGCCCACTGTACATGACGATGGTCCATTTCATCGCGAGTTCTAGGCCATGGCGGTAGTTGAACAAGATAGGGTAGATGACTGAATGCCGTTCGTGCTCGCATCCGGGCCGAGTGCAAAGTTCAATCAAGCCATCTGCTGCACTTAAGAATCCATCCCAAAGATGAACATGCCTCGTGAGCGGTTGTTTGGAAAACGTGATGCTTCCGGTCCAATCGTCTGAGCCGCGTAGGAGCCGATCACCTTTCTTGGGGCGCCGGTATTCCTGCTTGAGAATGTCTTCGAATTTTTCCGGGATATTCTTCATATTTTGTCCTTCCTCAAGACATGAGATTCCTTTCAGTCTGTTGCCTATTCATTCGTTCGCGGAAAGAGATTTGTTAGCGTTTGTTTTCCGGCTTTGGGCGTAGCTGTTTTTATGTATCTATTAAAGGAGAGATGACGTTTCTGTCTTTCGTAAGGCGCAAAAAATAGATCTCGAAAGTCGAGATTATAAACTGAATGCAAAATAGAATGGGGGGCGACGATGATCGATTTCACCGTAATAGGTCCGTTCAAGCTACCTTTAAAAAGGGGGCAGCGAAGGCTCGTGGACGAACTCCGGGCTCCGAAAAAGCGCTACGAGACATCTTTTTGGCGCGAAGCCGAAGCCGCGGCGCATCGTGCGCACGTAGAATATTTGGCTGTAGCGAAGGGCCTTTATGTGTTTGGACTCAGAAAGGGCCGAGGAACGCTGCCTTATTATGTGGGTAAAGCTGCGAAGACAAAGCTATCCACGGAGGCTTTCAGCCCGCGAAATATGGACATGTATAACGGTTGCCTTGCTGACCATAATGGTACTCCTGTCATGTATTTTATCGTTCTTCCAAGGCGAAAAGGGCCAGATAACCATAAGGTTGTCGCTCAAGCAGAAAAATTCCTTATAGAAAAGGCATTCTCTCGTAATCCAGATGGATTGCGGAATTTGCAGCATGCCAAAGAGCAACGCTGGAGTATTCCGGGAGTTTTGCGTTCTAAAGGTAAAGGTAGGATCTCCGACGCGGCGAGATCTTTGGGTGAAATGATCGGTTAGTATATTATTTTGCTCGGTGACGCCAAGAAGATGGCCGAGGAGATCGTCAAGGCGATGTGAGGGGGCCTTACGCCAGCGCGGTTCGATGTCCGCGGCGTCTGAATTCCGAGGGAGAACACTGCATCCAGCGATGGAACGCCCTGGTGAAGCTGGCGTGATCCTCGTAGCCGAGCAGCATCGCGATCTCGACAATCGGGCGGTCGGTTTCCCGTAACAGGCCGACCGCCCGTGCCCCGCGCGCGACGGTCACAATCTCCCGATAGGAATGTCCGTTTTCCAGGAGCTGCCGTTGCAGGCTCCGGACGCTCAGCCCGGCCATACGCGCCGTGCCTTCGATGTCGGTGTGCCCATCCAGCAGACGAAGGGCGACGATGGCCGACAGCGAGCGGGCCGGCTCGGGCGCCTGTGACAGAACGGCTTCGGCAACGACTTCCCGCAATGTGATGACCTTGGAGCCGTCTGCCGGCTTCCGGATCTTCCGTGCCGACAGGTCTTCGGACCTGAAAACGATCCCCGTGCCCCGACAGCCGAAGAACACGGGAATCTGCAGACGGTCTTCCATCACATGCGCTTCGGGATCCCGCGGGTACGACACCTCGGCCCACTCCGGTGACCAGGTCTGGCCGAGGAACTCCCGTGCAAGGGCGACCATCGGTCCGATCCGATGGTCAACATGCTGTATGGTGGGAATGTCGAGATCCTGTCTCACATGGCGCCACAGCCAATGGCAGCCGCGTCGGATCAGCTCCAGTTTGCCGCCGGACGCGTGGGCCCGGAACGTCCGATTGTATCGCGCGATCGCCGATCCGAGGGTTGGGGCAAGCGCACCATACCGGCCCCACAAACCGAATCCCCAGGACCTCTGCATCTCGAATCCGACGTCGAGCCCGAATGCCCGGTCATCCAATTCGCGTGCGCATCGCTCGAAGAGGCCGATCATCGCGCGGAGTGGAACGGCCGTCTGCGGCGCGCCGATCAGCTCCACGGGAAGCCCCTCCTGCTCGAAGGCCCCCCACAATGCTCTTTCACCGGCGCGCCGCTTGAAGACGGCAGGGAGAGGGCCAAAGCCGCCGGCTCTGACTATGAAAATTGGCCCTCGGTCTGTCACCTACTTCCCCGAAACAACGCAAACCGCGAAGAATGCGATGCGGACCATGGCGACTGTCGCCGTGGTGCGCAAGCCGGGAAGTCATCGAAAGTCGCGCCGTCGCCGCCGCGACCACAATGCCGGCAACGGGACCAGGTTTCAGGGAAAAGAGACCGTCGTCCTCCGGTTTGCGAAGCTCAGGGGAATTCCGTCCTCAACTCCGGGACACGCAACCTTGCCTTTCACGGCTACAGCGCTCCGACCGCGGCCGTGAAAGGAGGGGCTGTAGGCCCCGGCGACGTTGTCGATCTCACTGTTGAGGCACGACGGAATCCGGAAAGTCATGCCAGCGCTGGATCTTCCACCCGTCCGGTCCTTTCACCAGCCAGCCTTCGTAGTTGAGGCTCGTCACGTCGCTGAAGGTCTTGCCGTCCTTCGCATTGGTCAGCAATCCAACGACACTGACATGCGCCGTGTCGGCGGTCTGTTCGAGAAACAGGATGTTCGACATCAAATGCCGGCGCAAATTCCCGGACGCGCGGAACGTGTTCAGCCGCGCGGTCCAGAACGATCTGAAACCCTCGCCCGAGAATGCGACCGGCGTCTCGCCGGGGACACCGGCAACAAACACGGCGTCGGGCGTGAACAGATTGAACCACGCGTCCGCATCCGCGTTGTCGTAGGCGAAGGAATACGCGTAGATCTGATTGGCGATTGCGGCACGATCGGTCGCACTGAAGTCCGTCCGACCGGGATTGGTTTTCGGTGCGTAGGAGCGAAGCGCTTTGACGTTCTCCGCGAGACTTCCACCTTCCGGAGCCGTCGTCTCAGCGAAAACGGGCGCGGCGGGGGAGGCGGCGAGTTGGGCAATCAAGGCCCAGAATGCGATGCGTTTCATGTGTCTTTCGTCGTGTGTTTCTTGGGTGTGTTTCTTGAACTGTCGAGGCCGGGTGTCGCCGGCGTGGTCATGTCTCGGCCCGGACGGCTACTGCGCCGTGTGCGGTGAGAGCGTCTGGATCCTGCCGATGGCCGGAGGCGCCCATTTTCCGAGGAGCGCCTCGGGCCGGGGAGCATAGAGCCGCATCGTCACGTTGAACTCGCCGGCGGGCGCCGGCAGCCAGTTGGCTTCCTTGTCCGCGCCGGGACTTTCCCTCTGGAAATAGAGGTCGAGAGACCCGTCGGGATTGTGCTGAAGGGGCATCCAGCTCGACAGGGCAAACCGGTTCTCCCTGTTGGCGATCTGGTAGCCGTCATTGTCATAGATAGTCACCGACCAGAAGGCGTTCACCGGCGGGATCTCGGACGCCTCGAAATGCAGCACGTAGTCGTTCGCACCGTCGAGCGGCCGTCCTTTGCCGTCAGTGAGCGTGATCGGATAGACCGCGTCCTGCGGTACGTTGGCGCCGAGACCGATCTGCGCCATGATCGCGCGCTTCAAGTAGTAGTTGCCGTACACGCCTACCGTGTCGACGTCCATCGACCATCCGTTGACGGATCGTGCGATCGTGGGCGTCTTCCAGGCCATGAGATGCTGAGCGGTCTTCGGCGCGGCCTCGATGGCCGCCTTTACCACCGGATCGGCATTGTCGAAATCGAAACTCTCGCCTTGCTCGATACCGAGACGTTTCAGCCGCGCGATAATGGGCTGATCGGTGGTGTGCGGAGGATTGATCTTGAGCAGCTCGGCGGCGTAGGCGAAGTAGTCCTTGCCAGCCATGGTATCGACCTGGATCTTCGGCGGCGTTTTCGTATCGACGGTGGGGTCGGGCGAGAACTTCGGTTCCGTGACCTCCTGTCCCCACTGGGACAGAGGCGTGATCTTGTACCCGTCCTGGATCGCGTGGACGGCCGCATAATCGGACGGTCCATCGGTCTTGGTGCGCCCGATGATCCAGGCATACGGCGTCGGCGCGTCGATCCGGTGCGTGCCTTCCGGCAGGCCCAGCTCCTTGGCAAAATCCCGGCCCAGACCGGGCTTCCAGCCGGGCGGGGTAACCAGGAAATTGCCCGCCTGGGTGCCGGTAGTCCGCCAACCGGGAGAGGCGAAGACATCCGTCCACATGTCGAGCATAGGCAGCAGATAGTAGCGCCCGCCCGTATCGGGAACCGAAATGATCATCGGCTCCCCGGTCAGATCGAGAAAGGTGGACGAATAGAGCGTGTCGAAGTTCGGCCGGACCACCGCCTTCTGGTCGGCGGTCGGATATGCACGGACATTGGTGAACCAGTTCTGCACGCCACCGAAGGCATCGGTGGACGGATCCAGACTGGTCACTTGCCGGCGTGTCAGATCCATGGTGACGAGTGGATAGAGGTAGAGATAAGCCTCCACCGCGATCGTGTCGGCTTCTTTTTGCGGGATATCCTGCGCGTACGCCGCGCCGTTGCACAACAGGACAGACGTCGCGAGGACGACCCCTTCAATCGTGGCTCTCAGCCTCATCTCATGCCTCCGGTTTCAATGGTGCGCGCAATCACGTCTGCAGCCCATGGCAGCACATGCGCGATCCGCGAGCCCGCACGGGCCGATAGTCGATCGCCCATAAGTCGGAAATAAAATCCTTGCCCGAAGAAGCGGTTCCAGCAGGCGAGTACGGCAATCAGGACGGGGATAATGGGACGAGGTTGAGTTGATCGCTTTGCATTTCCCGCCAGAACGCGCGAAGTCGTGGATGCCGTATCCGAGGACGCGCAGGCCCGGCTCGACGCCGGTCCCGCGATCGATGCCTTGTCTCTCAAATAAGATGGAAGCCGCGCGGGTACCCCGCGCGGCTTTTTCTGTGCGGTATTGGGGACGGGCCTCCCGCGCGGCTTTTTCTATGCGGTTGGGAGGCGAAACTGGTCCATCGGGCGCGACGTGGCGTAGGTGTCTGCATAGGAGGCCCCGATGACACCGATGACACAACGGGCACGCGCCGTTCTTCTCACCGCCGTCGGCTTTTTTGCCACCATCGCCGCCGTCGCGACGCCGGCCATGGCCTGCCCCGAGGGCGAGACCCGCTTCCGCAACGGGGTGCAGTACACCTGCACCTGCTACACCGGCGGCAACGGCAAGAAGACCTGCCTGTGGCAGGCCGATTGAGTGGCAGGCTGATTGAGTGACGGGCGGCTTGGCTGGTCGGGAGGGCTGATCGGTCGGGCGGACCGACACCTGGGGTCGGTCCGTCACCGGCGCCGCACAGTCTTTCGCCGATGCCTTTTCTTTCAAATAAATTCGCGAAGTCGGCAAAGTCGTTAACACATTACGTATACGGAATCTCCGGGCCATGAGGTCTGGGGCAACATCGAGGCCGGGACCGAGCCGGCGTCGTCTCTTCCGTCATGCCGTTCCTCCGCGCGAGGCCGGCGCGGCGACCGTCTCGTTCCAGGGCCCGGCAAGACCCGAAGAGCGAGGTACACCAGAACCATGAAAAGCTTCATAGCCACATCCCGGGGGGCGATCGCCAGGACCGTGTCCGGTGGCGCCGTTGCGGGGGCGATCGTCCTCGGCGCGCTCGCGCTGACGGGGACGGCTCCCCTCACGCCGGCCGCCGCCGCGCCGGCTGCCGCCGCGGCGGAAGTGCTGCCGACCATTCCGTTCAAGCTGATCAACAAGTCCGGATCGAAGAAGAGCCTGTACGTCTATGTCGTCGGCATGAGCGGTCCGAACTGGTACTACCTGACCGACAAGAACGGCAACATCGCCCCCTTCAGCGAGCAGACGACGCCGGTCCCGTTCGGCTTCAGCGTCGGCAAGGCGCGCAGGACCACCATCACCCTGCCGCAGCTTCAGGCCATGCGGATCTACTTCTCGTTCGGCAAGCCGCTGAAGCTGACCGTTTCGTCCGCCAACATACCGGGTGTGCCGGCCGGCTGGTCCGATGGCGATCCCAACTACAAGACGCTGTTCGACTGGACCGAGTTCACCTGGGTGCAGGACGGCCCGCACTCGACGCTGGGCGGCAACGCCACCCAGGTCGACATGTTCGGCTTCGCCACGCGCATCAAGCTCTCCGGCAAGGAGGGCGACTACACCACGTCCGTCATCAAGCGGAGCGGGTTCCGTGCCAAGGACTCGCGCAAGCAGATCTTCGCCGATCTGAGGCAGGCGAAGCGGCCCTGGAAGAAACTGCTGGTCGGCAGGAAGCGGAATCCGCTGCGCGCCATGGCGCCCTATCACGGAATGACCGCCGGCGTGTTCCCGAAGGGGCAGCTCAACACCTACATCAACGACGTCTGGAAGACGTACGAGACCGGCAAGATGACCGCCAAGCCGCAGAACGTGGCCTATACCGGCCAGGTCAAGAACGGCAATCTGGTGTTCACGAAGGATGGCGATCCCGGCACGACCTTCTCGTTCCCAAAGCCGACGACGCGCGCGGTCTACGAGGGCGCGATCCTGCCCGATCCGATCCCGGGCGATGTGCTTGTCGAACAGCAGGCGCGCGCGATCGGCGCGTTGCTCCAGGGCGCGTTCCTGCGCTCCACGCTGAAAAAGCAGGGCAACCTGGAGGCGTGCAAGCGGCGGAGCTTCTACAGGAACGCTCCGGTGAACGCGTATGCCAAGGCGATCCACAAGCCGTCGATCCAGCGCAAGGCCTATGCCTTCGGCTACGACGACACGTGCAGCCAGTCGAGCTATATCGGCGTGCATGATCCCGACTGGATGAGGATCGACATCCTGCCACTAAAGTAACGGTAGCAGACGAGATCGAGAGGGGCGTCCTGGCGGCGCCCCTTTTTTTATCCGCGGTCGAATGGGAGCGAGTATTGCGGTCGCATAAGCCCCGGTTTGTTTGTCCTGCCCGTTCTCTGCTTTCACGAAATCTTATGTCGTTGCAGGCAAGGTCGCCGTCCGCACGGTGACAGAGCGTGACAATCGCGTCGTTCGCTCACCGGCAAAACGGGGGGCTGGAAGACATGATCGCATTCAAGACACTGGCACGGGCATTCGCCGTCGCGGCAGTTGCCTGTGCCACGACGGTAACGATGGCCGTCGTGCCGGCCGGCGCAGCGGCCGCGACGCCGAATGCCGGAGCGACCGTGCACCTGCGCACGGTGCCGCTGACGATCGTCAACAAGTCGGGACGCGGCAAGATGTTCGTGTTCGTCTACGGCACGTACAACGGCACGAGCTACTACGTCACCCATCCCGCCGGCACGGTCAGCACCTTTCCGGACAGCACCAGCTACCAGGCCTACGGGCTGGGCTTCGGGAACAAGAAGACGGTGACCATCCGCGTGCCGGAGATGATGAACACGCGGGTCTACGTGTCCTATGGCCGGAAGATGAAATTCACCAGCGCGGGCGGTGTGCCGAGCACGCCCTCCGGCTGGTCGCGGTCGGATCCGACCGGCGCCAAGAACCCGAACTTTCGAACCCTGTTCGACTGGTTCGAGTACAGCTGGGGCCCGCAGCCGGCGCCGGTTCCGCCGCAGCTTCCCGCCAACGCGACCTACCTGAACGGCAACCAGACGCAGGTCGACATGTTCGGCCTGCCGATGCTGTTCACCTTCGTGGGCGTCGACGCCAACAACAATCCGGTGACGCTGCGCGGCGGGTTCAAGTCGGCCAAGGCGCGACAGCGCATCTTCGCCGCGATGAAGAAGGCCGGCGCGCCGTGGAAGCGGCTCGTCATCGGCGGCGGGAACAAGACCCCGCTGCGTGTGATCTCGCCTTACAACGGCATCAGCATGGGCGTGTTCCCGTCGGACCAGTTCGACGGCTACATCAATTCGGTGTGGGCCAAGTACACCGGGGCCGGCGCGGCGAAGACCATCGTCGCCAAGACGACGGGACCGAGCCAGAGCTTCACCGGCGCGGTCAGCGGCACCGACCTGGTGTTCACGCGCCAGGGCGCGGGCGGCACCGTCACCTTCGCCAAGCCGACCACCATGCAGGCCTATCAGGCCTGGGCGCCGACCCTGTCTCCGTCGGGCGACGCGGACCTGCAGACCGGCGCCGGCGAGCTGATGACCATGGTGCAGGCGACGCTGATGCGCACCACCATGCTCGCCAGAAACACGATCAGCGCCTGCCCGGCGACGACCGCGTACTACACGAACGCGCCGGTCAACATGTACGCGAAGACCATCCATCGCTACGCCTACCAGCGGCTGGCCTACGGCTTCGGCTTCGATGACGTGTGCAACCAGGGCAGCGACCAGCAGGTGTTCCAGCCGAGCCGCGTCATCCTGACGATCCAGCCGCTCAACAAGTAGCCGGACATCGCGGACGCCGCCGGGAAGCGTCGCGCTTTCCGGCGGCGTCTGGACAAGCCGGGCACGCCCGCTATCTGTTGGCGCCATGTCCGAGGACCCGACCAGCAAGGCGACCGGTAAACCGACGGGGGAACTGCCCGGAGATCCGGGCGAAGACCCGATCGCCCGGGCGCTCGGTTATCCCTATCCGCGCCATCCCGGCCCGGTGCTGTTCGATCCCGGCTCCGGCGCGCATGCGGCGCATGTGGTCGATATCGGCCCGGAGCGCGGGCATGTCGTCGCCGGGCTGCGGGTACCGGTGCCCTCGCGCGCGGTCGCGATCACCACCGAGCACCAGACGATCGAGATCGAGGACGCGGTGGTGCTGATCGCGGCGGGGTCGAACGGCTCGACGGTGCAGCTCGCCCGCAAGTATCGCGGCCGGCGGTCGGCCCGGCCGATCCTGATCGCGCCGGCCACGGTCTCGGGCGCGGTCAGCGTCTATTCCGCCCATATCGCGTCCTACGGCTCGGTTCCGGCGACTATGTATCCCGCGGGGCATCCCACGGGTCACCCTGTGGGGCACCGCGCGGGGGATCGCACTGGCGACGCGCGCGCGGCGCTGCACGTCCTGATGATGCCGGCGGAGGAACTCGCCCACATCAACGCCACCGAATCACTCGGCGTGAACTACGTGCTGGCGGCCCCGCACGGCGTCTCCGCGATCGTGGAGGGCGTCACGATCGCCCGGCCGCTGGCCTACGTGTCGAAGCGCGGGGCGGCGGCGCCGGACGCAAGCCCCGTGCTGCTGGCGCAGACGGGCGGCGCGGCGACGGGCTATCCGGCGCTGTCCCAGCCGGAGATGCTGGAGCGGGTCAGGGCGTATGTCGGGCATGCGGCCGCGCTGAGGGATTTCGTCGCCCGCCTGAGCGGCGACCGGGCCGCCCGCATGGCGGTCACCGAGCGGCTTGCCGCGACGGCGCTGCGATGGGACCTCGCGGACGACGAGATCGTCGCGGACGGGCTTTGACGGGAAGGGCGACGACGGGACCGGTGTTCCCCGGTCGGGGAGCGACCTGGAGCGCGGTCAGCGGACGCCGAGAATGCCGCCGCCGGGAACCTTGCTGCGCAGGCGCTGCAGGCCTTCCTTGGCGGGCGCGTAGTTGCCGTTGATCGACAGGGCGCGGTTGTAGGCGGCGACGGCCTGGACGAAGTCCTCCTGCGCCTCCAGCGCCATGCCGCGGCTGGTCCAGGCCTCGTAGTAGCGCACGTTGATCTCGAGGGCGCGGTTGAAGTCCTCGAGGGCGGCGTCGACGTTGCCGATCTGGAAGTTGGAGATGCCGCGGCCGTGATAGGGCTCCGGCGCGGCCGGATCGAGGCCGATCGCGGTGGTGAAGTCCTCGATCGCGAAATTGTGCAGGCCGCGGCTCTGATAGATCAGCGCCCGATTGTGGAAGCCCTGCGGATCGTCCGACTGCAGGCGGATGGCGCGGTCGAAATCGGCGAGCGCCAGCGAGATCTGGCCGGACTGGCGATAGACGTTGCCGCGGCCGATATAGGCCGGCGCGTAGCGCGGCTCGGTGCGGATCGCCTGGTCGTAGTCCTTCAGCGCCATGTCCATCTTGCCGAGCTGGCGGTAGACCAGCGCCCGGTTGGCGTAGGCCTGATGGAACTGCGGGTCGAGCTGGATGGCCTTGTCGAAATCGGCGAGCGCATCGTCGTAGCGCCCCGAGGCGCCGTAGGCGGTGCCGCGCACGTTGTAGGCGCTCGGATTGTTGGGCTCGCGCTTGATGACCTCGCTGAGCGAGGCGATGTTCACCGAGGCGCCGGCGAAGGTGCCCGTGTCGGCGGAGGCGAAGGTCTCGCTCGGCAGCGACTGGCAGGAGGCGGCCAGGAGGCCGATGCCCAGCACCGCGCCAGCCGTCGCAACAGCGCGTCTTGCCGAGAGGAAATAGGTCATGGATCGCGGAGCCGGCATGGATTCGGGGCGGAACCTGTTCCGCCTAGATGCCATTTGCGGCAGTTTTGGGATCGCTTGAGCGGGGTGGACGGGCACCCCGCGCGGTCTGGCGTCGCTCTGACGGCCGGCCTAGCGCTTGCGGCCGCCGGCGACCAGGCCTTCGCGCTGGGCGCGCTTGCGGGCGAGCTTGCGGGCCCGGCGGATCGCCTCGGCCTTCTCGCGCGCCTTCTTCACGGACGGCTTCTCGTAGAAATTCCGAAGCTTCATCTCGCGGAAAATACCCTCGCGCTGCATCTTCTTCTTGAGCGCCCTGAGAGCCTGATCCACGTTATTCTCGCGAACGATAACCTGCACGCGCGCACCCTTCCTGTGATCCGAAACAGCTCGAATTGTCCGATTTCACTTTCGTCGGTCCACTCCGGACCGGCAGAAGCTCCCGCGACCATTCCGGTCGAGAGTGAAAATCGGGCGGTCGATTAGCAGAAATCGACGTCCAAGTCTACTTCGAGAATATTAATCCGCGGGCATTTCGCCAAGAGGAAATAGCCGGGTGACGTGTCCCATCTTGCGGCCCGGCCGGCTCTCGGCCTTGCCGTAGAGATGCAGGGCGGTGCCCGGCTGGGCGGCGAGCGCCTGCCAGGCATCGGCGTCGGTGCCGATGAGATTGGTCATCTCGGCGTCGGCGAAACGGGCCGTCGAGGGCACCGGCCAGCCGGCGACGGCGCGCATATGCGCCTCGAACTGGGACAGCGGGCAGGCCTCGATCGTCCAGTGGCCGGTGTTGTGCACGCGCGGCGCGATCTCGTTGACGAGCAGCGAGTCGCCCTGGGCCTGGCGCACCACGAACATCTCGACGGCGAGGACGCCGACATGGCCGAGCGCTCTGGCGATGCTCCGGGCGACATCGACCGCCTCGTCGGCGATCTCGGGCGATATGCGGGCGGGAACGCGGCTCACCCGCAGGATGCCGCCGTCATGGCGGTTCTCGGCGACGTCATAGGCGGCGAACGTGCCGTCCTCGCCGCGCGCGGCGACGACGGAGACCTCGCAGACGAACGGCACCCGCGCCTCGAGCACGGCCGGGGCTTCGCCGATCGCGGCCCAGGCGGCGTCGGCGTCCTGCGGGCCCATGACGTTGGCCTGGCCCTTGCCATCGTAGCCGAGCCGGCGCGTCTTCAGGATCGCGGGGGCGCCGAACTGCTCCACCGCGTCGCGGATGTCGTCGGGGCCGTCGATCCGGGCCCAGGCGGCGGTGGCGATGCCGAGGTCCTCGCACAGCCGCTTCTCCTCGAGCCGGTCCTGGCAGACGGCGAGCGAGCGGCCGGAGGGGCGGGCGGGCACCAGGCCCGACAGGATCTCGACCGTTTCGGCGGGAACGTTCTCGAACTCGTAGGTGACGACGGCGCAGGCCGAGGCGAACGCCTCCAGCGCGGCCCGGTCGTCATAGGCGGCGACGGTGCGGGCGGCGGCGACGGCGAAGGCCGGGCTGTCGGGATCGGGGCAGTAGACGTGGCAGGACATGCCGATGCGGGCGGCCGCCATCGCCAGCATGCGGCCGAGCTGGCCGCCGCCGAGGATGCCGATGGTTGATCCGGGCGGCAGAAGAGCGGGGTGGGCGCTCACGCGTCGTCCCTCGGCCGGTCCGCGACCGACCCGGTCTGCGCGGCACGCCAGGCGTCGAGCCGCTCGGCCAGCGCGGGGTCGGCGAGCGCCAGCACGGCGGCAGCGAGCAGGGCGGCATTGGTGGCGCCGGCCTTGCCGATGGCCAGCGTGCCGACGGGGACGCCGGCCGGCATCTGCACGATCGACAAGAGGCTGTCCTGGCCGCTCAGCGCCTTCGATTCGACCGGTACGCCGAACACGGGAAGCGGCGTCATCGCGGCGGCCATGCCGGGCAGGTGGGCGGCGCCGCCGGCGCCGGCGATGATCACCTTGAAGCCGGCCTCGCGCGCGCCGGAGGCGAAGTCGTAGAGCCGCTTCGGCGTGCGGTGGGCCGAAACGATGCGCGCGTCGTAGGCGACGCCCAGCGCATCCAGCGTCTCGGCGGCGGCGCGCATGGTCGCCCAGTCGGACTGGCTTCCCATGATTATGGCCACGGGTGGTGTTTCGGCGGGTGGCATTTCGGCGGGTGGCGTTTCGGCCATCGCGGGTCTCCCGGAAAAACGGCGGATTATAGGGACGGCGCAGCCCGGTTCAAGCGTGGGAATCGAATCAGTCGAACGGGTGTCGGTGCCGGTCGCGCGGTCCGGTGCCGCGGCCGTCCGAATGCCGATCGGCAGCGGTTTTTCGGGACGCGATTCCCGGAAAACTGTATGGATCGGGGCCGGCGAAGGACCATGGTTAATTCGCCACCGATTCGGTTATATTGGCGCGATAGCGGGGATTCGGAATGGAAACGAAACGCAGCCGTCGCGCAATGGCCGCCATGGACACCGTCGGGTGGACCGAATCGCCGCGCCGTCAGGCACGGCGATCCCCGGACGGCACCCTCAAGGACTTCGCGCCGACCGATCTGAGCGAGGACATGCGCTCGATGGTGTCGCAGCTGGCGGCCCGTGTCGACGAGTTGACCGGCGCGCTCGACCTGGCGCGCCGCCGCGTCGCCGAGCTCGAGACGATGACCGACGAGGACGTGCAACTGCCCGTCCTGAACCGCGGCGGCTTCATGCGCGAACTGAAACGGGCGATTTCCGTCGTCGACCGCTACGCGATGCCCGCGGCGCTGATCTGCCTCGATGTCGACGGCCTCAAGGCGATCAACGACGCCTACGGCCACGCCGCCGGCGACGCGGTGCTGCGCGAGGTCGTTGCACGCGTGCGATTGCGGCTTAGGGCGTCCGATATCGTCGGCCGGCTCGGGGGGCGCGAATTCGGCGCGATCCTGTGGTCGGCCTCGGCTGGGGATGTCGCGCAGAAGGCGGAAACGCTGGCCGCGGCGATTGCCGGGGCCCCGATTTCGGTCGCCGGCCACCAGATGCGCGTGGCGGTATCGGCGGGCGCGACCGCGCTCGCAGCGGCGGATTCCGCCGAGACCGCGCTGGCCCGCGCCGATGCGGCCATGGACCGGGCCACGCGCGGCGGGGCCTGAGCCGTCCTCCTGAGCCTACCGGAGACCGGAGGGGCGGGAGGCGGTAGCGGGAGACGGCTTTTTTCGGGCGACAATCAGGCGATGATGTCGGGGGTCAGGCGGTCCTCGATATGGGACATCCGGTCCTTGAGGAACAGCTTGCGTTTCTTCAGCCGCTTGATCTGCAGATTGTCGGCGGACGCGGACGCCTCGAGCGCCGCGATGGCGCTGTCGAGATCGCGGTGCTCCTGCTGCAGGGCAACCAGCTGGTCGCGCAAGGCTTCTTCGTCCTCGTCACTCATGAAATGCAGGCCTCCGGGAACAGTCCGTTCCAGACAATACCATACCAGATGCCTCCGGCCGGTCGCGCGCCGTCAAGGGAGAAATCGAGTTATCCACGCCGTTCCGCGCAAAGTGCCGAACCGGACGGTATCCGGTGCCAATTTGTCGACAAGAAACGGTGCTTATGTCACACTCTTGATACCCTTCATAGCGGCATAAGGAGGTGCATATGACGGTCGCATCGCATTTGGCCGAACTCGTCGAAAAACACCGGGCGCTGGAGCGCTCAATCGAGGAGGAGATGTCCCGGCCACATGCCGACGATATCCGCGTAGCGGACATGAAGAAGAAGAAACTCAGACTCAAGGAACAAATCGAGCAACTGCGTACCAAAGAGGTTTCCGTACACTGACCTCCCGCCGCCGACCGGCATGATGACGACCGGTCGGGGAGCTCGAATCCGAGAGGATACGACGAGGCGCTCGCCGTAAGGCGGGCGCTTTTGCGTTTTCGGAGATCTGCCCAAGGGGAAGGCGGCGCCGGCGGCCATCTGGATATCGCCCCGTGGGTATCGCCCCGTTTGTATCGATCCCCGGATATCGACCTTATCGGGCCGTTGCGGGCCAGTCCTTCTCTTGCGTCGGCTCACCCGGTTCAAATGCCGGCGTTTCTCAGGCAAGCTGTGTAAAAGTGATTCACCGTCAGGTGGGTCCGTCCGCGGCGCCTTCAGGCGCCAAGGCGCATGGGGGGCGAACCTGATCCAGCTGCACTGGCACGAACTGGTCACGAATTTCGTGACGCTCTGGGTGATGCTCGATCCGATCAGCACGGTCGGCTTCTTTCTGGCGCTGACGCCGGGGATGGTTGCGGCGGAGCGGCGGGTGCTGGCCACGAAGGCGGTGCTGATCGCGGCCGCCGTGCTGCTGTTCTTCATCCTGGCCGGCCAGTTCCTGCTCAGCGCGCTGAACATCCCGCTCTATTCGTTCCAGATCGCGGGCGGCATCGTACTGTTCCTGTTCGCGCTCAACATGATCTTCGGCCACACCAAGCCGCAAGTGGCGGAGTCTTCCCCGGGGGCCGAGCCGGACGAGTCGATCGCGGTGTTTCCCCTGGCGATCCCGGGGATCGCCGGGCCCGGCGCGATGCTCGTCGTCGTGCTGCTGACCGACAAGGAGCGCTACTCGTTCGGCCAGCAGGTCGATACCGTCGTCCTGCTCCTGGTCGTCCTGTTCCTGCTCTGGCTGGCGCTGATGCTCGCCAACCCGATCAGCAGGATCATCGGTGCGTCCGGCGCCAACGTGATCGCCCGGGTCATGGGCCTGCTGCTTGCCGCCGTCGCCGCCAACAACGTGCTTCAGGCGGCGCGGGTCTATATCGCGACGGCGGCGGGCGTATAGGCGCCTTCGGGCCTGCCAGAACGGATCACCATTGCCCGGCCGTCGCGCCGCCTTCCATCGGCAGGGCCACGCCGTTGATGAAGCCGGCCTCGTGCGAGGCGAGGAACAGGACGGCGGCGGCGGTCTCCGCGACGGTGCCGATGCGTTTCAGCGGATAGGCGTCGGCCTGCTCGCGCATGCCGGCGTCCTCGTCGCCGTCGATGGCGAAGCCGGCGCGCGCCATGTCGGTCTCGACCACGCCGGGGCACAGCGCGTTGACCCGGACGTCGGGGGCAAGCTCCATCGCCATGGACCGCGTCAGGTTCACGACCGCGCCCTTGGAGGCGCAATAGGCGGTGGTTCCGGGATAGCCGTTGAGGCCGGATTCCGAGGCGATGTTGACGATGGTGCCGCGGGCGACGCGCAGCGCGGGCAGGGCCGCGCGGGTGCAGAACTGGACGCTTTTCACGTTGGCGTTCATCACCGCGTCCCAGGCCTTCTCGTCGGTGTCTTCTATCGTGCCGCGAAAGAACACGCCGGCATTGTTGACGAGAATGTCGAGCCCGCCGAACGCGGCGAGCGCGGCGGCGACGGCGGCGTCGCAGCCGGCGACCGTGGCGACGTCGCCGGGGGCGGGGATCGCATTGGCGTTGCCCTCGTAGCGGGCCATCGCCACGGCGACCGAGGTGTCGGTGCGCCCGTTGATCGCCACGCGCGCGCCCTCGGCCAGAAACGCCCGGGCACAGGCCGCCCCGATCCCGCGCGTCGCGCCGGTGACCAGGACGGACTTGCCCGTAAAGCGCATGGTGTAGTCTCTCCGCTCGTTTCGTTGGTCGAGAGAGTAATAGTCTTAATGCAACTTGGCCAATCTTCTCATTCCTATACGGCAACTTGCGATATAAATGCCGTATGATGAGCGATTCCAAGCCATACGTTCCGTTCTCACAGCGATCGGGCCTTGAGGCAATTCCGCAGCAACTAAGGTTAGGCGAGGTGTCCGACGAGTTGCGCCGGTTGCTTTTCTACTATGTTAGCCTCGAAATCGATCGCGGACGGCGGCACGGCACTACCCGTTTCACTGAGATTTGGAAGCGGGTCGCGATGGACCTGCACATTCTCTTCTTTAAGAAATCGATCGAAACATTCGACCAAAAAGTGTCCGCGACCGAGCAGAGATTAAGCGTCTTTATAAAGCGCGCATACATTGGCCCGCTATTCAATCTGATCGAATTCTTCGTCCGGCATCCCGGATGTAGCGATGAGCTGAAGAGCGAGTTAGCGGGTGCGTTTGTCGCAGCACGCGCCGCGTATCGCATAATTGACAACCAATACATCGCCGCCATTGGCACAGAGGAGCAGGCGGCCGCGTTCGGGCGGGCCATCGCAGATGCGGAGACCAAGAACGCTACAGCTGCGCGTAAACAGCTAATCGCAGCAGGCGTCGCGCTTCGCAATTCAGATTGGGCGGGTAGCGTACGGGAGAGCATTCACGCCGTAGAAGCGATAGCCGTACGCCTCGCCCCCGGCACCAAGACCCTGGGCAAGGCGCTTGAGGTTCTGGAACGGCGCGATCACCTGCATGGCAGCCTTAGGAGAGCGTTTGACACTCTCTACGGCTACTCTAGTAACGAAGAAGGTGTCCGCCACGCGCTCGTCTTCAGCGATGAAGCACAAGTAGACGAAGCGGACGCACTGTTCATGCTCGGCGCGTGTGCATCTTTCGTTTCGTATCTGCTTGCGCGCGGCGCTTAACGCACGGCGGCTTCGGCCTCACGCTTCCTTGGCCATCTCGCGCAGCACGAATTTCTGGACCTTGCCGGTGGAGGTCTTTGGCAGGTCGGCGAAGATCACCGTGCGCGGGCACTTGAAGTGGGCCATGTGCTCGCGGCACCAGGCGATGATGTCGTCGGCGGTGACGTCGCTGCCCGGCTTCGCCTCGACGAAGGCGCAGGGGGTCTCGCCCCACTTGTCGTCGGGCTTGGCGACGACGGCGACGGCCTGGACCTCCGCGTGCTTGTAGATGACGTCCTCGACCTCGATCGAGGAGATGTTCTCGCCGCCGGAAATGATGATGTCCTTGGAGCGGTCCTTGAGCTGGATGTAGCCGTCGGGATGCATGACGCCGAGATCGCCGGAATGGAACCAGCCGCCGGCGAAGGCCTCCCGGGAGGCGTCCGGGTTCTTGAGATAGCCCTTCATGACGACGTTGCCCCGGAACATGACCTCGCCGATGGTCTCGCCGTCGGCGGGCACGGGCTCCATGGTCTCGGGATCGCGCACCGACAGCGCCTCGAGCGCGGCGTAGCGCACGCCCTGGCGCGCCTTGCGTGCGGCGCGGGCGGGGCCTTCGAGCGCGTCCCAGTCGGCCTTCCAGTCGTTGACGACGGCGGGGCCGTAGGTCTCGGTCAGGCCGTAGAGATGGGTGACGTTGAAGCCGTTGTCGGCCATCGCCGCGAGCACGGCCTCGGGCGGCGGGGCGGCGGCGGTGAAGAACTCGACGGTGTGGTCGAGCGCGCGCTTGTCCTCCGGCGCCGCGTTCAGGATCGTGGCCATGACGATCGGCGCGCCGCACAGATGCGTCACGTGGTGGTCGGCGATGGCGTCCCAGATCGGCTTCTGGCGCACCTGGCGCAGGCACACATGGGTGCCGGCGATGACCGACAGGGTCCAGGGAAAGCACCAGCCGTTGCAGTGGAACATCGGCAGCGTCCACAGGTAGACCGCGTGCTTCTTCATCGAGCCGGTGAGCACGTTGCCCTGGGCCAGCAGGTAGGCGCCGCGATGGTGGTAGACGACGCCCTTCGGGTTGCCGGTGGTGCCGGAGGTGTAGTTGAGCGAGATCGCGTCCCACTCGTCGTCGGGCATCGACCAGGCGTAGTCCGGATCGCCCTCGGCCAGAAGCTCCTCGTATTCCAGTTCGCCCAGCCGCTCGCCGTCCTGCGGGTATTCGGGATCGTCGTAGTCGATGACGAGCGGTTTCACCTTGGCCAGTGCCAGCGCCTCCTTGACCGTCGGGGCGAACTCGCGGTCGGTGATCAGCACCTTGGTCTCGGCGTGGTCGAGGGTGAAGGCGACGATGGCCGCGTCGAGGCGCGTGTTCATCGTGTTGAGCACGGCCTTGGTCATCGGCACGCCGTAGTGGGCCTCCAGCATCGGCGGGGTGTTGGCGAGCATCACCGACACCGTGTCGCCCTTGCCGATGCCGCGCTTGGCCAGCGCCGAGGCGAGCCGGCGGGCGCGGGCATAGAAGTCGGCGTAGGTCGTCCGCGCGTTGCCGTGGATGATTGCCGTGTGATCGGGAAACACGCTGCCCGCGCGCTCCAGGAAGGCGAGCGGGGTCAGCTGCTGGTAGTTGGCCGGATTCTTGTCGAGATCCCTGTCGTAGGCTGTTGCCACGCTATTTCTCCAAACGCGGTTGTGTCGTCCCACCGGTTTTACGCCGATTTCGCACAGACGCTAGCGCGGTCGCCGGGGGGAGGCAATTCGTCGGGGCGGACCGATCACGCCGGCCAGAGGATCCCCACGGCGCCGTCCCAGGTCAGTTTCAGCCCGATCAGGAACAGGGCGGCATAGATGACGCGGTAGAACGCGTCGGTGCGGAAGCGCCTGACCAGGAAGACGCCGAGAAGCGTCGCCAGCGGGGCCAGCGGCAGGAGGACGGCGGAGGTCGCCAGGTTGGCGGTCGAGAACTGGCCGAGCAGGAAATAGGGCACGACCTTCGCCGCGTTGATGACGGAGAAACAGATGATGGCGGTGCCGGCGAAGACCTTCGGGTCTAGCCGCAGCGGCAGCATGTACATCTGGTAGGGCGGGCCGCCGGCGTGGCTGACGAAGGAGGTGAAGCCCGCCACAGCGCCCCAGACGCTGCCCTTCAGCCGGTTGTGCGGCTTGGGGCTCAGGCGTTTCGCACCGCCGAGCGCGTAGTCGACCGTGAAGACGATGGCGACGACGCCGACGATGAGGCGCACATGCGCTTCCGTGACCCAGGCCGCCGTCGCCCAGCCGACGGCGATGCCGACCATCGCGGCTGGCAGGATGATTCGGATCGCGCGCCCGTCGAAGATGCCGCGCCAGGCGATCAGCCCGACGACGTCCATCGCGATCAGGATCGGCAGCATGATGGCGGCGGCCTGCACCGGCGGGATGACGAGCGCCATCAGCGGCACCGCCAGCATGCCGAGCGCGCCGCCGAAGCCGCCCTTGGACATGCCGGTGAGCAGGACACCGGGCACCGCGACGAGATAGAAGAGAGGATCGGTTATCATCGAGATTGCCGGTTCCGCCGCGTGAAGGCCCCGGCGCTTTTAGACCTTGGTCGCCCGAGACGAAAGTCGCACGATGGCCGGGGCTTGCATTGCGCTGGCACAAGGACACAATCGCGCGACGGTCTGTAAAAACACTTGAGATAAAGGAATTGGAGCGCCCGATGTCGAGCCGATATCACGAGGTCTACGAGAGCTGGCAGAAGGATCCCGAAGGATTCTGGGCGGGGGCCGCCCGCGATCTGGTCTGGTCGAAGCCGTGGGACAAGGTGTTCGACGGCGCGCAGGGGGTTTACGGACGCTGGTTCGTCGGGGCGGAATGCAACACCGCCTACAACTGCCTCGACAGGCACGTCTTCGCCGGCCGCGCCAGCCAGCCGGCGATGATCTACGACAGCCCGGTCACCGACACGAAAGAGACCTTCACCTATGCCGAGCTGACCGACGCGGTGGCGACTCTCGCCGCGGTGCTCGTCAAGCACGGCGTCAAGAAGGGCGACCGCGTGATCCTCTACATGCCGATGATCCCGGAAGCGGTGATCGGCATGCTGGCCTGCGCGCGCATCGGCGCGGTGCACTCGGTGGTGTTCGGCGGCTTCGCGGCACGGGAGCTTGCCACCCGCATCGACGACTGCCAGCCGACGATGATCCTGTCGGCGTCCTGCGGCATCGAGCCGGGGCGGGTGGTGAAGTACAAGCCGCTGCTCGACGAGGCGATCGCGCTGTCGCGCCACAAGCCGTCGACCTGCCTGATCCACCAGCGGCCGATGGAGACGGCCACGCTCGTGGAGGGGCGCGACTTCGACTGGGCCGAGGCCGTCGCGGCGGCCGCGGCAGCGGGCGAGAAGGCCGATTGCGTGCCGGTCGCCGCCACCGATCCGCTGTACATCCTCTACACGTCGGGAACCACCGGACAGCCCAAGGGCGTGGTGCGCGACAACGGTGGCCACATGGTGGCGCTGCACTGGTCCATGGACGGGGTCTACGGGATCGAGCCGGGCGAGGTCTACTGGGCGGCGTCCGACGTCGGCTGGGTGGTCGGCCACTCCTATATCGTCTACGCGCCGCTGCTGCGCGGCTGCACGACCATCCTGTTCGAGGGCAAGCCGGTGGGCACGCCCGACGCCGGCACGTTCTGGCGGGTGATCGCCGAGCACAAGGTCTCCGCCCTGTTCACCGCGCCCACCGCCTTCCGCGCCATCAAGAAGGAGGATCCGGAGGGCAGCTTCATCGGCAAGTACGACCTCAGCCATTTCCGCACCCTGTTCCTGGCCGGCGAGCGCGCCGATCCGGACACCATCCAGTGGGCGGAGAAGATGCTGAAGGTGCCGGTCCTCGACCACTGGTGGCAGACGGAAACCGGCTGGGCGATCGCCGCCGACCCGGTCGGCCTCGGCATGCTGCCGGTCAAGTACGGCTCGCCGACGGTGCCGATGCCCGGCTACGACGTGCGGGTGCTCGACGAGTCGCACCAGCCGGTGGAGGCGGGGAAGATGGGGGCGATCTGCGTGAAGCTGCCGCTGCCGCCCGGCTGCCTGCCGACGCTATGGAACAACGACCAGCGCTTCCGGGACAGCTATCTCAGCGAGCACCCCGGCCACTACGCCACGGCGGATGCCGGCTACAAGGACGAGGACGGCTACGTCTACATCATGGCGCGCACGGACGACATCATCAACGTCGCCGGGCACAGGCTGTCGACCGGCGGCATGGAGGAGGTGCTGGCGAGCCATCCCGACGTCGCCGAATGCGCTGTCATCGGCATCGCCGATTCCATGAAGGGACAGGTGCCGGCCGGCTTCATCGTCCTGAAGTCGGGCGTGACCAAGGACCTGGCCGAGATCGAACGGGAGGTGATCCAGCTCGTGCGCGAGAAGATCGGCCCGGTCGCCGCCTTCAAGCTGGCCATCACGGTTGGGCGTCTGCCGAAGACGCGCTCGGGCAAGATCCTGCGCGGCACCATGCGGGCGATCGCCGACGGCGAGACCTACAAGACGCCGGCGACCATCGACGATCCCGCGATCCTCGACGAAATCACCGTGGCGCTGAAGGAGCGCGGCATCGCCACGGCGGACTGAGGCCCGACTAGCCTACGGCCCGGGCTGATCCAAGGCTCGGGCTGGCCCAGGGCTGGACCCAACCGGGGGCAAAGCGGATCGGGGTCGCCGATCCGCGCCGTTCAGTCCTCGGACGGCGTTTCCTCGCCCTTCATCGCACGCAGCTTGGCGAACACCGCATCGGCGTCGAGCTCGTCGCTCTCCTCGGCTTCCGCGGTGCCTTCGGCGTCCTCGCCGAAGCCCACGCTCTCCTCCGGGCTGAGCAGGCGCAGACCCTCGGCCTCCTCCGGCGGACGGTACTTGGCCGCGGACTGGACCTCCATGTCGAGGTCGATCTGGGAGCACAGGCCGAGCGTCACCGGGTCCATCGGCTGCAGGTTCGCCGCGTTCCAGTGGGTGCGTTCGCGGATCGAGTTGATCGTCGCCTTGGTGGTGCCGACGAGGCGCATGATCGCCGCGTCCTTGAGCTCGGGGTGGTTGCGCACCAGCCACAGGATCGCGTTCGGACGGTCCTGGCGCCGCGACACCGGGGTGTAGCGCGGGCCCTTGCGCTTCTTGGTGACCGGGATCCGCACCTTGGGCTCGGCGAGCCTGAGCTTGGCCGAGGTATCCTTCTGGCAGCGATCGATCTCCTCGCGGGTCAGCTGACCGGTCAGGACCGGGTCGACGCCCTTAATCCCTTGCGCGGCCTCGCCGTCGGCGATGGCGTTCACCTCAAGCTCGTGCAGACCGCAGAATTCGGCGATCTGACGGAAAGAGAGCGAGGTGTTGTCGACCAGCCAGATGGCGGTCGCCTTGGGCATCAAAAGTGTATTTGACATAAGCTTCTCCCTTGCGCGCCACCGCCTCCGGCGGGGCGCCCCGGTCGAATTCGAAGTGTCACGGGGATGACGTTATATAGGCGCGTTCGCGTTTCGACGCAAACGGTGAAAGCAGGGGCAGGCGGTGAAAGCAGGGGTGGGGTGCCGGACTCTCGTGGCCGGGATCTCTTGGCCGGCATCGCCGACCGCCTCTCCCCGGCGGGGAGAGGCGAATTGATACGGATCGGCCGCCTTTCGGCGATCCGTAAGTCCTAAAGCCCGGTTTCCAGCACGATCTTGCCGGTATGGTCGGCGTCGATGCGGGCGTGGGCTTCGCCGGCCTGGGTCAGCGGGAAGCGGGAATCCATCACTGGTTTCACCTTGCCGGCGGCGATCAGCGGCCAGACCTTCTCTTCGAGCGCGCGGGCGATCTGCGCCTTGAAGGCGACCGGGCGCGGGCGCAGGGTCGAGCCGGTATGGGTCAGCCGCTTGCGCATCAGCGGGTTGAGGTCGATCTCGGCCTTGTAGCCGTGCAGGAAAGCGATCTGGACGATGCGGCCTTCCTCGGCGGCGGCGCGGTAGTTGCGCGGCACGTAGTCGCCGCCGACCATGTCGAGGATCACGTCGACGCCGCGCTTGTCGGTGGCATCCTTCACCACCTCGACGAAATCGGCGGTCTTGTAGTCGATGGCGAGATCGGCGCCGAGTTCCTCGCAGGCCCGGCATTTCTCCGGCGTGCCCGCCGTCACGAACACGGTCGCGCCGAAGGCCTTGGCGAGCTGGATCGCGGTCGTGCCGATGCCGCTGGCGCCGCCGTGGATGAGCAGCGTCTCGCCGGGCTGCAGGGCGCCGCGATCGAAGACGTTTGACCACACGGTGAAGAAGGTCTCGGGAACCGCGGCCGCCTCGCTGACCGGCAGGCCGGCGGGCAGGGGCAGGGCGTTGGTCTCGTGCACCGTGCAGTACTCGGCGTAGCCGCCACCGGGGACGAGGGCGCAGACGGTATCGCCGGGCTGGAAGCGGCTGGTGCTGGTGCCGGCCGCGACGACGGTGCCGGCGATCTCCAGGCCGGGAATGTCGGAGGCGCCCGCCGGCGGCGCATAGCCGCCGAGCCGCTGCAATACGTCGGGCCGGTTCACGCCGGCCGCCGAAACCCGAATCAGGACCTCGCCTTCCCCGGGGACCGGCACCGGCCTTTCGGCGGGGACCAGCACCTCCGGTCCGCCCGGCTGGGTGATCTCGATGGCCGTCATCGTGGTGGGCAAAGTTGTGGGTAACTCGGTCATCTGCGGGGCCTTTCGTTAACGTCGTTTCTCGAATACCGGGGCGGGCCTTCCGTGACAATGGCGGGCTCCGTAGAGTTAAAGGCCGGATAGCGATTGCAAGGAAGGGCGCACCATGTTCGCGGACGATGACCGGCCGAAAAAGATCGCGGCGCACGAGATCGGCATGGACCTTTCGGCGCTTTCCGTCGCGGAGCTCGAGGAGAGGATCGCCTTGCTGAAGCAGGAGATCACGCGGCTGGAAGCCGATATCAAGAAAAAGGGGTCGACGCGCGATGCGGCCGAGAGCTTTTTCTCTAAATCTTGAAGAAAAATATACCGGTTAACCATTCGTTAGGCCTTACGGGTTAACTATGAGGCATCCAGTCTTCTGGATCTCGAGTGGCTCCTGTCCACTCTGTTTGACGCCTCCCTGTTAACCAACTGAGCCGCTTTCCCAGCGGCTCTTTTCTTTTGTCCGTTGCACCGCCGCCCGGCAATCGCGATGATCGCGGTGACTCGGGGACACAGTGCGACGCCGTCTCACATCGGCCAACTGGCATTGAAGATGCAATTTTGACCGTATGGGCGGCCGGATCGTGTCGTTTCGACACAAATTTGTGTCGAATTGCGCGCGTGACCGGTCAAAACGAGACGACAGGGACAGGTTATGAGAAACGACAAGACAGACGTGCGCGAAGCGTCGAACCCTAGGCTCGATCCGGTCAATTTCGCCGAGCGGATGGCGGGCTCCGGCAATTTCATGACGCTGTTCCGCGAGGGCATGGCGCTGCTCGAGGAAACCGCCGACTATCTCGACGGTCCCGGCCGCACGGAATCGCGCACGCTGAGCCGCCTGGGCGGGCTCGCCTACGCCACGGAAAGCATGAAGCTGACCACCCGGCTGATGCAGATGGCCTCGTGGCTGCTTCTCCAGCGCGCCGTCAACGAGGGCGAGATGTCGGACAAGCAGGCGTCGGAGGAGAAGAGCAAGGTTCGCCTCGAGCACCCGGAAGACCGCGAGCGCTCGGCCGGATTCGACGAGTTGCCGGACGGCCTGCAGGATCTGATCGCGCGAAGCCTGCGGTTGCAGGCGCGCGTGCGTCATCTCGACCGGCAGCTCCGCGGCCAGTTGCGCGCCGACGATGCGCGCGCGGCAAACCCGGTGTTTTCGCAGCTCGATCGCGTCCGCTCGGCGTTCGGCGGGAGCGAGGGCTGAGACAGACGTCTGCCGAAACAAAAAGCCCCCGGCCAAGGCCGGGGGCTTTTTTTATTCGGAACCGAAGCGCCTCAGATGAAGCCTTCGAACTTCTTCTTGAAGCGGGAGACGCGGCCGCCGCGGTCGAGCAGATGCTGGCTGCCGCCGGTCCAGGCCGGGTGCGTGTTGACGTCGATGTCGAGATTGATGACCGCGCCTTCCTCGCCATAGGTCGAGCGGGTCTCGTACTCGGTGCCGTCGGTCATCACCACCTTGACGGTGTGATAATCGGGATGGATGTCTTTCTTCATGGCTTTCAAACCTTCTTGCCGGCGCCGATCAAAACGCCGCATCGCATGCGCGGATGTAAAGAGAATTCGGCGCTGGCTATAGCGCGGATGGGCCTGCGAGGCAAGCGGGCGGGGCGGGATGTCCCGGCGGGCCGTGTGTCGTCGTCGCGGTTCGGCCCCACCGTCGGGCGAGACGGGCGTGGAATCCGGCGGGCCGAGCGTCCGCGACATCAGAGCGGGTTGCCCGGGGAGGCCCGTCTGGGGCATTTTCCGCTCTCGATGTGATCTAAGCAGGACAGGACGACATGGCCCGCAGGAAGGCGCCGAACGAGGCCGGGGCGGAAACCGCGCAGCCGGTGGATGGATCGGCGAACGGCCGGCGCCCGCGACAGAAGCTCGGCCCGCTCAGGATGCTGGCGCCCTATGTGGCGCGCTACCGGGTCCATGTCGTGCTGGCGCTGATCGCGCTGGTCACCGCCGCCGGCGCCACACTGGCCGTACCGCAGGCGGTGCGGCGGATGATCGATTTCGGGTTCGATTCCGAGAACACGGCGCTGGTGAACCAGTATTTCGGCATGCTGATCATCGTGGTGCTGGTGCTCGCCGCCGCCAGCGCCTCGCGCTACTACCTGGTCACCTGGCTGGGCGAAAGGATCGTCGCCGATGTGCGCGCCGACGTGTTCCGGCGGGTGATCGGGCTGTCGGCCGATTTCTTCGACACCGCCCAGTCGGGCGAGGTCGTCTCGCGGCTGACCGCCGATACCACCCAGATCAAGGCCGCCGTGGGGGCGAGCGCCTCGATCGCGCTCAGAAACCTCGTCCTCGGCATCGGCGCGGCGACGCTGATGGTCGTCACCAGCCCGCGCCTGTCGATGATGGTGCTGATCGTGATCCCGGTGATCGTGCTGCCGCTCGTCGGCTTCGGCCGCGCGGTGCGCAAGCGCCAGCGCGACGCGCAGGACACGCTGGCCGACGCGACCGCCTTCGCCTCGGAGAATATCGGCGCGGTGCGTACCCTGCAGGCCTTCACCAACGAGGAGCTGGCCGACGCCCGCTTCCGCGCCGCCGTCGAGGAATCCTTCGACGCCGCCCGCGGCACCACCAAGATGCGGGCGACGCTGACCTTCGTCGCACTCTTCCTGGTCTTCGCCAGCGTCGTCGCCGTGCTCTGGTACGGCGCGCACGACGTGCTGGCGGGGCGCATGACGCCGGGCACGCTCGGTCAGTTCGTGCTCTACGCGGTGTTCGCCGCCGGCGCGCTCGGCGAGCTCAGCCAGGTGTGGGGCGAGGTGCAGGCGGCCGCCGGCGCGGCCGAGCGGCTCGCCGACCTGAGGGACCGGGAGCCGTCCGTGCGCGCGCCGGAGGCCCCGGAAGCCCTGCCCGAGCCGCCGCGCGGCGAGGTCGCCTTCGCGCACGTCTCCTTCGCCTACCCGACCCGTGGCGACGATCGGGCGCTGCACGACGTCAGCTTCTCCGTGGCGCCGGGCGAGACGGTGGCCATCGTCGGTCCGTCGGGCGCGGGCAAGAGCACCCTGTTCCACCTGCTGCTGCGCCACTACGACCCGACGGACGGCACCATCCGCGTCGACGGCGTGGCGATCGACCGGGCCGATCCGCGCGCGGTGCGCCGGCGCATCGCCGTTGTGCCGCAGGACACGGTGATCTTCGCCGGCACCGTCGCCGACAACATCGCCTACGGCCGGCCCGGCGCCAGCGACGACGAGATCCGCGCCGCCGCCGTCGCCGCCCATGTGGAGGAATTCGTCACCGCCATGCCGGAGGGCTACCGCACCATGGTCGGCGAGCGCGGCGTGACCCTGTCGGGCGGGCAGCGCCAGCGCATCGCGATCGCCCGGGCGATCCTGCGCGACGCGCCGATCCTGCTGCTCGACGAGGCGACCTCGGCGCTCGACGCGGAGAGCGAGACGGTGGTGCAGATGGCGCTGGACGACCTGATGCAGGAGCGCACGACGCTGGTCATCGCACACCGGCTGGCGACCGTGCTCAATGCCGATCGCATCCTCGTCATGGAGGAGGGGCGGATCGTCGAGGAGGGCACGCATCACAGCCTGATCGAGACCGGCGGCCTCTACGCCCGGCTCGCCCGGCTGCAGTTCGATACCGACGAGGGGACGCTCGCCGAACGGCGCGCGGCGCGCGAGGTCAGCGCTCGGTGAGCTTGAGTTCGATGCGGCGGTTGGCGGCGTAGGCGTCCTCGGTATTACCCTCGACGAGCGGATAGTTGTCGGCGAAGCCGGCGGCGACGAGGTGCTGGGGATCGACGCCCTTGTCGATCAGGTAGCGCACCACCGCGATGGCGCGGGCCGAGGCGAGCTCCCAGTTGGACTGGAAGCGCGGCGAGTTGATCGGCCGCGCGTCGGTGTGGCCGTCGACGCGCAGCACCCAGGCGATCTCGGCGGGAATCTCCCCCTCGAGCTCGAGGATCGCGGCGGCGAGCTTGTCGAGCTCCTGCTGGCCGGCGGCGTTGATCTGGTCGGAGCCGGTCGGGAACAGGACCTCCGACTGGAAGACGAAGCGGTCGCCGACGACGCGGATGTCGGAGCGCTGTGACAGGATCTCGCGCAGACGGCCGAAGAAGTCGGAGCGGTAGCGCGACAGCTCCTGCACCTTCTGGGCCAGCGCCACGTTCAGGCGGCGGCCGAGATCGGCGATCTTGGTCTGGCTCTCCCGGTCACGGTTCTCGGAGGCTTCCAGCGCATCCTCGAGCGCGGCGATCTGGCGGCGCAGGGCGGAGATCTGCTGGTTCAGCAGCTCGACCTGGGCCAGGGCACGCTGGCTGAGCCGCTTTTCCTCGTCGAGCTCGATGGTCAGCTCCGAAACGCGCCCGCCCGCGGCCTCGGCATCGCCGGCGCGGGCATCGAGGATGCCCTGGAGCCGGGCCTGTTCCGCCTCGGCGCTCGTCAGCGAGGACTGCAGCAGGGAGAGCTGGTCCTCCAGCGAGCGCTTGCCGGCCCGCTCCAGCGCCAGGAGCTCGGTCAGCTCGGCGATCTGCGAGTTCAGCCGGTTGAGCACGGTGTCGCGGCCGGAAATCTCCTGGCTCAGGAAGAACTGGGTCAGGGCGAAGACCGACAGCAGGAAGATGAAGACGAGCAGGACGTTGGTGAGAACGTCGACGAAACTCGGCCAGTAGTCGATCTGGCTGCGCCGGCGCCGGCCGTGGACCAGGGCCATGGCTTGGACTCCTACACTCTCTCGCGGTCGGCGAGGCGGGCGAGAAGGTCGCGGATCTCGCTCTGGCGGTCGGCCTGCGCCTCGACCCACTCGCGGATCATCTTCTGCTCGGAGCGCATGTGCTGCACGAGCCCCTGGATGCCTTCGGCGAGATCGGCCATGGCGGCGGTCGCCGCGCGGTTCGGGCCGCCCTCGCTCATCACCTGGGTGAGCCTGTCGATGGACTTCTGGATGTCATCGGTCTTCAACGCCGGCGCGGGGGCCGGGGCCGGTGCGGGAGCGACGACCGCCGGTGCGACCGGGGCCGCCTCGGCCGGCCGCTCCTCGGTCGCAGCGATCTCGGTGACCGAGGACAGCCAGTCCTCCAGGTCGTTGTAGAAGCGGTTCTGGGCCTGGCCCGCCTGCAGGTCGAGAAAGCCGAGGATCAGCGAGCCGGCGAGGCCGAACAGCGAGGACGAAAAGGCCGTACCCATGCCGGACAGGGGCGCCTGCAGGCCGGATTTCAGATCCTCGAAGATGACGCCGGTATCGCCGGAGCCGATGTTCAGCGACTGGATGGTGCCGGCGACCGAGCTGACCGTCTGCAGCAGGCCCCAGAAGGTGCCGAGCAGGCCGAGAAAGACCAGCAGGCCGGTCATGTAGCGGGCCATCTCGCGGGATTCGTCGAGACGCATGGCGATCGAATCGAGGATCGAGCGCATGGTCGGCGCCGAAATCGCCATGCGGCCGACCCGGTCGCGCAGCAGGGCGGCCATCGGCGCCAGCAGCACCGGCGGCTTGGAAACCTCAAGGCCCGGATCGGCGAGACGGAAGTCGTTGACCCAGGTGACTTCCCGGAAAAGCCGGAAGACCTGGCGGATCGCCATCAAGATGCCGATGGCCAGAACGCCGAGGATCAGGCCGTTCAGGCCCGGATTCGACATGAAGGCGGTGTAGACCTGCGGAAACAGGATCGCGCCGATGAAACCGGCGATGATCAGAAACACCAGCATCCGCAAAAGGTAGACCTGCGGACTTGCCAATTTCTGCGGATCTGTGCTGCGGGCCATCGGCTCCCGGATCTCTGATGCGCGCAGGCGAATCAATCACGCGCGAATCTTCCTGCTCCCCCGAGGCAAAGTTACCGCCGAGTTCGCGACATGTCCAAGGCGGAAGCGCACTTTCGGCGGCGAAGATGTCAGGACTTGGACAGGGAATCGACCAGAGCGCGATGAATATCGACGTTGCCGGCGACCAGGCTGTTGGAGTCGAGCGGCGATTTGCGGCCGGTATAGTCGGTCGCGAAGCCTCCGGCTTCGCTGACGAGCAGTACGCCGGCGGCGATGTCCCAGCGGCTCAGGCCGCGCTCGAAAAAGCCGTCGAAGCGGCCGGCGGCGAGCCAGGCCAGATCGAGGGCCGCCGAGCCGGTGCGGCGGATGCCGGCGGACTTCGCCATGATCGGGGCGAGTTCGCGCAGATAGGTGGGGTGATTGCCGCGGCCCTGGTGGGGGATGCCGGTGGTGATCACCGACTGCGACAGGTCGCGGCGCTGGGCGACGCGGATGCGCCGGTCGTTCAGGAACGCGCCGGCGCCCTTCTCGGCGACGAACAGCTCGTTCATGATCGGGTTGAAGACGACGCCGGCGACGATATCGCCATCGCGCTCAAGCGCGATCGAGACGGCGAACAGCGGCAGCGCGTGTAGGAAGTTGGTGGTGCCGTCGAGCGGGTCGACGATCCAGCGATGCGCCTTGTCGGTTCCCTCGGTCTCGCCGGATTCCTCCATCAGGAACCCGTATCCCGGCCGCACCCGCGACAGTTCCTCGCGCAGGATCTTTTCGGCGCGAAGGTCGGCGGAGGAGACGAAGTCGCCCGGTCCCTTCATCGAGACCTGCAGGTTCTCCACCTCGCCGAAGTCGCGCGAGAGCGCGCGGGCGGCCTTGGTGGCCGCCTGCACCATCACGTTGAGAAGGGCTGATCTGGCCATGGTCCGGTCAGTCCGCGCGGCGGACGTAGGTGATCTCGTTGGTGTCGACGACGATCTTCTCGCCGGTGGTGACGAACGGCGGCACCATGACGCGCATGCCGTTCTCGAGTATCGCCGGCTTGTACGAGGAGGCGGCGGTCTGCCCCTTGACGACCGGGTCGGCCTCGGTGACCTCCAGCGTCACGTGCTGGGGCAGGGTGATGCCGATCGGCTTGCCGTCGTACAGCTCGACGGTCACGGTCATGCCGTCCTGAAGGAAGGCGGCGCGCTCGCCGACGAAATCCTCGGCCAGCTCGAGCTGCTCATAGGATTCGGTATCCATGAACACAAGCTGCTCGCCCTGGGCGTAGAGGAACTGGAAGTCCTTCTGGTCGAGGCGGACGCGCTCGACGGTCTCGTCGGCGCGGAAGCGCTCGTTGAGCTTGGTGCCGTCGATCAGGTTCTTGAGCTCGACCTGGTTGAAGGCACCGCCCTTGCCCGGCTTCACGGCCTGGGTCTTCACGGCGACCCAGAGGCCGCCCTTGTGTTCCAGGACGTTGCCCGGCGTGATCTGGTTTCCGTTGATCTTCATGTCGAACCGCTCGCGAAATGTCTCCGGTCGGGCACCGATCGGAGGAGGGGCGCCGATGCGCCGTGTTCCAAGGATTTGGGACCGGAAGGAATGGATGGCGCGGTTTCTAACAAACCTTGACGCCGGATGCATCAGCAAAAGATGGCTCAGTAAACGATGCCGCTGGTGCCGTAACTGAAGCCCTGCGCCCATTTGCGCACGCGCTTGTCGGCCTCCTCGAGCTGCTCGTCGTCCAGCGAGCCCAGGAAGCCGTCGAGCCAGACGTCGCTGGCGCCGGCCGACCGGGCGAGAATGTGCCATTTCGCCGCTTCGACCGCGTCGGCCTCGACGCCCTGACCGTTGGCGTAGATGCGGGCCAGCCGGTTCTGGGCGACCGGGTTGCCCTTCTCCGCGGCCCGGCTGAACCACTTGACCGCCTCGCCCTCGTTCGTCGCCGTGCCTTCGCCCTTGAACAGCATGACGGCGAGCTCGACCTCGGCCAGCGGCATGCCGGATTCCGCCGCCTTCTGCATCCAGCGCAGCGCCTCGGCGGGATCCTGATGGACGCCGGCGCCTTCCATGTAGAGCAGGGCGAGATTGTACTGCGAGGGGGTATGGCCGTTCTCGGCGGCGAAGCGCAGGAGCTCGGCCGCCCGCTTCAGGTTGCGCGGCCGCACCTTGCCGTCGACCAGGATCAGCGCGAGGTTGTAGTGGGCCTCGACGTGGCCCTTCTTGGCAGCCGCATCGAACCAGCCGGCGGCCTTCTCCTCGTCCTTGGTCGTGCCCTCGCCGCGGGCCAGCGCCAGGGCGAGCGCGAACTGGGCCTCGCGGTTTCCGGCAACGGCGGCCTGGCTGTACCACCACACCGCCTGCTGCATGTTCTTGGGGATGCCGAGGCCCTTGGCGTAGAGCTCGCCGAGCAGGGTCTGCGCGGCGGCGTCGCCGTTCTGGCCGCGCTCGAGCGCGGTGCGGAAGGCGGTCAGGTAGTAGCCGCGCTGATAGGCGCCATAGGCGATATCGGTGCCGGCCTCGCGCGCGGACCCGGGCGAGGCTGCGCCCGACCAGGCAAGCAAGGCGGCTCCGATCGCGGCAACCGCAATCGGCCTCATGCCGCTTCCTCGCGGACCCGTTCGGCGATCGCGGCGGCCCGGGCGACGGCGTCGGTGACGCCCGCGGGCTCGTTCCAGACGAGATCGCGCAACGCGACGAAGTCGGCGCCCGCGGAGACGGCGTCCTCGACCGACGTCCAGTCATCGGCGCACAGGGCGACGCAGGGGATCTGGAACAGCTCGCTCCACCATTCCACCAGATTGAAGGTCGCCGGGATGTCGCCTTCGTGGTCGAGGCGGCCGAGAAGGACGTAGTCGGGCTGGCCCTCGCCGAGCAGCATGGCGGCGTGCCGGGTGGTGCAGTCGCCGGCGCCGACGATCAGGTCGGGCTTGAGCGCGCCCATCGCCGACTCGACGGCGGCGGCGCCCTGCGTGACGTGCACGCCGTCGGCGCCGACCTCGCGGACGAGACCGGGATGGTCGTGCAACAGGAACGCGGCGCCGTGCTCCTGGGCGATCGGGCAGAGCATCTCGGCGGACCGGCGCCACAGGGCCGGATCATCCGAGGACAGATCGAGGATGACGGCGGCGGTCTCCGCGGTCTGCAGCGCATCGGAGAGCTGCCGTGCGAAGTCGGCCGGATCGAAGTCCGGCGGCGTGACGAGGACGAGGCGGGCGGGGGCAGGTGCCATGGGCGTTCAATTCGTTCGACGGTCGATAATAGCCAAAACAACGCGCATACGCCGGGAATACGGCGAAAACGCGGAGCCGGTACGCCGACAATCCTGCCGCGGGTCTGCTAAGGAGTGGTTAACAAGCCGTAAATCCGGGACCGGATCGACGTCCGGTCCCGGCGAAGCGGGGTAAGCCGCCTGTCGTCAGGCGGCCTGCTTTTCCTGGTCCGCGCTCCACTTGCCGGCGGCGGCAAGGCCGTTCATGCGGGCGCGATGCGAGAAAGCGCTCTGGGCGGCGGCGACGTTCTCGGTCTTGCCGCCCCAGGCCTTCAGCGCGGCGGCCTGCAGCGCGCGGCCGTAGGAGAAGGTCAGCTTCCACGGCAGCGGGCCCATCGCGTTCATCAGCGAGAGGTGCCGGGTCGCTTCCTCGTCGGACTGGCCGCCGGACAGGAAGGCGATGCCCGGCACGGCGGCCGGGACGGTCGACTTCAGGCAGCGCACGGTCTTCTCGGCGACCTCTTCGGCGCTCGCCTGCCGGGAGGCGTTCTTGCCGGAAATCACCATGTTGGGCTTCAGCACCATGCCTTCCAGCAGGACGCGCTGCTCGAACAGCTCGTCGAAGACCGTGTTGAGCGCCCACTCGGTGACCTGATAGCAGCGGTCGGCGTCATGGGCGGCGACGGGGCCGTCCATCAGCACCTCGGGCTCGACGATCGGGACGATGCCGGCTTCCTGGCACAGCGCCGCGTAGCGGGCGAGCGCGTGGGCGTTGGCCTTGACGCAGCCCCAGCTCGGGATGCCGTCGGCGATGTCGATCACCGCGCGCCACTTGGCGAAGCGGGCGCCGAGGCCGTGGTATTCCTTGAGCCGGTCGCGCAGGCCGTCGAGGCCTTCGGTGATCTTCTCTCCGGGGAAGCCGGGCATGTCCTTGGCGCCGGCGTCGACCTTGATGCCGGGAACCGCGCCGGCGGCCTTGATCAGGTCGACCAGCGGCGTGCCGTCGGCGGCCTTCTGGCGCAGCGTCTCGTCGAACAGGATGACGCCGGAAATGCAGTTTTTCATCGCGTCGTCGGCGCGGAACAGCATCTCGCGATAGTCGCGGCGGTTCTCCTCGGTCGACTCCACGCCGATCGAATCGAAGCGCTTCTTGATCGTCCCGGTGCTCTCGTCGGCGGCGAGAATGCCCTTCCCGTCCGCCACCATGGCCTGGGCGATGTCCTCAAGCCGTTCACTCATCGTCTGATCCTCACGTTCTCTATCGTTCTCAGGGTCTCAAAGCCTCGACGCCGGGCAGCGCCTTGCCCTCGAGCCACTCGAGGAAGGCGCCTCCGGCCGTCGACACGAAGGAAAAGTCCTGCGTCACGCCGGCCTTGTTCAGGGCGGCCACGGTGTCGCCGCCACCGGCGACCGACAGCATGTGCCCGGCCTTGGTGTCGCGGGCCACGGTCCGCGCGACCGCATTGGTGCCGGCGTCGAACGGCTCCAGCTCGAAGGCGCCGAAGGGGCCGTTCCAGACCACCGTCTTCACCTCGTTGAGCCTGCCCTCCAGCGCCGTTTCGGTGTTCGGGCCGATGTCCAGGATCATCTCGTCGTCCTCGACGTCGTCGAGACCGCAGATACGGTGCGGGGCTTTCGCCTCGAACGCCTTGGCGACGATCACGTCGACCGGCAGGACGATCTCGCATCCGGCCTTCTGCGCGGCCGCCTCGATCTCGCGGGCGGTGTCCAGCTTGTCGTACTCGCACAGCGACTTGCCGATCCCGTGGCCATTGGCGGCCAGGAAGGTGTTGGCCATGCCGCCGCCGATGACCAGCATGTCGACCTTCGCCACCAGATTGGAGAGCAGGTCGATCTTGGTGGAGACCTTGGCGCCGCCGACGATCGCCATCACCGGACGTTCCGGCTTCGACAGGGCCTTCTCCAGCGCCTCGATCTCGGCGGCCATGGTCAGGCCGGCGGCCGCGGGCAGATGGTCGGCGATGCCGGTGGTGGAGGCGTGGGCGCGATGGGCGGCGGAAAAGGCGTCGTTGACGAAGACGTCGCCCAGGCTGGCGAGCTGCCTGGCGAATTCCGGGTCGTTGCCTTCGTCGCCGGCGTGGAAGCGGGTGTTCTCGAACAGCAGCACGCTGCCGGCAGCCGCCTGTTTGGCGGCGTCGAGAGCCTTGCCGTCGGTCCAGTCGGTGGCGACGAACGTGACCGGCCGGCCGACCGCCTTTTCAAGCGCGGGCAGGACCGGTTTCAGCGACATCTCCGGGACGACCTTGCCCTTCGGGCGGCCGAAATGGGAGAGCACCATCACGGCGGCGCCCTTGGCGAGCAGGGCCTTGATGGTGTCGGCGGCGCGCGCGACGCGGGTCGCGTCGGTCACCACGCCATCCTTGGTGGGAACGTTGAGATCGGCGCGCAGGACAGCGCGCCGACCCTTCAGATCGAGATCGTCGATCGTGCGGAACGAGGCCATTCCGGTCTCCCGTTCAAATAAGCTTGCCCATCGCCACCGCGGTGTCGGCCATGCGGTTGGAGAAGCCCCACTCGTTATCGTACCACGAAAGCACGCGGATGAAGTTGCCCTCCATGACCTTGGTCTGGTCGAGCGCGAAGGTCGACGAGGCCGGGTCGTGGTTGAGGTCCATGGAGACCAGCGGCTCGGCGGTGACCGCGAGGATGCCCTTCATGGCGTTGGAATTCGCCGCCGCCTTCATCGCCTCGTTGATCTCCTCGACCGTGGTGTCGCGCTTGGCGACGACCTTCAGGTCGATCATCGAGACGTTCGGGGTCGGCACGCGCACCGAGACGCCGTCGAGCTTGCCGTTCAGCTCCGGCAGCACCAGGCCGACGGCGCGGGCGGCGCCGGTCGTGGTCGGGATCATCGACATCGCCGCGGCGCGGGCCCTGTAGAGGTCCTTGTGCAGGGTGTCGAGGACCGGCTGGTCGCCCGTGTAGGCGTGCACGGTGGTCATGAAGCCCTTTTCGATGCCGACGGCATCGTTGATCACCTTGGCGACCGGGGCGAGGCAGTTCGTCGTGCACGAGGCGTTGGAGACGACCGTGTGATCGGCGGTCAGCTTGTCGTTGTTGACGCCGTAGACGACGGTGATGTCGGCGTTGGTGGCCGGGGCGGAGACGAGAACGCGCTTGGCGCCGGCTTCCAGATGCATCGCCGCCTTGTCACGATCGGCGAAGATGCCGGTGCACTCGAGCGCGATGTCGACGCCGAGCTCCTTCCACGGCAGCTCCTTGGGATCGCGGATGGCCGTCACCCTGATGGGGCCGCGGCCGGCATCCATGGTCTCGCCCGACACCGTGACCTCGGAGGGAAACCGGCCGTGCACGCTGTCGTACCGCAGCAGGTGCGCGTTGGTCTCGATCGGGCCGAGATCGTTGATGCCGACGACTTCGATGTCGGTGCGGCCGGATTCGATGATCCCGCGCAGCACCAGCCGGCCGATACGGCCAAATCCGTTGATCGCTACCCTGACAGCCATTCCAGTAGTCTCCTTAGCTAGTTCGTTGCGCGCCGAAGGATCGGTCAAGCCTCGTCGGTCGGCGCCAGACTATCCAATATACGCCGGGCTTCCGCCACGACCGCCCCGGCGGTTATGCCGAAATGCTCGTACAGGCTCTTGTACGGGGCACTGGCGCCGAAGCCGTTCATGCCGACGAAGCCGCCGTCACGCCCGACGAAGCGCTCCCATCCCTGCCGGATCGCCGCCTCGACGGCGACGCGCACCGGCGCATCGTCGAGGATCGTGCGGCGGTACTCGGCCGACTGTTCCTCGAACAACTCGAAACTGGGAACCGATACCACCCGGGTCGGGATGCCGTCGCGTTCCAGGATGACGCGGGCCTCCATCGCCAGCGACACCTCCGAACCGGACGCGAACAGGGTGACCTTGGCCTGTCCCGTGGCGGCCGCCAGTTCGTAGGCGCCGCGGGCGCAGCGGTTCTCGTCGGCCACCGAGGTGCGCAGGGCCGGCACGTTCTGGCGGGTCAGCGCGAGAACGCTCGGCCGGTTGCGGGCTTCGAGCGAAAGCTGCCAGCATTCGGCGGTCTCGGTGGCGTCGGCGGGCCGGAACACGTTGAGGTTCGGGATCGCACGCAGGCTCGCCAGATGCTCGACCGGCTGATGGGTGGGGCCGTCCTCGCCCAGGCCAATGGAATCGTGCGTGAACACGTGGACGACGCGGATGCCCATCAGCGCCGCGAGGCGGATCGACGGGCGGCAATAGTCGGAGAAGACGAGGAACGTGCCGGAATAGGGGATGACGCCGCCATGCAGCGCCATGCCGTTCATGGCCGCGGCCATGCCGTGCTCGCGCACGCCGTAGTGAACGTAACGGCCGGCGTAGTCCTCCGCCGAGAAGTCCTTGAGGTCCGGACTGCGGGTGTTGTTCGAGCCCGTCAGGTCGGCGGAGCCGCCAATCGTCTCCGGCACCGCCGGATTGACGGCGCCCAGCACCAGTTCGGACGCCTTGCGGGTCGCGATCTCCGGCTTGTCGGCGGCGAAGGTCTCCTTGAGCGAACGGATCGCCGTGGCGAGATCGACCGGCAGTTCGCCGCGCATCCGCCGCTCGAATTCGTTGCGGACGTCGTGGTCCAGCGCCGCGAGCCGTTTCTCCCAGGCACTGCGGGCCTTGCCCGAACGCAGGCCGGCGATACGCCAGGCGTCGCGGATGGGGGAGGGAATCTCGAAGGGAGGCGCCTCCCAGCCGAGCCCGAGCCGGGCGGCCTGCACCTCGTCGGCGCCGAGCGGCGCGCCGTGGGTGGCGGACGTGCCCTGCTTGTTCGGCGCGCCGTAGCCGATGATGGTGCGGCAGGCGATGATCGAGGGCCGGTCGGACGCACGGGCCGCCTCGATCGCGGCGGCGATCGCGTCGGGATCGTGGCCGTCGACGCGCTGGGTCTGCCAGCCGGCGGCGTCGAAGCGTTCGACGGTATCGGTCGAATCCGACAGCGAGGTGGGGCCGTCGATGGAAATGTGGTTGTCGTCGTAGAGGACGATCAGCCGGTCGAGCTTGAGGTGGCCGGCGAGCGAGACCGCCTCGTGGCTGACGCCCTCCATCAGGTCGCCGTCGCTGGCCAGCACGTAGGTGAAATGGTCGACCATGTCGTCGCCGAAGGTGGCGTTGAGATGGCGCTCCGCCATCGCCATGCCGACGGCGGTGGCGATGCCCTGGCCGAGCGGACCGGTGGTGGTCTCGATGCCGGCCTTCAGGTCGAATTCGGGGTGGCCCGCCGTATGCGAGCCGAGCTGGCGGAAATTCTTGATCTCCTCGATGGTCATCGCTTCGTAGCCGAGCAGATACAGCGATGAATAGAGGAGCATGGAGGCGTGGCCGGCCGACAGCACGAAGCGGTCGCGGTCGGGCCAGTCCGGCGCCTTCGGATCGAATTTCAGGAACCGCGTGAACAGCACCGTGGCTATGTCGGCGGCGCCCATCGGCATGCCGGGATGTCCGGACTTGGCTGCCTCTACGGCATCCATGGCGAGTGCGCGGATGGCGTTGGCCATTGCGCGGTGATCGACCTGTGCGGCGTTCTCTGTCATGTAATTCCGATGGTCACCGTGGAGGCGGGGGACGTTGACGGGGGAAAACCGGCCGGCCCGTGTCGAGACGGCACCACCCATATTCCCCGACCTTCAGCGCCGGTCCCCGCAAAGCGGGCCGATCAATATCACCTCGCCGGGGCGAGTCAATTGAGGGGCCCAATCGGCGGGGTTGCGACGTATACACAGGTGCGCGGCCGGCACGGGCGCGCGCCGGCCGACCGGCGGTCCGGTATGCGCCGATGGGCGGTTGACCGCAGCTTGCAGCGATGCCTAATCTCTCACTGCTAATCCGTTGGCCTTTATATTTTCCTTTCGTCTGACGCGACGGCGATGGCGGCCATTTTCGTGTCGGGTTTGCGATGGGCGGCAGCGGCCGGCGGTCGGAGAGGCGAGTTTATGAATGTCGATTCGAGTCCTGTAGAGCGCGCGCAACGGCGGTTTGTCGGCGCACTCGACGCTTTGGAAGCGGCCGTTCGCCGCCGCCAGGCGACGGATCGCAGCGTTGGCGCCCTGGAGTCCGAGATCCGGACGCTGAGCGACGACCGGTCGCGGCTGGCCCAGGAGCTCGACTCGGCGCAGGCGCGGTCGGCCGAGCTCGAATCCCTGTCGAAGAGCGTTTCGCAAAGACTGGATTCGGCTATCAGCTCCATCCGTGGCCTGCTCGACAGCGAGCAGGGCGGCTGAGCGTGGATTTGCTGGATTTTGAAACGCCGGGCTGGGGAAGAACGGCGGAGCGGATACCATGCCCCAGGTAACGGTCTCGATAAACGGCCGTGTCTACAGGATGGGATGCGACGAGGGTCAGGAACACATCCTGACCGCACTCGCGCAGGACATCGATCGTCGCATCGAGGCCTACAAGGCCAGTTTCGGCGAAGTGGGCGACATGCGGCTGATGCTGATGGCGGCGATGGAGCTCGGCGACGAGCTCGCCGATTCGCGCCGCCGGCTGAAAGCGATGGAATCGGAGGTCGAGAGCCTCAAGGAATCCCGCAGCGCGGTGCTCGACAAGGTGTCCTCGGCGCAGGAGTCGATCGCGGAAACGCTCGACCAGGCCGCCGCCCGGATCGAAGGTCTCGCCGCCGCGCTGAACGGGGCGGGGGCGGAACAGCCGGGCGAATGAGAGGCATGCGTGGAAAGACGCGAAATCCGCATCCTTTCCACTGGCGAGCGCCCGCCGCGATAGCTACATTCCAGACGGCGAGGCTGCCCGGTGCGACAGGAGACTCAATTCCCCGGGGCCTTATCGATCTCCTTGGGAGCTGTCCCTGGTTGAGCCCGTGGGCTCTTTCATACGGCGCCCACCTACGTATGTAGGTTCCCGGGATCGCTGCTCTCCACCGGCCGCGGCGGCTTCGCCATCCCACCGTTTTCCGTCCCGTGTCGTCCCCGGATCCCCGCATGACCGACCGAACCGCCCAAAAGGCCCGCATGCGGACGCTGGCGCGCGCCGCGCGCCGGCGCGTGCCGGGCGCGGAGCGGCGGGCGGCGGCCGGGGTCATCGCCACCTGGGCGGCGGATATCGCCGCGCTGGCCGGGCGCGGCACCGTCTCGTGCTTTTCCACCTTCGGCGACGAACTCGACACCCAGCCGCTGATCATGGCGCTTGCGCGCCGGGGCTGCCGGCTGGCGCTGCCCGTCGTCGTCGGCCGGGCGCGGCCGCTGGTGTTCCGCCGCTGGCAGCCCGGCGACAGGATGGGCACGGGCCATTTCGGCATCCGCGAGCCGCTGCCGTCGGCGCACGAGGCGCAGCCGCGGGTGTTCCTGGTGCCGCTGCTCGCCTTCGACCGGTTCGGCTACCGGGTCGGCTATGGCGGCGGGTTCTACGACCGCTCGCTGGCGATGGCGCGGGCGGAACGCAGGATCGCGGCGATCGGGCTTGCCTTCGCCATCCAGCAGGTGGGCCTGGTGCCGCGCGACCGCTACGATCAACCCGTGGACTTCGTTCTGACCGAGCGGGGCCTGACGACATGTATTGGAGGTGCCCGTGCGGCTGCTCTTTCTTGGTGACGTGGTCGGCCGGTCCGGCCGCGAGATCGTCGTGGACCGGCTGCCCGAGCTGAGGAGCCGGCTAGACGCCGACTTCGTGGTCGTCAACGGCGAGAACTCGGCAGGGGGCTTCGGCATCACCGAGGCGATCCACGGCGAGCTGATCGACGCCGGCGCGGACGTCGTCACCACCGGCAACCACGTCTGGGACCAGCGCGAGGCGCTCGTCTTCATCGAGCGCACGCCAAGCCTGCTGCGGCCGATCAACTTCCCGGCCGGAACGCCCGGGCGCGGCGCCGGGCTGTACGAGGCGCGCAACGGAGCCCGGGTGCTGGTGATCAACGCCATGGGCCTCGTCTTCATGAACATGCTCGAGGATCCCTTCGCGGCGCTGTCGCGGGAGCTGGAGGCCTGCCCGCTCGGCGGCGGGGCGGACGCGATCGTCGTCGACTTCCATGCCGAGGCGACGAGCGAGAAGCAGGCGATGGGGCATTTCCTCGACGGGCGGGCGAGCCTCGTCGTGGGCACCCACACGCATGTGCCGACCGCCGACCACATGGTGCTGGCGGAGGGCACCGGCTACATGACCGACGTCGGCATGTGCGGCGACTACGATTCGGTGATCGGCATGGACAAGGAGGAACCGCTCAGGCGCTTCCTGACCAAGATTCCGTCCGGGCGCTTCGAGCCGGCGCTGGGGGATGCCTCCCTGTCGGGCGTGCTTGTGGAGACCGACGATTCGAGCGGCCTGGCCAAGCGGATCGCCCCGGTGCGGCTCGGCGGCCATCTGTCGGAGACGCTGCCGGACTGGTAAGGGGCATCTCGCCGGCCAGTGGATTTTCGGCCGGACCCGCCCTATAAGCGGGCGAACTGCGCGGCCGCCGGCTTGGTCGGGCGTGGTGAATCGGGCGTGGCGAAAACGGCGTTTCCCCCCGACTGTTGCGGCCGCGGTTGAAACGCAATCGAGGCATGCCATGGCAGGACACTCCCAATTTAAGAACATCATGCATCGCAAGGGTCGCCAGGACGCGGCCCGGTCGAAGCTCTTCTCCAAGCTCGCCAAGGAAATCACGGTCGCGGCCAAGATGGGCCTGCCCGACCCGACTATGAATCCGCGCCTGCGGCTGGCCGTGCAGAACGCCAAGTCGCAGTCGATGCCGAAGGACAATATCGAGCGCGCCATCAAGAAGGCGGCCGGCGGCGATGCGGATAACTACGAGGAGATCCGCTACGAGGGCTACGGGCCGGGCGGCGTCGCGGTCATCGTCGAGGCGCTGACCGACAACCGCAACCGCACCGCCGGCGCCGTGCGCTCGATCTTCACCAAGGCCGGCGGCGCGCTGGGCGAAACCGGCTCGGTGTCGTTCATGTTCGATCGGGTCGGCGAGATCGTCTACAAGCCCGAGGCCGGCGACGCGGACACCGTCCTGGAGGCGGCGATCGAATCCGGCGCGCAGGACGTGCAGAGCGACGCCAACGGCCACATCATCCTCTGCGCCTTCGAGGACCTCGGCGAGGTCTCCTCGGCGCTGGAAGCCAGCCTCGGCGAGGCGGACTCGGTGAACCCGGTGTGGAAGCCGCAGACCGGCACGCAGGTCGACGAGGGCAAGGCCGAATCGCTGATGAAACTGATCGCCGCGCTCGAGGACGACGACGACGTGCAGAACGTCTACTCGAACTTCGAGGTCTCCGACGAGGTGCTGGAACGCCTGACGGCGGCCTGAGCTGGCCTTTTTTGCCGGGACGATCGGATCGTCCTGGCCCGGACGCCCGGAACCGTCCTGATATCGACGGCGAACCCGGGCGGGCGGCCTAGCGCAGCAACTCGTCCAGGGCCGGGATGCTGGTGATCGCGGCCAGCGCGATCACCGCGTAGGCGATGCGGCGGTAGTAGCGCTCCGGCGCCCTGCCGAACAGGCGGGCGCCGAGAAACAGCGCCAGCGCGTAGACCGGCGCGAAGACCGCGATCACCGTCAGCGTCTCCATCGTGAAGAAGCCGTTCCAGGCGTAGGCCACGAAGCTCGACATGCTGGCGATGGAGAAGAACGCTATCAGGTTGGCGCGGATGATCGGCGGCGGAAAGGGCCCCGCGATCCAGAAGGCGATGACCGGCGGGCCGGAGACCTGGCCGATGCCGTTGAGCACTCCCGCGACCCCGCCGACGCCGACGGAGGCGAGCCGGCTCGGCGCGCCGGAATAGCGCAGTCCCGAGGCGAGCAACGCCAGCAGCAGCAGCACCAGTATCGACAGCCCCCAGCGCAGGGTGACCGGATCGGCATTGGCGAGGATCGCCGCGCCGAAGGGGACCGTCGCCATGGCGCTGACGCCGACGGGCAGCACCGTGTTCCACTGGCAGGTACGGACCGCGCCCCATAGCAGCGGCAGGGTCAGAACCGCGTCGAAGATCAGGAAGCTGGCGGCGGCGAGCCTCGGATCGATCGCGGCGGAGGCGACCGGCATGAAGATCAGCGCGGCGCCGAAGCCGGAAAAGCCGCGCACGAGCCCGGCGACAAGCGCCGCGACGAGCACGGCGATAAGCGATTGATCGAAGGTCATGAGCGTTGCTGAAGAGGATCCCCGCGAAAACGTTACCAGATTCGGGAGGCTTCCGGTCATGGCCGGCGTCATCCGTACCGGCAATGACGCGCCTGTCGGGTGATGCGAGGCCGAAGGTCCGGCCCTGTTTCCAGGAACGGTTTCCAGGGGGGCTGGACAGGGATTCTAGGCAGGGCGGTGGCTTCCGGGTACACCAGTCCCATGAGACGGCAGGCGATTCGGATACTGGGCATCGACCCGGGCCTCAGGCGCACCGGCTGGGGCGTGATCGAGATGTCCGGCACGTCGCTGTCGTTCGTCGGCGCCGGCACCGTCACCTCCACCGACAAGCTGAGCCTTGCCGAGCGGCTCGTGGAGCTGCACGCCGGGCTTTGCGGCGTGCTCGACGCCCAGGCGCCGCACGAGGCCGCCGTCGAGCACACCTTCGTCAATCAGAATCCGACCTCCACCCTGAAGCTCGGTCAGGCGCGCGGGATCGCGCTTCTGGTGCCGGCGTCCCGGGGGCTGACGGTCGCCGAATACGCGCCGAATCTCGTCAAGAAGACGGTGGTCGGCGCCGGCCATGGCGACAAGAAGCAGATCCGCATGATGGTCTCGGTGCTGCTGCCGAAGGCGAAGGTCGATTCGGACGACGCCGCCGACGCACTGGCCATCGCCATCACCCACGCCCACCACCGTGCTTCGCGCGTGCTGGCCGCGGCTGAGTGAGATGTTCTTGACTTGTTCACGTTTTGCTGGGTAGGCAATACGCGGAACGGGCGGACTCGAGGGGGCCTTGAGTCCGGCAGCAGAGGCGGGCGGCAATGATCGGCAAGCTCAAAGGCATCGTCGATTCCTACGGCGACGACTGGGTGATCGTCGATGTCGGCGGGGTCGGCTACCACGTGACCTGTTCGGCGCGCACGCTGTCCGCGCTCGGCCGGCCGGGCGAACCGGCGGTCGTTTTCATCGAGACGGTGGTGCGCGAGGACGCGATCCGGCTCTACGGATTTTCCGGCGAGGCCGAGAAGGAGTGGTTCCGGCTGCTGCAGAGCGTGCAGGGCGTCGGATCGCGGGTGGCGCTGGCGATCCTCGGCACGCTATCGACCGCGGATCTCGGCAACGCGATCGCCATGCAGGACAAGGCGATGGTCGCCCGCGCGCCGGGCGTCGGGCCGAAGGTCGCCGGCCGCATCGTCTCGGAGCTGCGCGACAAGACGCCGCTGGTCGGCGGCGACATGGAACTCGCCAGGGTATCCGGCGAACTCGCGGAAGGGCGGGCGGCGTCGCCGACGCGCGACGCGGTGTCGGCGCTCGTCAATCTCGGCTACGCTCAGGCCCAGGCCGGCGCGGCCGTCGCCGCCGCGCTCAAGGAAGCCGGCGAGGACGCCACGGCCGAAAAGCTGATCCGGATGGGCCTTAAGGAGCTTGCACGTTGACCGACCGCCTTGTCGCCGCCGAGGAAACGCCGGAGGACGAGGACGCCAACGCGTCGCTCAGGCCGTTGCGGCTGGAGGAGTTCGTCGGCCAGCAGCAGGCGCGGCAGAACCTGCGCGTCTTCATCGAGGCGGCGCGCGCGCGCGGCGAGGCGCTCGACCACGTGCTGTTCGCCGGCCCGCCGGGCCTGGGCAAGACGACGCTGGCCCAGATCGTTTCCCGCGAGCTCGGCGTGAATTTCCGTGCCACCTCCGGTCCGGTGATCGCCAAGGCCGGAGACCTGGCCGCGCTGCTGACCAATCTGGAGGAGCGCGACGTCCTGTTCATCGACGAGATCCACCGCCTCAACCCGGCGGTGGAGGAGGTGCTCTATCCGGCGATGGAGGATTTCCAGCTCGACCTGATCATCGGGGAGGGGCCGGCGGCACGCTCGGTGCGCATCGATCTGGCCAAGTTCACGCTGGTCGGGGCGACGACGCGGACCGGGCTCCTGACGACGCCCCTGCGCGACCGCTTCGGCATTCCGGTGCGGCTCAACTTCTACACCGACGAGGAGCTGGAGCAGATCGTGCGGCGCGGGGCGCGGGTGATGGGTGTCGCGATCTCGGACGACGGCGCCAGCGAAATCGCCCGCCGCGCGCGCGGCACACCCCGTGTCGCGGGCCGGCTGCTGCGGCGGGTGCGCGACTTCGCGCTGGTGGAGGGCGGCGGCCGGATCGACCGGGCGATCGCCGACAAGGCGCTCGCGGAGCTGGAGGTCGACGCGCGCGGCCTCGACGCGATGGACCGGCGCTATCTCTCCACCATCGCGCTCAAATTCGGCGGCGGGCCGGTCGGAATCGAGACCATCGCCGCGGCGCTGTCGGAGCCGCGCGACGCCATCGAGGAAATCATCGAGCCGTTCCTGATCCAGCAGGGTTTCATCCAGCGCACCCCGCGCGGGCGCATCCTGACGCCGCACGCCTTCAAGCACCTGGGCCTTGCCGCGCCCAGCGAGTTCGCGCCGCAGATGGGCCTGTTCACGGGCGACGACAATGACTGAGACCGCGCTGCCGATCGCCTGGCCCGATCTCGCCGGCCGTATCGTCGACGGTCGGCACGTCCTGCCGATCCGCGTCTATTTCGAGGACACCGACTTTTCCGGCGTCGTCTATCACGCCAGCTACCTGCGGTTCATGGAGCGCGGCCGCTCGGACTACATGCGGCTTTCCGGCGCCGATCACGCCGATTTGTTCGAGGGCGACGATCCGGTCGCCTTCGCGGTGCGCCGCATGACGATTTCCTACGAACGGCCAGCCGGGATCGACGATATCCTGACGGTCGAGACCCGGACCAAGGAGATGCGCGGCGCCTCGATGGTGCTGGCCCAGCGGGTCCTGCGCGGCGAGGAAGTGCTGGTCACGGCTGACGTTCAGGTCGCGCTGGTGGCGCGTTCCGGGCGGGCGCGGCGCATCCCGACCGCGTTGCGCCGCATCCTCGGCGAGGCCGTCGAGGACGAGGTTTGAGGGCATCGCGGGCGCGCCGTTAACGCCCGCCGCGCCGGCGAGTAACCAAGCGTTAACCAAAGGGAAGCTTTTCTTGGCGCAGGTGTCGGGTCGGTCCGACGCCCTCGATTTGACATAATCGGCCGCGACCAGATGCTGCATTGCACCATGCGCCGATCGTCGGCGGAGCGCCGCCAGATCCTCGTGGGAGGATCAATCGGGGCGCGGGCAAGATTCCATACCGCTTCGGATGTCCGCACTGGAGGGCACGGGGCGGGCGCGCGTTCTCCAGCGAGGTTGTTCTGATGCTCGATGTCACGACGCTGTCGTCGCCCGGCGAGGTGTCGCTCTTCTCCCTGTTCCTGCAGGCGCACATCGTCGTGAAGCTGGTCGTACTCGGCCTGATCGCCGCGTCGATCTGGACCTGGGCGATCATCTTCGAGAAGACGGTGGCCTACCGGCGCACGCGCAGCCAGATGGACCGGTTCGAGAAGGTGTTCTGGTCCGGCCATTCGCTGGAGGAACTGCACCGCAGCCTGGCTGCGCGCTCCAACGCGACGATGGAGGCCCTGTTCGTCGCCGCGATGCGCGAATGGAAACGCAGCCACGAGACCGGCGCCATGTCGATGATGGGCTTGCAGTCGCGGGTGGAGAAGGTGATGGACGTGACCATCGCCCGCGAGAGCGCGCGGCTGGAGAGCCGGCTCCTGTTCCTGGCGACCGTCGGTTCGGCGGCGCCCTTCATCGGCCTGTTCGGCACGGTGTGGGGCATCATGACGAGCTTCCAGGCGATCGCGGCATCGGAATCGACCAATCTCGCCGTCGTCGCGCCGGGCATCGCCGAGGCGCTGTTCGCCACCGCCCTGGGCCTGCTGGCGGCGATTCCGGCGGTCATCGCCTACAACAAGCTGTCGAGCGACGTCTCCAAGATCATCATGCGGCTGGAGGGCTTCGCCGACGAGTTCAGCGCCATACTTTCGCGGCAATTGGAAGAGAGAAGCTAGAGCGATGGGCGCCAGTTTTGCGGGAAACAACGGCGGGCGTCGTCGGCGGGGCCAACGCTACCGCCCGATGAGCGAGATCAACGTCACGCCGTTCGTCGACGTCATGCTCGTGCTGCTCATCGTGTTCATGGTGGCCGCGCCGCTTCTGACCGTCGGGGTGCCGATCGATCTTCCCGAATCCCAAGCCACGCCGCTGGAAGGGCAGGAGGAACCGCTGACCATCAGCGTCGACAATGAGGGTCGCGTGTTTCTGCAGGACACCGAAATCACCATCGATGAACTCGTTCCCAAGCTCACCGCCGTCGCTGAGCAGGGCGTCGAGGAACGTGTCTTCGTGCGTGGCGACCGCACCGTCGACTACGGCACCGTGATGCAGGTGATGGGCCGGCTCAACGCCGCCGGCTTCCGCCGCATCGCGCTCGTCACCGAGATGGAACAGAGCGAGCGCTGAGGATTGGCCATGCGCGTCGCCCTCTCAGTCTCGACCGTTGGACATGCCGCGATCCTCGCCTGGGGCATGATCGCGCTGCCGAACGCCGACCCCTACGAGTCGACGCCGCAGCCGCCACTTCCGGTGGACATCATCTCCATCACCGAGTTCACGCAGATCACCGCCGGTACGCGCGACGGCGACAAGGAGCTGGAGCCGACGCCGCCGAAGCCGGTGGAGAAGGCCGAGCCGGTCGAGCAGCCGAAGGCCAAGCCCGAGCCGAAACCGGAACCCTCGAAGGCGCCCGCCTCGAAGCCGGAGCCCGAGCCGGCGCCGCTGCGGACGGCCGCGCTGACGCCGGACGATCCCGCGCCCGCGCCGCTGCCGACGCCGGAGCCGCCCAAGGAAGCCGCGCCCGAACCCGAGCCTGCGCCCGAGCCCATGGCCAACGCGCCGGTGCCGCGCACGAAGCCGAAGGTGGCCGCCAAGCCGAAGCCGGCCGCGCCGGCGAAGCCGAAGACGCCCGAAGCCAAGTTCGACGCCGACAAGATCGCCGCGCTCCTCAACAAGGTGCCGGACTCCGGGGGAGGAACGATGAGCGACACCGGGTCGATCAATCCATCCCTCGGCACGGCAACGGGCACGGCCTCGACGTTGACGGTCAGCGAGATCGATGCGTTGCGCGCCCAGATCGCACGCTGCTGGAATCCGCCGGTCGGCGTCCTCGACGCCGGTCAGATGGTCGTGCGGATCGGCATGGATCTCAATCCGGACGGATCCCTGAAGGGGCCGCCGACCTTGCTCAACGCGTCGTCCGATCCGGTCTTCACCGTGGCCGCGGAAGCGGCCATCCGCGCCGTCAATCGTTGCCAGCCGTATTTCCTGCCGCCGGAGAAATACAGCTCCTGGCAGCAGATCCACATGTCCTTCGACCCACGCGAGCTGCTCGGCGGCTAGGCCTTAGGCCCATGCCCCGACCAGCCCGGAGTTTCAGTCCACAGACCTGCCGAGTGAAACGATGAGAGCATTCCTCACCGCTGCCGTCAGCCTCGTCGCCGCGCTTCTCGCGACCGCGCCGGCGCGGGCCTTGATCGAAATCGACATCACCCAGGCGAACATCCAGCCGATGCCGATCGCCATCACCGATTTCGGCGCCGGCGGCGATCCGCAGCTCGGCCAGCAGATCTCCCAGGTGATCGCCGCCGATCTGCAGCGCTCCGGCCTGTTCAAGCCGGTCGATCCGGCCGCCTTCATCGAGACGGCCGGCGGTTTCGACGCCGTGCCGAATTTCGGCAGCTGGCGCGTGATCAACGTGCAGGCGCTGGTGACGGGGCGGGTGACGAAGCAGCCCGACGGGCGGCTCAAGGCGGAGTTCCGGCTTTGGGACGTATTCGCGGGCCAGCAGATTACCGGCCAGCAGTATTTCGCGAACCCCGACAACTGGCGGCGGATCGCCCATATCATCGCCGATGCGATCTATGAGCGGCTGACCGGCGAGAAGGGCTATTTCGACACCCGCATCGTCTTCGTCGACGAGACCGGGCCGAAGGACGCGCGCGTGCGGCGGCTGGCACTGATGGACCAGGACGGCGCCAACGTGCGCTACCTGACCAACGATCCGCAGGAAATTATCCGCAACCCGCGCTTCAGCCCGTCGCGCCAGGAGATCACCTACGTGTCGCAGCCCATCGGCCAGACGCCGCGGGTCTATCTGCTCAATATCGAGACGGGCCAGCGCGAGGTCGTCGGCGACTTCCCGGCGATGACGTTCGCGCCGCGGTTCTCGCCGGACGGCCAGCGGGTGGTGCTCAGCCTGGAGCAGGGCGGCAACGCCAACATCTACGTCATGGACCTGGGCAGCCGCCGCACCACGAGGCTCACCAATACGCCGTCGATCGACACCAGCCCGTCATTCGCGCCGGATGGCCGCCAGATCGTGTTCGAGTCCGATCGCGGCGGCTCGCAGCAGCTCTACGTGATGAATGCCGACGGCACCAATCAGCAGCGCATCAGCTTCGGCAACGGCTCCTACGCGACGCCGGTATGGTCGCCGCGCGGCGACCTGATCGCCTTCACCAAGCGCTCGGGCGGCCGTTTTTCGATCGGCGTCATGCGTCCGGACGGGTCCGGCGAGCGCGTTCTCACCGAGGGCTACCACAACGAGGGGCCGACCTGGGCCCCGAACGGGCGGGTGCTGATGTTCTTCCGCGACGTGCGGGGAACCGGCGGCGGGCCGCAGCTCTGGACGGTCGATCTCACCGGCTACAACGAGCAGCGCGTCCCCACGCCGGCCTTCGGGTCGGACCCGGCCTGGTCGCCGCTGCTGAATTAACTTTGTCGAACTGGTTCGCGCGCCGGGTTAACGACGGCGCGCGTGGGAACGCGGGGGCGTTAACCACGTTTCGGAACGAGCGGTTAAGGAAAACCGTTTAGGTAAACCGTACGTGTATCCGGTCCACCGAAGGAGTTTACCGGAATGTCGAGTTTTGTGAATTTTGGCCGCGGGGCGCGCCTGGCGGTCGTTCTGGTCGCCGCGCTGACGCTTGCCGCCTGCGCCCAGAACAAGGGGCAGCAGCTTTCCGGCAACGTGACGCCGGGCAGTGCCCAGGACTTCGTGGTCAATGTCGGTGACCGGGTGTTCTTCCCCGTCGACCAGACCACGCTGACGCCGCAGGCGCGCGATACGCTGAACAAGCAGGTCCAGTGGCTGCGCCTCTATCCGAAATACACCGTGACCATCGAAGGCCATGCCGACGAGCGCGGCACTCGCGAGTACAACCTGGCGCTCAGCGCCCGGCGCGCGCAGAACACGCGCGACTACGTGGTCTCGCAGGGCATCGATCCCTCGCGCGTGCGCACGGTTTCCTACGGCAAGGAACGTCCGGTCGCGGTCTGCGACAACGAATCCTGCTGGTCGCAGAACCGGCGCGCCGTGACGGTGGTCAACAACGCGCCCGGCAGCTGACGGCCGGTCGACACAGGTCCGGATTCGGGGTTCGCGGTCCGTCGCCGGAAGGCGGCGGACCGTATTCCGTCGGCCGCGCCTAACTTTGGTCCCAGTCCGACCTATGTTATGAGCGCGTCCCTCGTGGCTTGGACATGACCCCGGATCGGCCCGCAATCATGACGTCTGTTTCCATTTTCCGCCTCTCGCGGCTCGCGCTCGTCGCCGCCAGTCTCGCCCTGTTGCCCGGCGTTGCCTCGGCGCAACTCTTCGGCAAACGCGACGGCGGCCAGGATTCCGAGATAGCGCTGCGCCTGAGCACGCTCGAGGATCAGGTCCGCCAGCTCAACGGGCTGGTCGAGCAGCAGAGCTTCCAGATCCGCCAGTTGCAGGATCAGCTGCGGCGGATGTCCGAGGATTACGAGTACCGGTTCCAAGAGCTCGGCCAGGGCGGCACCGCGAACCGGCCCGCCACGACCCTGCAGCAGCCACCCCCGATGCAGCAGCCGACGCAGCCGCTCGGCCAGGCCCCGGGACAGCCGCACATGCAGCAGGGCGGGACCACGCCCGGCACCGGGGCCCCGACGCAGACGCTCGGCCAGATTCCCGGTCGGCCGCTCGACCTGTCGTCCGCGCTCGGCGGCACGCAGGGCGGCATGGGGTCGGGCGGCACCCAGCCCGGTTTCGGCCAGCAGCCGATTCCCGGATCGTCGATGGACGCCAATCCGCAGCTCGCCGCCGCCCCCTCGGGCGATCCCAAGGACGTGTACGACCTCTCGTACGGCTACATCCTGCGTGGGGAATTCGATACCGCCGAGGCGAGCTTCCGGCAGTTTCTGCAGCAGTTTCCTAACGACCCGCTGGCCGGCAACGCGCAGTACTGGCTTGGCGAGTCGCTGTTTGCGCGCGCCATGTACCGCGATGCCGCCGACGCCTTCCTGAAGGGCTATTCCGACTATCCCGACGGGGCGAAGGCGCCGGAGAGCCTGTACAAGCTCGGCATGTCGCTGAAGGAGCTCGGCCAGGCCGACGCGGCCTGCGCGACGTTCGCCGAAATCCCGCGCCGCTATCCAAAGGCGCCGCAGGCCGTGCAGGAGCGCGCCCGCAGCGAAGCCCAGAAAAGTGGCTGCTGACCGCGATACGATTGCACTGACCGCGGCCGATGCCGATCGGCTGCTGGCGCCCTTCGCGGCCGTCGCGGGGCTCGGCCTCGCGGTCTCCGGCGGCGCCGACTCCGTCGCGCTGATGCGACTCGTGGCCGGTTGGCGGGCGCGGACCCGTCCCGATCTTCCGGTGGTCGCCTTCACCGTCGATCACGGCCTGCGGCCGGAGGCGGCCGAGGAGGCCCGGCAGGTCGCCCTGTGGGCACGAGACACCGGCCTGGAACACCGCACGCTGGTCTGGGAAGGACGCAAACCGTCCGCCGGCATCCCGGCGGCGGCGCGCGAGGCGCGCTACCGGCTGTTGGTGGAAGCCTGTGCCGAACATGGCGTGACGCACCTTCTGACCGCCCATCACCTCGATGATCAGGCCGAGACGCTGTTGCTGCGGCTTGCGCGAGGGTCGGGCGTCGACGGGCTTTCGGCGATGCCGGAGACGGCCGAGTGGCCCGGATTGACGATGCCCGGACTCATCATCGGCCGGCCGCTCCTGGACGTGCCGAAGGCGCGGCTGGTGGCGACGCTGCGGACGCTCGGCCAGGACTGGATCGAGGACCCGTCCAACGCCGATGCGCGCTTTGCCCGGGCGCGGCTGCGCGATCTCATACCTGCGCTGGCGCGGGAAGGCATGACCGCGCGGCGGCTCGCCGAGACGGCCAAACGGATGCGCCGCGCCCGCGCGGCCCTGGAGCAGACGGCGGCCGATCTGCATCGCTCGGCGGTGACCGCGGACCCGGCCGGGTTCTGCCGGCTCGACCGGAAAACGCTGCTGGCCGCGCCCGAGGAAATCGGCCTGCGCGTGCTCGCGCGGCTGCTGATGGGGGTCGGCGGCGGCGACTATGCGCCCCGGCTCGACCGGCTCGAGCGCCTCTACGCGCGGCTTGGAGCGGAGAGCGCGGGCGGCGCGGTGACGCTTTCCGGCTGCCGTATCGTGATCCGTGGCGAGGCGGCGATCGTATTTCGCGAGACGGGACGTGACGGCCTGCCGGTCGAGCGCCTCGATGGACCTGGAACGGTGGTCTGGGACCGGCGCTTCCGTCTCGATATCGGGACCGGTGCGGAGCGGCGCGCGCTGACGGTTCGCGCGCTCGGCAGCGCCGGACTCGCGCGGATCCGCGAAGGCTCCCGGCTCAGGGACATTCCCCCGGCGGCGGCCCGCGTCGCGCCGGGGGTGTTCGCCGGCGACCGGCTGGTGGCCGCTCCGCTGGTGGAAGCGGAGCCCGGGCTCTATTCGCCGGACGGGATTTCCTTCGCCTTCCTCGGCGCCGGACGCTTCGCCGCGCCGTCGGGTGACGGGATCGGGGCGAGCGGGGGCGGGACGAATTGACGCGGGTACGCGGAGCGGCGGACCCTGCGGGTCGTTTACGCCAAAACGCGATTGGATGACGCAGATCATTGGCATCTTGCGGCAAGGTGCCTAAATTAACGATTGAGAACGCTTCAAGCCGCAATATGTCTGCCGAAACATCGGCTGCGACGCCGGGGCTCACGGGTCAGTCAGGACACAGATGAACGCCAATTTTCGTAATTTCGCTCTGTGGGTGATAATCGGACTTCTCCTTATCGCCCTCTTCAACCTGTTCCAGAACCCGGCGCAGCGCGGGACCACGAACGAGATGAGCTATTCGCAGCTTCTCTCGGAGGTGTCCGAAGGCCGCGTGCGCGCGGTGACGATCTCGGGCCAGCAGGTGACCGGCACGCTGAACGACGGCCGCACCTTCCAGACCTACCTGCCGGACGATCCCAACTTCGTCACCAAGCTTGAGGACAAGGGCGTCTCGATCAGCGCCAAGCCGCAGTCCGAGGACGTGCCCTCGCTGCTCGGCGTGCTGGTGTCCTGGTTCCCGATGCTGCTGCTGATCGCCGTGTGGATCTTCTTCATGCGCCAGATGCAGGGCGCGGGCGGCAAGGCGATGGGCTTCGGCAAGTCCAAGGCCAAGCTCCTGACCGAGGCCCATGGCCGCGTCACCTTCGAGGACGTCGCCGGCGTCGACGAGGCCAAGGAAGACCTCGAGGAGATCGTCGAGTTCCTGCGCGATCCGCAGAAGTTCCAGCGCCTGGGCGGCCGCATTCCGCGCGGCGTGCTGCTGGTCGGCCCTCCCGGCACCGGCAAGACGCTGCTGGCCCGGTCGGTCGCCGGCGAGGCTAACGTGCCGTTCTTCACGATTTCCGGTTCGGACTTCGTCGAGATGTTCGTGGGTGTCGGCGCGTCGCGTGTGCGCGACATGTTCGAACAAGCGAAGAAGAACGCGCCGTGCATCATCTTCATCGACGAAATCGACGCCGTCGGCCGCCATCGCGGCGCCGGCCTGGGCGGCGGCAACGACGAGCGCGAGCAGACGCTGAACCAGCTGCTGGTCGAGATGGACGGCTTCGAGGCCAACGAGGGCATCATCCTGATCGCCGCGACCAACCGTCCCGACGTGCTCGATCCCGCGCTGCTGCGTCCCGGCCGTTTCGACCGCCAGGTCGTCGTGCCGAACCCGGACGTCACCGGCCGCGAGAAGATCCTCAAGGTCCATGTCCGCAAGGTGCCGACCGCGCCGGACGTCGATCTCAAGGTCGTCGCGCGTGGTACGCCGGGCTTCTCCGGCGCCGACCTCGCCAACCTCGTCAACGAGGCGGCCCTGCTGGCTGCCCGCCGCTCCAAGCGGCTGGTGACGGCGGCCGAGTTCGAGGACGCGAAGGACAAGGTCATGATGGGCGCCGAGCGCCGCACCCTCGTGATGAGCGACGAGGAAAAGCGCCTGACCGCCTACCACGAGGCCGGCCACGCCCTGGTGGCGCTGCACATGCCGGCGTCCGATCCGATCCACAAGGCGACGATCATCCCGCGCGGCCGGGCACTCGGCATGGTCATGCGCCTGCCCGAGCGCGACCAGATCTCGCTGACGCGGGCGAAGTGCTACGCCGACCTTGCCGTGGCGATGGGCGGACGCGTCGCCGAGGAGCTGATCTTCGGGCACGAGAAGGTGACGTCGGGCGCCTCCGCCGACATCCGCATGGCGACCAAGCTGTCGCGGGCGATGGCGACCCAGTTCGGCATGTCCGACAAGCTGGGCCCGCTGATGTACGGCGAGAACGAGGAAGAGGTGTTCCTCGGCCATTCGGTCGCGCGGCAGCAGCACGTCTCCGACGAGACCCAGAAGCTGGTCGACGAGGAGATCAAGAACTTCGTCAACACCGGCTACGAGACCGCCAAGACGGTGCTCACCGAGAACCTCGACGATCTGCACGCGATCGCCAACGGTCTGCTCGAGTACGAGACGCTGTCGGGTGACGAGATCCGCAACCTGCTCGACGGCAAGCCGCCGATCCGCGACGTCGATGTCGATACGACGTCCAAGCCGAAGTCGTCGGCGGTGCCGAAGGCGGGCAAGTCACAGCGCGGCGGCGAGGAGCCGGGCGCGGGCGGCATGGAGCCGCAGCCGCAGGCCTGAGGTCCGCATAGGCTACCGAAACGCATCGAAATCAGGCGGCGGCCTCTCCGGAGGCCGCCGTTTTCGTTTCTGGCCGCGCGGCGCGGCGAGCGTCGCAAAGGGCGCGAGGCTCTCGTAGGCACGGGCGGCCCGCAGGACGAGATCGTCGCGGCGCGGCGGTCCCACGATCTGCAGCGCGACGGGCAGGCCGCTTTGCGAAAAGCCGCACGGCACCGAGGCGGCCGGCTGCTGCGTCAGGTTGAACGGATAGGTATAGGGCGACCACGCCAGCCATTCCTCGCCGAAGCGTCCGTCCGGCGGCGTCACGACGCCGGCCTCGATTGCTGGCACCGGTATCTGCGGCGTGAGCAGCAGGTCGTAGCGGTCGTGGAAGTCGATCATCGTCTGTGCCAGTTCAACCCGGCGGCCTTGCGCGGCGAGGTAGTCCGCGAGCGAATAGCGTCGTCCGGCCTCGGCGATCCGCAGGAAGCCGGGGTCCATCTCGGCGCGTTCGGCCGCAGGCACCCCGTCGACGATCGTCGCGGAGACCGCGTACCAGATCGTGCGCAGCAGGTCGGTCGGGTCGGCGAAACCGGGGTCGACTTCCTCGACGATGGCGCCGAGTTCGGTGAATCGCGCCGCGGCCTTCGCGGCCGCCGCTTCGACATCGGCATCGAGGTCCCGGACATAGCCGAGCCGCGGGCTCCAGGCGATGCGCAGGTTCGCGACGCCGTCACAAAGGCCGATGCGGTAGTCGGGGGGCGGCGTGTTCCATGCGGTGGTGTCGCGCGCGTCGGGCGCGCCGATCACGCTCAGCATCAGGGCGGCATCGGTGACGGTGCGTGTCATCGGTCCCAGGTGGGCCAGGACGTTGAAGGCCGAGGCGGGATAGGCCGGCACCCGGCCGTAGCTCGGCTTGAGACCGAAGACGCCGGTGAAGGCGGCGGGAATCCGGACCGAACCGGCCCCGTCGGTGCCCAGATGCAGGACGCCGAGATTGAGCAGCGCCGCCGCGGCGGCCCCGCCCGAAGACCCGCCGGGGGTGCGCGACAGGTCCCAGGGATTGCGGGTGACGCCGGTCAGCGGTGAATGACACGCGCCGATCCAGCCGAATTCCGGCATCGTCGTCTTGCCGACGAACACCGCGCCCTGCTCGCGCATCCGCGCAACCGCCGGCGCGTCGCGGGACGCGGGCGTGCGCGGGGTTGTCAGCGAGCCCTTGCGCGTCGGCAGGCCCTCGACGTCGATCAGATCCTTGATCGTGACCGGAACCCCGTCGAGCAGTCCTTTCGGTGCGCCTTTCGCCCAGCGCGCCTCGGACGCGCGCGCATCCGCCATGGCGCGGTCGGCGTCGACGCGCACGAAGGCGTTGATGTCCGGCTCGAACCGGGCGATCCGGTCGAGAATGTCGGCGACGACGGCGACAGGGGACAGCGCCTTGCGGCGATAGAGGGCCAGGAGCGCCTCGGCGTCGAGTTCGGCGATTTCGGTGCTGTCCATCGGGCGAAGTCCCTCCGTTTGGCGCGTTATCGAGGGTTCCCGGACGGGTGCGGGGGCTGTCGGGTTCCCCGTTTCCCCCGGATTTCCGGCGTGACGCGTTTACCAAGCATCGACAAAACGACCGTTCGTCCTTATGGGCTCTGCAACACTCGCTTATGATTTTTGAACGCTTACGGGCTAGCTTGACGGCATACTATGGCTCGACAAGAGGCCCTCTGTCTCGGCGGACAGCAACGGCTAACAAACGGGGATGCGACCGATGTCGCGTAAATATTTCGGAACCGACGGCATTCGCGGGCTGGCCAACAGCTTTCCGATCACGCCCGAAATCGCGCTGAAGGTGGGGATGGCCGCCGGCATCGCGTTCCGGCGCGGCACGCACCGCCATCGCGTTGTGATCGGCAAGGATACGCGCCTGTCGGGTTACATGATCGAGTCGGCGATGGTCGCCGGGTTCACGTCCGTGGGCATGGACGTGTTCCTGCTTGGACCGATGCCGACGCCGGCGGTCGCGATGCTGACGCGGTCGCTGCGCTGCGATCTCGGCGTGATGATCTCCGCGTCCCACAACGCCTTCCAGGACAATGGCATCAAGCTGTTCGATCCGGAAGGTTACAAGCTGACCAACAGCGCGGAAGAGCAGATCGAAACGCTGATCGAGTCCGATCTCACCGAATATCTCGCCGACTCCTCGGCGCTCGGGCGGGCGAAGCGGATCGAGGGCGTGCATGCGCGCTACATCGAATTTGCCAAGCGTACGCTGCCGCGGGAGCTCCGGCTCGACGGGCTTCGCGTCGCGCTCGACTGCGCCAACGGCGCCGCCTACCGGGTCGCCCCCGACGCGCTCTGGGAGCTCGGTGCCGAAGTGGTCTCCATCGGTGACGAGCCGAACGGCTTCAACATCAACAAGGAGTGCGGCTCCACGGCGCCCGACGCGCTGTGCCGCAAGGTGCACGAGGTTCGGGCCGACATCGGGATCGCTCTCGACGGCGACGCCGACCGCGTGATCATCGCCGACGAACAGGGCCGTATCGTCGACGGCGACCAGCTGATGGCCGTCGTCGCCCAGTCGTGGCACGAGGACGGCCGGCTTTCGCGGCCGGGTATCGTCGCCACCGTCATGTCGAACTACGGGCTGGAACGGTATCTGTCGAATGTCGGCCTCGAGGTCGTGCGCACGCCCGTCGGCGACCGGCACGTGATCGAGGCGATGCGCGACGGCGGCTACAATGTCGGCGGCGAGCAGTCCGGCCACATCATCCTGTCCGACTACGCCACCACCGGCGACGGTCTCGTCTCGGCGCTTCAGCTCCTGGCCGTGGTGGCCCGGTCCGACAAGCCGGTCAGCGAGGTCTGCCACCGCTTCGAGCCGCTGCCGCAGCTGTTGCGCAACGTGCGCTACAAGAACGGCAAGCCGCTGGAGCGCAAGGAGGTGAAGCAGGCGATCGAGGAGGGCGAGAGCCGTCTCGCCGGCGCCGGCCGCCTGGTGATCCGTCCTTCGGGCACCGAGCCGGTGATCCGCGTGATGGCGGAAGGGGAGGATTCCCGGCTGGTGGAGTCCGTCGTCGCCGATATCGTCTCCGTCCTGGAAGGGACGGCGTAGCGCCTCAGACGAGCGCGGCCTCCAGCGCGGCGAAGAACCGCTCGACATCCTCGTCGTCGTTGTAGAGATGCGGCGTGACGCGGATCGAATCGCCGCGCACGCTCACATAGACGTTCCTGTCCTTCAGCGTGTCCAGCAGCGTCGCCGGAATTCCGCCGACGTGGCGCAGCCCGAGGAAATGCGGGGCGCGAAACTCCTCCGGCGGCGCGGAGAACCCGAGCCCGGCGGCGCGCTCGACGATATCGCGGTTGCGATGCCCGAGGGTGCGGGCGATGCGGTCCACGCCCCAGTCCAGTATCTGAGAGAGCGCGGCGGTCGCCATCGGCATCAGATGGAAATTGGAGCGCTCGCCCATGTCGTAGCGCCGGGCGCCGGGTTCGTAGTCGTCCTGATAGTCGACGAGGCGGGCGAAATCCCGCGAACCGGCGCGGGTGATCCAGCCTTCCTCCAGCGGCCGTCCGGACTGACGGTGCGGAGCGGCGTAGAGAAAGCCGAGCGAATAGGGGCCGAGCAGCCATTTGTAGGTGGCGGCGACGGCGAAATCCGGCTGCACGGCGGAGACATCGAACGGCATCACGCCGGCCGACTGTGTGAGATCGAGCACCAGGGCCGCGCCGTGGCGCCGGGCCGCTTCGCCGACCGCCTCGAGGTCGATCAACGACCCGTCGGTCCACAGGCAGTTGGGCGCGGCGACGACCGCGGTGTCGTCGTCGATCGCCGAGACGAGTGCGGACGTCCAGTCTGTCGCGCCATTGGCGCCGCTCGCCTCGGACCGGGTGACGGTGCGCACCCGGCCGCCGCTCTCCGCCGCCTTGCGCCGCCAGGCGTAGACGTTGGAGGGGAACTGGTCCTCGAGCAGGACGATGCTCTGGCCCGCCGACACGGGCGTGTTGGCGGCGGCGACCGAGATCCCGTAGGAGGCGGACGGCACGATCGCGACGGCCTCGGCGGGCGCGTTGACGAGGCGACCGAACAGGGCGCGGGTGGCCTCGGGCTCGGAAAAGAAATCCGGCGGCGACAGCGACCAGGGATGCGCCTTGCGGCGAATGCCTTCCTCTCCGGCGGCAACGGCCGGGGTCATCAGCGGCGACATGTAGGCGCAGTTCATCCACACGATCTCGCGCGGGATGTCGAACAGGTGGCGCTGGCTGCCGAGGTGATCCGTCTTGGTCATCGTCAGGCTCCGAGGTCCGTGCCCCGCTCTAGCGCGATTGCGAAACGAGGTGAAGCTGAAATCCGGGACACGAAATAAAACCGCCGTTCGCGAGCGCCATTGGTTAATCAACGTAGTTAAAAAGCTTGGTTAAACCGCTCTTAACCAATGTTCCCCATAGTCACCATGGAGTCGATTCACTGGCGCGGCGCATTTGGCTGCCGGTCGCAGCGATGGGGAAGTAAAGGTTATGAACGGAAGTCTGAGAACCATTCTCGCGGCCTCGATCGCCGCCATGGCGATGACGGGGGTCGCGCGTGCCGCCGACGTGCCGATCGTGCCCTATGTCGAACCGGTGCCGGTCGGCGGATGGTATCTGCGCGGCTATATCGGCATGAGCAACCAGCAGCTCGGCAAGCTCGACAACGTGCTGTTCACGCCAGGCACGGTCGAATTCCTCGATTCGGGCGGATTCGATGCCGCGCCGATCTACGGCATCGGCGTCGGCTATGAGTTCAACGAATGGTTCCGCGCCGACCTCACGGGTGAATATCGCGGCAAGGCCAGCTTCACGGCGCTCGACCGGTATGACTTCAACGGCGACAATATCTGGGACGGCAGCAACGACTACAGCGCCAACAAATACGAATGGCTGCTGATGGCGAACGCCTATGTCGATCTCGGCACCTGGTGGGGCATCACGCCCTATGTCGGCGGCGGTATCGGCGCATCGCGCAACACCATCAGCAACTTCCAGGACATCAACACGCCCAACGGCGGCGTCGCCTATGCGCCGTCGGCGTCCAAGTGGAACTTCGCCTGGGCGCTTCATGCCGGCGCGGGCTGGGAAGTGACGCAGAACGTCACCGTGGATCTCGGCTATCGCTACGTCGATCTCGGGGACGGCGAGACCGGCGACATCGTCGGCTACAACGGCCTCAACACCGTCAACAATCCGATGATCTTCGACAGCCTGACGTCGCATGACGTCCATCTGGGCGTGCGCTACGCCTTCCAGTAGGGCGCCCCGCAAGGGCGGACTACCGTCAGGCTGATCTCAAGCAGTCATCAAGGGCGGCGAACCGGTGGTTCGCCGTCCTTTCTCGTTCTGCCGGGATGGTCGCCTGGCGCGGCGCGGTCGCGACGGGAGCGAAGTCGTCGCGGCGCCGGTGCGTGTAAAATTAAGAGTTCGGTAAGAATTCAGCGTCCTAACAAACGTAGTTAAGGAACGTGGTTAAGCCCGTCTTAACGATTTTGCCGGCATAGTACATCTCGAACGTAACCGCGCGGTCACCGGCGTCTTCGGTTCGCGCAACGATTTACGGAGTCAGGCCATGGGCAGCCTCAAGAAATTCATCGCGGCAGCAGGGGTCACGGTGGCCCTGAGCGCGGGCGGCGCGCACGCCGCGGACTATTCGGACGCCTTCCTGGAGCCGATCCTGCCGGTCGAGATCGGCTCGACGTGGTATCTGCGCGGCGACATCGGCTACAAGGTCTACAGCTCGCCGGACGCCACCTACACCCTGATTCCCGGCAACTTCGTCTTTCAGGCTGTCGACGAATCGATCGACAACGCCTTCCTGATCGGCGGCGGTGTCGGCTACCAATTCAATCCGTGGTTCCGCTCAGACATCACGGTCGATTACGAGGCTCCGGCGGACTTCACCGGCCGCGTCCCGTGTCCGTTCGTTACGTGCGGATCGGCCTTTTCGAACGCCACCGGTCGTATCTCGGCGTGGACCATTCTGGCGAACGCCTATATCGACCTCGGCACCTGGGGCGGCCTGACGCCCTATGTCGGCGGCGGCATCGGTACTGCGAACGTTCGCCTCAAGGACTACCGTCACACCAATCCGCCGCTCAACCCGGCGGGCCTCCAGTCGATCGGTTCGAACGCCAGCACCTGGAACTTCGCCTGGTCGCTCACGGCCGGCGCCAGCTACGCGGTGACCGAGAACTGGCTGGTCGACATGAACTATCGCTACGTGTCGCTGGGCGACGTGGATACCAATGACCAGTGGGGCGACCACATCGAGGTCACGGACATCGCCGCTCACGAATTCCGCATCGGCGCGCGGTTCCTGATCGACTGACCGACGACACGCCGGGATAGCCCAAGGGCGATCCCGCAAAGATCTCCAATACTGCGGCGGGCCGAGTCCCGCCGCTTTCCGTTGCGCCTCTCAGTACCTCCGCGCTTTGTGTCGCAGGCCGACAACCGGCTGTCGCATTCATTTCATTTGACAGCCGGCGCGATCGGGACTACCCCCATCCGTGGGACACCCCTCCCCAACGAGGGGCACCTATCTGGAAGGGTAGAGGCACATGACCACGACCACGAAACCGGCCACGCGGCCGGAGAATCCCAATTTTTCCTCTGGACCTTGCGCCAAGCGGCCGAACTGGTCGCCGGAAGCGCTTTCCGACGCGCTCGTCGGCCGTTCGCACCGGTCCAAACCGGGCAAGGAGCGGCTCGCCCGCGCCATCGACCTGACCCGCGAAATCCTCGGCATTCCCGCCGACCACCGCATCGGCATCGTGCCGGCGTCGGATACCGGCGCCGTCGAGATGGCGCTGTGGTCGATGCTCGGCGCCCGCGGCGTCGAGATGCTCGCCTGGGAAAGCTTCGGCGAGGGCTGGGTGACCGATGTCGTCAAGCAGCTCAAGCTCAACGACGCAAAGATCACCAAGGCGGGCTACGGCGAGCTGCCGGATCTGTCGGCCGTCGATTTCTCCCGCGACGTGGTGTTCACCTGGAACGGCACGACCTCCGGCGTGCGCGTGCCGGGCGCCGACTGGATTCCCGCCGACCGCGAGGGCCTGACCATCTGCGACGCGACGTCGGCGGTGTTCGCCCAGCGTCTTGACTGGGACAAGCTCGACGTCGTCACCTACTCCTGGCAGAAGGTGCTCGGCGGCGAGGCGGCGCACGGCATGCTGATCCTCAGCCCGCGCGCGGTCGAGCGCCTGGAGACGTACACCCCGACCTGGCCGCTGCCGAAGATCTTCCGGATGACCAAGTCCGGCAAGCTCAACGAGGGCATCTTCAAGGGCGAGACCATCAACACGCCGTCGATGCTCTGCGTCGAGGATTATATCGACGCGCTCGAGTGGGCGCGCTCCGTCGGCGGTCTCGACGGCCTGGTCGCGCGCGCCGATGCGAATACGGCGGCGATCGCGGACTGGGTCGAGACGACCCCGTGGATCGACTTCCTGGCAGCGGCGCCGGAGCTCCGGTCGAACACCTCGGTATGCCTGTCGTTCACCGATCCCGACATCGCCGCCAGGCCGGTCGAGGATCAGGCCGCCTTCGCCAAGTCGGTGGCCGCGATGCTCGACAAGGAAGGCGTCGCCTACGACATCGCCTACTACCGCGATGCGCCTCCTGGTCTGCGGATCTGGTGCGGTGCGACGATCGAGGCCTCCGACGTCCAGGCGCTGACGCCCTGGCTCGAGTGGGCCTACGCGAGCGCCAAGGCCGAGCTCGCCCGCGCGGCCTGATTGCCGCGCGCGACGGACGACATCATTGCCGGGCCCGGCCTGGCAATCTCCTCCCGAATTCCCCTCCGCGCGATGCCCGGCCGGGCCCGGCATGACGTGGAGCTGGCTCAGAGACAAGGACCAGACACCATGGCACCTCGCGTACTCATTTCCGACAAGCTGTCGACCGCGGCGGTTCAGATCTTCAAGGACCGCGGCATCGAGGTCGACTACGAGCCCGATCTCGGCGCCGACAAGGAAGCCTTCGCCGCGCGGATCGGCGACTATGACGGGCTGGCCGTGCGCTCGGCGTCGAAGGTGACCGAAAAGGTCATCGCCGGCGCGGACAAGCTGAAGGTGATCGGGCGCGCCGGCATCGGCGTCGACAACATCGACGTGCCCGCCGCCACCAAGCGCGGCGTCATCGTCATGAACACGCCATTCGGCAACTCGATCACCACGGCCGAGCACGCGATCGCGCTGATGCTGTCGCTGGCCCGCCAGATCCCGGCGGCCGACGTCTCGACGCAGGCCGGCAAGTGGGAGAAGAACCGCTTCATGGGTGTCGAAGTGACGGCCAAGGTGCTCGGCGTCATCGGTTGCGGCAATATCGGTTCGATCGCCGCGGACCGGGCGCAGGGCCTGCGGATGAAGGTCATCGCCTACGATCCGTTCCTGTCGGAAGAGCGGGCGACGGATCTCGGCGTCGAGAAGGTCGATCTCGACGAGCTCCTGCGCCGGGCCGACTTCATCACGCTGCACGTGCCGCTGACCGACAAGACCCGCAACATCCTGTCGCGCGAGGCGCTGGCCAAGACCAAGAAGGGCGTGCGCATCGTCAACTGCGCGCGCGGCGGGCTTGTCGACGAGGAGGCGCTGCGCGAGGCGCTCGACTCCGGCCACGTCGCCGGTGCGGCCTTCGACGTGTTCGCGGTGGAGCCGGCCAAGGAGAACGTCCTGTTCGGCGCGCCGAACGTCATCTGCACGCCGCATCTGGGCGCCGCCACGACCGAGGCGCAGGAGAACGTCGCCTTGCAGGTGGCCGAGCAGATGTCCGACTACCTGCTCACCGGCGCCGTCACCAACGCGCTCAACATGCCCTCGATCAGCGCCGAGGAAGCGCCGCGGCTGAAGCCGTTCGTGTCGCTTGCCGAGCAGCTCGGTTCGTTTGCCGGCCAGCTCACCGAGACGGGCATCAAGGGCCTGCGCCTGGAATATGCCGGCGATGTCGCCGAGATGAACACGAAGGCGCTGAGCTCGGCGGCGATCGCCGGCGTGCTGCGGCCGCTGCTGGAGGACGTCAACATGGTGTCGGCGCCGGCGGTTGCGCGTGAGCGCGGCATCCAGATCGAGGAGGTGCGCCGGGAGCAGCAGGGCGCCTATGAGAACTACGTGCGCCTCACCGTGCAGACCGAGCGGCAGGAACGGTCGGTCGCCGGCACGGTATTTTCCGACGGACGGCCGCGCCTGATCCAGATCAAGGGCATCAACATGGAGGCGGAGCTCGCCCCGCATATGCTCTACATCACCAACGAGGACACGCCGGGCTTCATCGGTGCGCTCGGTATGGTGCTGGGCAATTCCGGCGTCAACATCGCCACCTTCAACCTCGGACGCCAGACCCGCGGCGGCGATGCAATCGCTCTTGTCGAGATCGACGAGCCGCTGGCATCGGACGTCCTGGAAGCCGTCGAAAAGCTGCCTCACGTCAAGCAGGCGAAGGCTCTGGCCTTCTAGCGGGTGGCACTACGGGCGCTGCCGGAAACGGCAGTCGCCCCATCGTCTCGTCCGGCGGCCGTGCGCCGCCGGATGTCTGTTGCACGCCGCGCCGCGACAAGCCGCTCGCCGGCGTGGATGGTCGCCTATCGAGAGCGGCGGCTTAGCCGCCCGCAACCAGCCGCTTCAGCTTGCCCAGCGCGATATCGTCGGCCTCGCCATAGGCGATGGTGCCGGCGAATTTGCCGCCCGCATCCATCAGGTAGACGTTCGCGGTGTGGTCCATCACGTACTCGCCGTCTTCCTGCTCGACCTTGCGTCGATAGACCTTGAACTCCTTGACGATCTGGGAGACCTGCTCGGGCGTGCCGCTCAGGCCGGTGATGCGATCGCCGAAGGCCGACAGGTAGTTGTTCATCAGCTCCGGCGTGTCGCGCTCCGGATCGACGGTGACGAAGGCGACGTTGAGCTTGTCGGCGTCGGGGCCGAGTTCGTCCAGCCAGGTCGACATCTCGTAGAGCGTCGTCGGGCACACGTCCGGGCAATGGGTGAACCCGAAGAAGAAGGCGGACGGCTTGCCCAGGAAGTCCTTCTCGGTCACCGGCTTGCCGGTATGGTCGACGAGCTGGAACGGGCCGCCGATGTCGGCGATGCCCGTTCCCTGGCCCGGTTTGCCGAGCACGGCGTCGCGAATATCGTCGCTGACCAGCACCGCCATGGTGGTGCCGGCGACGAGTACGACCAGGATCCAGGCGATCCAGCGAATTGCGCGCATCGGCTTTTCCGTCCTTTATTGCAGTTGGTTGGTGTGGGTCAGTCGTGCTTCATCGGGGCCATCTTGCCCCCGACCGGCCCGACCGTGAATGCGATCGGCACCTCGCCGGCGTTCTGGAAGACGAGCGTGCCTTCGATCGTCTCGCCTTCCTTGAAGCCGTCGGTGACGCCCATGAACATGACGTGATAGCTGCCGGGCTTCAACTCGACCGAGCCGCCCGCAGGGACCTCGAGGCCGGCTTCCAGCTCGCGCATCTTCATGACGCCTTCGGCCATGGTCATCTCGTGGATCTCGCCGCGATCGGCGCGCGGCGTCTTCAGGGCGACCAGCGTGTCGGCGGCGTCTCCGGAATTGGTGATGACCATGAAGCCGCCGCCGACCTTGGCGCCGGGGGGCATGGCACGGGTCCACGGGTTCTCGATGGTGAGCGAGCCTGAGGTGTAGTCGCCCGCGACAGCGGGAGCGGCAAACAGGGAAAGAGCAAGGCAGGTTGCTGCGATGATACGCATGGTGGTCTCCTGACACGGTGCGGCGGAACACGTTCCACCACGGATTTCAACTTGATCAATCCGGGCGCGGGGCCCGGCATTCCGGTCAAGCGGGGCGTGCAGGAGGGGCGCGGATGCTCGGTGTGGCGTCGGCTGTCGACGCATCGGCGCCGGCGCCGAGAGGCGGCCAGGCGACGGTATGGATCGCGATGAACCGGGCCGGTTGGGATACCGTGGCCGGGCCGATGGCGGTCTTCGAGACCGCGTGAATGCAGCCGGACTTGCAGCAGTCGTTGACGTCGTGACGTGCGCGGCCCTCATCACCGCCGACACGGACGAACCCGTCGGCGGTGCAGATGACGAGGGTGCCGTCGGTCAGTCGCAGGCCGGCCGGGGCGCCGTGAAGTCCGGTACCGGAGAGGACATAGGGCAGCAATGCAGCCAGGATCGCCAGCACCGCGAAGGGCCGGCGTTCCAGAATCAGGCTGCGGATGACGCCTTGGAACCTCATGACGGTGGCACTCTAGCGCGGTTCTCCGCGAAGTCCTTGCGACACAGGCGCGCGGATGGCGCGATGGTTAAGGGCGCTCACGGCATAGGGATCGGCTGGCCGCGGGCAGGCGTATCGTAGCCCTTCTGCACGGCGGGCCGTTCGGCGATGCGCAGGTACCAGTCCCTGACGTTCGGAAACGCGTTGATGTCGATGCCCTGCCACGCGAACCGCGAGGCCCAGGGCCAGGTGGCGATATCGGCTATGGAGTATTCGCCGACGATGAAGTCCTTGCCCTGAAGCTGCTTGTCGAGCACGCCATAAAGCCGGGACGCCTCCTTGGCGTAGCGTTCCTCGGCATACTCGGCCTTGCCCGGGTTGAAGTGCAGAAAGTGGTGGGCCTGGCCGAGCATCGGCCCGAACCCGCCCATCTGCCACATCAGCCACTCGACCGTGCGCCAGTAGCCGACCTCGCCGGAGGGAACGAGCTTGCCGGTCTTCCCGGCGAGATAGAGCAGGATCGCGCCGGATTCCATCAGCGACAGGCCGTCGTTGTCGTTGTCGACGATCGCCGGGATCTTGTTGTTGGGGCTGATCTTCAGGAACGCGGGAGCGAACTGCTGGTCCTTGGTGATGTCGATCTCGTGGACCCTGTAGGGCAGGCCGAGCTCTTCCAGAGCGATCGAAACCTTGCGGCCGTTCGGCGTGGACCAGGTGTAGAGGTCGATCACGGCGTTCTCCTTGAGGTGGGACGATCAGGGAAACGCTACTCTACATGGGGGGCCGCGGATTTGAAGGCTGTCTCGGGACAAGCTGATGTGTCGGCTCGGCCGGGAGCGGCGGGCGCGCCGTGCCACACGCCCGAGATGTCCGGGTCAGGCCCGACAACGACGTCGAGGGGAAGACAGTTTGTGCGCGTCATGCCCGGGCCAGGCCCGGGCATGACGGTCGACGGGGCCTCGGCCCGTATCTCAGTTCAGCTCCACCGCGTAGGTCTCGACCGGGACGATCTCCTCGATCAGGCCGCGGTCCTTCATGAACGCGGCGAAGCGCGCGTAACGGCCGGTATCGAGCGCGGCAGGGCGCTTGGCGAACCGGGGCAGGGTGTCGAACCAGGCGCGCTCGTTGAGCTCGTCCTCCAGTTCGGGGTGCTTCGCCACGAATAGGTCCCAGCCTTCCTCGGGGTGGTTGGTCAGCCAGATCGTCGCCAGCTCGACCGCCGTGACGAAACGCGAGAGCCGGTCATCGTCCAGCGCGTCGTTGCGGGCGATGAAGACCAGCTCGTCGTAGACCGGGACGCCGTTCTCCTCCGGATAGAAGGCGCGCCCGGGACGCTCCTCGATCTCCATTTGGTTCAGCTCGAAATTGCGGAAGGCGCCGATCACGGCGTCGACCTGACCGGCGAACAGCGAGGGCGACAGCGAGAAGTTGACGTTGACGAGCTTGACGTCGTCGAGCGTCAGTCCCGCCGTCTCCAGCATCGCGCCGAGCAGGGCGTCCTCGAAGCCGCCGACCGAGAAGCCGACGGTCTTGTCCTTGAGGTCGGCGATGCCGGCGATCGGTCCGTCTTCCAGCACGACCAGCGAATTGAGCGGCGTCTCGACCAGCGTGCCGATTCGGCTGAGCGGCAGGCCCTCCTTCACCTGCATGTGCAGGTTGGGCTGATAGGACACGGCGATGTCGGCCTGGCCGCTGGCGACGAGGCGCGGCGGTGCGCTGGGGTCGGCCGGCGGCACCAGCTCGACGTCGAGGCCCTGGTCGGCGAAGTAGCCCTTCTCCGCGGCGACGATCAGCGGGGCGTGGTCGGGATTGACGAACCAGTCGAGCAGCACGGTGAGCTTGTCGGCGGCGGAGGCGCCAAGCGGGGCGAGGCCGGCGAGCAGGGTGAGGGCAAAAAGCAGGGAACGCATAGTGTTGTTGGCTCCGTTGGTGTGATCAGGTTTCGCTTTCCGCGATCCACGGCACCATGCGCCTGGCGAGCGCATCGACGAGGGCGCGTATGAGGAGCGCCATCAGGCCGAGGAGGAAGAGAGCGGCGAACAGCATGTCGGTCTGCATGCGGGCATTGGCCTGCAGCATGACGAATCCAAGGCCGGCGGAGGCGCCGACCCACTCGCCGACCACCGCGCCGATCGGGGCGACGGCGGCGGCGACGCGCAGGCCGGAGGCAAGGCCGGGCAGGGCGGAGGGCAGGCGGATCAGCCGCAGCGTGTCGAAACGGCTGGCGCCGCTGATTGCGGCGAGATCGAGCAGGCCCGGATCGGTGCGCCGCAAGCCGTCGAGGAAGGCCGAGGCGACTGGGAAGAATATGATCAGCGTCGCCATGACGATCTTCGAGGCGAGGCCGAAGCCGAGCCAGATGACGAGCAGCGGCGCGATGGCGAAGACCGGCAGGGCCTGGCTCGCCACCATCACCGGCAGCAGCACCCGTCCGGCGGCCGGGAACAGGCTGGCGGCGAGCGCGGTGGCAACGCCCAGCCCGGCGCCGACGATGAGGCCGATCACGATTTCGATCGCCGTCACCGCCGCGTTGCGGGCAAGAAATTCGGGCTGGGCCATCAGCTGTGCCGCGATCCGGGTCGGCGGCGGCAGGATGTAGCCGGGTACGGCGAATGCCGTCACCAAGGCCTGCCAGACCCCCAGGATCAGCGCGGCAATGACGACCGCCCGCAGGAGGCGCGTCATCGGATCAGCCCGGCAGGGGTGGGGCCGGCGGCGGGTGGTGAAAGGTCTTACGCATCATGGATCTCCTCTCGCGTGACACAGGGAGATCCGGGGAATTCGGGCTCAGGGGAAGCAGGTTCCAGTCCCTTCGCCGGTATGACCCGGATCAGGTTCGAAGGGTTCGGTCGGACCACCCTTGCGGGCGGAGGGACCATCTCAGCTCCTTTCGGAGCACCCCTCGGAACAGCACGGAACATGGCGCAGAGTCGCGGCCAAGGCAAGCCGCCGCCGCGAAAATGCGTTTTCCGCAGTGACCGTCCGGTCTACTGCGCGCCCCACGTCGAGAAGGCTTCCTGGAATATCGCCTTGCCGGACTCGCCCTTGGCCAGCGACAGTACCGCGCGGCCGCCATCCTTGTAGCTGACCGGGATGTCGATGAAGTCGCGCGCGGTGATTTCCTGGACGTTTCGTTCCTGGTCGATCTCCGTCTGCGACAGGCCGATGAGGAAGTAGTTGTCCATCACCGGCACCACGGCACCGACGAGCGGCTGGCCGGTGGAGCGCGGCGTCGCCTTCATGATCAGTCCCGGGATCGAGGCGATGCCGTCATGCGTGAAGCCGGGGCCGGTCTGGAAGACGAGCTCGATGAGATGGCTTGCCGGCAGCGCCTGGTCCTTGTTGCGCCGGACGGTGACGGTGACCTTGAGGTCCCGCTCCGGGACGCTGACATCGCCGCGGATGACCTTTTCGGCGCCGCCGACCGCCTCCGTGTCGTCGACGAGCTTCCAGTCCACCGAGCCGCCGAGCGTGCTTGCCGGTGACACGCCGCCGGCGCTTTCCTCGATCAGCAGGGCCTGGGCGACGCGCTCTCCTTCGGCATCGGCCGACGGTGGTTGCTGAACGGGCGCCTGCGGCGCCGCGGTCGGCTGACCAGCGCCGGGTTCGGTTGCCGGCTCCCCGGGGCCGGGCACCCGGTCGGCGATCTTGCCGTTGCCCGCGGTGTCGGTCGTCTCCTGCGAACCGCTCAGCGAGGTGATCATGGTCGTCAGCGCCTCGCGCTGCCAGAAGCCGACACCGACGATGCCGACGATGACCAGCAGCAGGATGCCCCAGGCGACAAAGCGTCCGGAGCCGCCGCGCTCGATGTCATCGTCCTCGTCGTAGAGGTCGGCGGCGGGCGGCGCCTGCCGTCCCGAAGTTGGCGGCGGCGGTGCTTGATGGCCCGCGGCCGGCTGGCGCGCGGGGCCTCCGGCCTGGGCCGGTGCGGGGGCCTGAGCCGGCGCTGCGGCTGGAGCAGGAGCTGGTGTGGGAGCCGGAGCCGGAGCTGGGGCCCGGGCCGGTGCCTGGGCGGCTGCCGGGGATGAGGCCGGCGGCGTTGCAGGTTTCTGCGCTGCAGGTTTCGGGGCCTCCGGCTGCCCGGCGGGGCGGCGCGGGGCAGAAGGCGGGGGCGGGGCGCCCAGAGACGGTTCACGCCTCTCGGGCGGCGCCATGCCGGACGGGCCGGCACCACGACGGGTGTCTTCGTCCTGGCCGTCCCCGTCGATGCGGTCGAGGGTCTCGCGTGCCTCGCGGGCCGCCGTTGACGCGGCGCCGCCTAGGGTGCCGGATTCGGACACGGCGGACTGGAACGCCTCGTGGGCTTCCAGCGGCTTCGGCTGGGGCGCGAACTCGGTCTCCAGCTCTCCGACCGCCGTGTCAAGGCTATCGATCTGGCGGGCGATGTCGTCCGGCCCGAGCGGCGGGTCGATCGCCTCGAGCTGCGCACGCAGAGCCGCGCGTGCCTTGTCGTATATCGCGTGCCGCGCGGCTTCGGTGTTGTTCTCGAGGTTAGCGACGGCGCGCCTGAGTACGGAAACGAAATCTGCCATGATCTGAGCTGTGTTACTCTAGTGGTATCTACGCTTAATCCTGAAACGGATCGTGGACAAGAATAGTGTCTTCGCGGCGCGGGCTCGTCGACAGTAGGGCGACGGGCGCTCCGATCAGTTCCTCGATGCGCCGCACGTACTTGACCGCCTGAGCGGGCAGATCGGCCCAGGACCGCGCGCCTTCGGTGCTTTCGGCCCATCCTTCGAACGTTTCGTAGACCGGCTCGACCGAGGCCTGGGCGTCGCGGGAGGCGGGAAGATGGTCCGTCCGTGCCCCGTCGAGGCGGTACTCGGTGCAGATCTTGAGTTCGTCGAAACCGTCGAGAACGTCGAGCTTGGTCAAGGCGATGCCGTCGATGCCGCCGGTGCGAATCGCCTGGCGCACCAACACCGCGTCGAACCAGCCGCAGCGGCGCTTGCGCCCCGTCACGGTGCCGAATTCGCGGCCGCGCTCGCCCAGCCGGTTGCCGTCGTCGCCCAGATCCTCGGTCGGGAACGGCCCGCCGCCGACGCGCGTCGTGTAGGCCTTGGTGATGCCGAGCACGTATCCGAGCCCGCCAGGTCCCGTGCCGGAGCCGGTCGCCGCCTGCGCGGCGACGGTGTTGGAGGAGGTCACATAGGGATAGGTGCCGTGATCGATGTCGAGAAGCGTACCCTGAGCGCCCTCGTAGAGGATGCGCCGGCCGCGGCGGCGTTCGCCGTCGAGCAGGGACCATACCGAGCAGGCGTAGGGCTGGATCTTCGGCGCAACCGCGCGCAGCTCCGCCTCGAGCGCGGCCGCGTCGACTTCCGGGTGGCCGAGGCCGCGGCGCAAGGCGTTGTGATGGACCAGGAGCCGCTCGATCTTGTCGGCGAGGCTGTCCGATTCGGCGAGATCGCAGACGCGGATCGCGCGGCGCCCCACCTTGTCCTCGTAGGCCGGGCCGATGCCGCGCTTGGTGGTGCCGATCTGGGCGGTGCCGGCGGCCTCCTCGCGAAACGCGTCGAGTTCGCGGTGCAGCGGCAGGATCAGCGTGGCGTTGTCGGCGATCCGCAGGTTGTCCGCGGTTATCGAGACGCCCTGCTCGTTCAGCCGGCCGATCTCTTCGGCGAGCGCCCACGGGTCGATCACGACGCCGTTGCCGATCACCGACAGCTTGCCCGGCCGGACGATGCCGGACGGCAGCAGGCTCAGCTTGTAGGTCTGGTTGTCGACCACCAGGGTGTGACCGGCGTTATGCCCGCCCTGGAAGCGCACGACGACGTCGGCGCGCTCGGACAACCAGTCGACAACCTTGCCTTTTCCCTCGTCGCCCCACTGCGAGCCGACGACCACAACATTCGCCATAGCGTTCCGATTTCCCTTCCGATCGCCCTGCCGGCTCGGCCGAGGGCGCGAGACTATACCGGCAACCGCGTGCCGACGCGACCGTTGCCGAAACCTTTACAGACAAGCCTATAGCCGGTAGCGAAGTTGGTTTCCAACCGTCCCTAGCGTAAATATGCCGTCCTATATCGCCCGAATTGGCCAGTGGCTTTACGGCCAGGCCTATCTGCTTCTGACGCTGACCACCCTTTTCTGGGCGGGAAACGTGATCCTCGGGCGTTATGTGGCCGGGCATGTGCCCCCCGTCGCCCTGGCGTCGGTGCGATGGGGCGGCGGTTTCCTGATCCTGCTGCCGTTCGCCTGGCCACACCTGAAACGCGACTGGCCGGTGATCCGCCGCCACATGCCGATGATTCTGCTCCTCTCCTTCGCCGGCATCACGTCCTACAACACCATGGTTTATTTCGGGCTGCAGTACACCGGCGCACTGACGGGCGTGCTGTTGCAGTCCTCGCAGCCGCTGATCATCGCACTGGCCAGCTTCGTTCTGTTCTCCGAGCGTCTGACGATCCGGCAGGCCATCGGCATCTTCGTCTCGCTGTGCGGCGTCGTCGTCATCATCAGCCAGGGCGATATTTCCCGGCTTCTCTCGATCCAATTCAATTTCGGCGATATCCTGATCCTGGCCGCCGTCGTGCTCTACGGCCTTTATTCGGCCCTCCTGCGCAAGCGTCCGCCGATTCACTGGATCAGCTTCCTGGCGGTGACGTTCCTGTTCGGCGACATCCTGCTCAGCCCGATGCTCATCTGGGAGATCTCCACCGGCTACGTGCTGAAGTTCGACGCGCTGACGGTGGCGGCCTGCCTCTATGTCGTGATCTTCCCCTCGATCATCGCCTACGCCTTCTTCAACCGCGGGGTGGAACTGATCGGCGCCAACCGCGCCGGACCGTTCTTTCATCTGATGCCGCTTTTCGGCGCGCTGATGGCGGTGGCGTTCCTCGGCGAGCAGTTCAGGCTTTTCCATGCGGTCGGCATGGCGACGATTCTGGTCGGCGTCGCGCTCGCGACGGCCCCGCCCCGGGACAGAAAAAGCCAAACGTCATAGAAATTTTATTTGCGCAGTAGAGGCGAAGCACATACATACGCGCTCGCCCAATATTCGCACGTGCCTGTGGTCGCCGGGCTACCCCCCGGAAACTTCCTGCGGGTGGCGACTTAAAGCAACGACGGTGCGGGCTTTTTTGGTCTCTGCCGGCTCCTCCAAAAGCCGGGGTTACTGAAGAGGCACACCATCCTTGCCCGACGTGCGGTTCGGCACTCCCGATCCAATCAAAGGCAACCAGGTTCCGGACGTGGAATCGGTTTGACGATCGCGTTCGCGCATCCGGAGCACAGTAGTCGGCGTTCACGCTGACGGCTTCCGCGTCTCCAAAGCGCGGGTGCCGAAGGCGTGGGCACCGGTGGTTTGAACCTTTGAGATTGGGAGCCAAACCCGATGACCACCGACCGTATTCGCTCATTCCTCGCCGAGCGACGCCCCGAAGGCCCCTGCCTCGTCGTCGACCTCGATGTCGTGCGCGAGAACTACAACGCCTTCACCCGGGCGCTGCCGGACAGCCGCATCTTCTACGCGGTCAAGGCCAATCCGGCTCCGGAGATCCTGAGCTTGCTCGCCGAGCTCGGCTCGTCGTTCGACACCGCCTCGCTCACCGAGATCGAGCTGGCGCTAGCCGCCGGCGCGGCGGCCGACCGAATCTCCTACGGCAACACGATCAAGAAGGAGCGCGACATCGCGCGCGCCTACGAGCTCGGCGTGCGCCTGTTCGCCGTCGACAGCTTCGAGGAGGTCGACAAGATCGCCCGCGCCGCGCCCGGTTCGCGAGTGTTCTGCCGTGTTCTGACCGACGGCGAGGGCGCCGAATGGCCGCTCAGCCGCAAGTTCGGCTGCGCGCCGGAGATGGCGATCGAGGTGCTCGAGCACGCTCACCGCTCGGGCGTGGTCGCCGCCGGCGTCTCGTTCCATGTCGGCTCGCAGCAGCGCGACACCGGAGCCTGGGAACGGGCTCTCGCCACCGCGGCGACTG